>JBFJXC010000371.1:0-4021 GCA_041623325.1 Lentisphaeria bacterium | reverse complement strand
GCAGCGTCTTCGGGGGGGTTGCCGGCATGGTTCTGGCCATTCCGTTGACCGCCTTTCTGGTGGTGTTCTGGCGGCTGCTGCGAAGCAAGTATATCCGGGAGTTGGTTTGAGCCATGAAGGACCGTCTGGAGATCATTCATCATGGAGGGGGCGAGGGGGTGACGGGATCCTGCCACGAGCTGCGGCTGGGCACGGATTTTGGCATATTGGTGGATTGTGGCTTGTTCCAAGGTTCGGAGACGTCCGGGAAGGGGGCAAGCGACAGTCCGGAGATCGACTTCGAGATCGCCCACATCCGGGCGCTGGTGGTGACGCATGTGCATTTGGACCACGTGGGACGCATCCCGTATCTGTTGGCCGCCGGCTACGAGGGGCCGATCTACTGCAGCGAGCCGTCGGCACTGCTGCTGCCCCTGGTGATCGAGGACGCCGTCAAGGTGGGGGTTAGTCGGGACCGTGGCCTGGTCTCCAGAGTGTTGAAGCGTTTGAAAGGCCAGGTCGTGCCATTGCCTTATGGTCGTTGGCAGGAGGTGGGGAGCGGACTGTCCGTGAAACTCAAGCCGGCGGGACATATTCTGGGCTCGGCTTACGTGGAATGCAGGATTTGCGCAACAGGCCCAAGGCCGGACCGCCGAGTGGTCTTTTCCGGGGATCTGGGCGCTCCCTACTCGCCGTTGCTGCCGGCGCCGCGTTCGCCCTACCGGGCGGATGTGCTGGTGCTGGAAAGCACATACGGCGACAGGATTCATGAGGACCGGCGTGCACGCCGTGCGACTCTGAAGCGGGTGATTGAGCGGGCCTTGCGCGACCGGGGGGTGATTCTGATTCCCGCCTTC
Organism: Lentisphaeria bacterium; assembly: GCA_041623325.1. Classification (GTDB taxonomy): domain Bacteria; phylum Verrucomicrobiota; class Lentisphaeria; order Oligosphaerales; family JBFJXC01; genus JBFJXC01. The sequence continues at coordinate 3,185 of JBFJXC010000371.1, read as the reverse complement.
AGCATCGGCCGCACCCAGGAGTTGCTCTACGAGCTTGAGGAGTTGATCCATGCCGGTGCCAACACGGCCGCGGCAAGGGATCTGCCTTGGAACGAGTTGGAGATTGTGGTCGATTCGCCTTTGGCCAGCCGCTTTACCGAGGTCTACCGCCAACTCAAATTGTATTGGGACAACGAGGCGCACCGCAAACTGCGCTCGGGGAGACATCCGCTTTCATTCGAGCAATTGACCACGGTGGATGCCCACGCCGACCATTTGGGTACGGTGCGCTACCTGCAGAAGACAGCCCGGCCTTGCGTCGTGTTGGCGGCCAGCGGCATGTGCAGCGGGGGCAGGATCGTGAATTACTTGGAGGCGCTGATCGGGGACAAGCGCACGGACATTGTCTTTGTGGGCTACCAGGCTCGGGGGACTTGCGGTCGCGCCATCCAGCAATATGGGCCGCAGGGTGGCTATGTGGATCTGCCCAACGGCCGTCAGACCATTGCCGCCGGGGTGCATACCATCAGTGGCTATTCGGCCCATGCCGACCAGGCAAACCTGTTGAGTTTTGTCAAACGCATGCGGCATCGACCGGCTATGGTGCGACTGGTGCACGGCGATGCGGCGGCTAAGCAGGAACTTGCCAGACGGCTTTCCGAAGTGAATTGCGACGCCACGGGCCAACCGCTTTGTTTGTCCATCTAGGATTTTTTGTGAGGAGCGCCCGGAAATAGCAAGTTTGATGGCCGCGCCGTTGATGTCGAGGGCCGTCTGGTGAAGGTTACTCCCAAGGGTGCCGACAAGCCGGGGACGAAAGGTCCGATGGTTGCCGACGTGGGAGTGGAAATAAGGTCAGGGGGTGCCTGATCAGATCAGATGAAGGGAGAAGACGATGCAGTGGTACTACGTGAAGGGTGAGCAGCAGGTCGGTCCGATCGAAGTCCAGGAACTGGTCGATCTGATCAAACGGGGCGAGGTGCAACCTGCCGATCTGGTCTGGAACGAGTCGATGGGCGACCAGTGGGCCGAGGCTTCGGTTATGCTTCCGGCACTCTTCCCGGCCGGCGCCGTGTCGAAGGTCTCGAGGGGCGAGGGGGTGCCCAATGCCGAGCTGATGGCTCAGGCCCGGGGTGCCCTGGCCGGGCACTGGGGCAGCGCGGTCGGAATCTGCGTGTTGTGGTTTGTCGTTTCCATGGTCGTCAATCAACTGCCCGATCACAGCAGTGCCATCGTTTCCCTGCTGATTACCGGGCCTTTCTCCCTGGGATTGTCCTTGTTCTTTTTGACCCTGGGGCGGCGTGGCAATCCTTCTGTTTCCCAGATCGTGCAGGGGTTCCAGCGCTTCGGAACCGCCACCGGCGCCTATCTGCTGATGCTGATCTTCATCGTGTTGTGGGGGCTCTTGCTGATTATTCCAGGCATCCTGGCGGCCTACGCCTATTCGATGACCTTTTTCCTGTTGGTCGACGATCCCTCGCTTGGTCCTATGGAAGCCATCACCCGCAGCAAGGAGATGATGAGGGGTGCCAAATGGAGGCTTTTCTGTCTGCACTGCCGCTTCATCGGCTGGTCGCTGCTGGCGCTGCTGACCTTGGGGATTGGATTTCTCTGGGTCTGGCCCTATATCATGACCAGCCAGGCGCGGTTCTATGATGATTTGAGGGAGGACCTCGAGGCAGGAGAGGTGATAGTTGAAAGCTAAGGGAGGCGGGTGGCCATTGCGGGGTGAGGTGGGAGAAAAACGAGCGGAGGCAGTTTGGGCGATTCTTGGCTTGCCCAATAGCGCTTGAACTGTTTGGTCACGGTGTCCAAGGCATGGGACAGCACGATGCCATGCAGGCCCGGTGCCTTGGGCGTTGGGTCAGTCAACCATTGGCCAGTGCAGACCCGGTTCGTGAAAATGATGTCCGCTTTTCCAAATCTTCGAGAATGCGCAGCGCCTCCTCCGCAGAGTTGCCGCATATGGCCGCTTCGGGTTTGAAGTGTCTACACACATTGGGATAGTCGGCCGTTTCCCAGATGCGGCAGCGCTTGGTTGCCGGTTCCAGATTGGCGCAGGGCACGCCGGCAGGCTTGCCGTTCGGCATGCCCGGAAAAGGCTGGGTGATGGAGGGGGCGATGCAGCAGGCTCCGCAGCCGTCTCGGCAGGTCGTGTTGGTCATGGTGGCTGATCGTGGGTGCGATGTGGGGTTCAGTGCTCAGGGTTTCCAATAGACCATTAATCGGAGAGTGCAAGCGATTTGGGTTGTTAGTGTTCAAGAAGATTGGGGACGATGTCCAGAGCGCGCCGGATGCTGTCGGCCATGGCGCCGGATGAAATGGTGGCCCCGCTGACCGCATCGATGTCCTCCCCGATCCGAAGCGGATCCCTGGCGCATTTGCCGGTGAAACGCCGAAGAAAGCTGGGCCGACGAATGTCCCGACCATGTTGGCCACGGTAGCTGGTGATCTGGGTGTCGAGGATCGTCAGGTCGTTGGTTAGAAATAGCCGCACAGTGAAGGGGCCGGACTTGGCTGCCGAGCGGATGTCCACGATGTACCCGAGAAGGCCGGAAGAGTTGGCCGCCATGTAAAGGTCTTGGATTGGGTGGGGGCGGCCTGGGATGGGCAGGGGCGTGAGGGAGGTTGCCTCCGGGAAGACCGTGATGGCGGTCTTCAGGTTCGGACTGCGGGCGAACGCGGCACCGCCTGAGATGGCGAGGATCGCCAGCAGGCTCAGCAGCGCCGTTGTGGATCTGGTTGACATGGAAAGACTCCTGCTGGAAACGACCCAGCCGCACAGGCCGAAAAGGTCGGAGAAGGTCCGCCAGGCCCTTTGGTAAGGGGGGGCGTGGCGGACTCTACTCATGAATGTTTCAGGTTAGAACTGGAAGCCGACCCCCAGATTGATCTGGTTGTCCTTGTTGTCGTTGGCGTCGTTGTCCAGGTACTGGTAGTCGGCCTTGACCACGAAGTTGGGGGTCAGGAAGAAGCTGAGGCCCAGCGTCCACTCCTCGTGGTCCGTGCCTGGGGTACGGGCCACGCCGGACGGCAGCTTGTGCTGCGTGTCGTAGGCGTCGTAGCGGACGAAGGCCACGGCGTCGGCTTTGGCCAGTTTGCCACGCTTCCAGGAGTCCGGCATGATGTGGCAGGCGACTTCCTGATACCAGCCGATCATCTCCTCGGCTGTGCCGGTCGGCAGGCCGCTGGCCCCGTCGATCTTG
>JBFJXC010000370.1:0-4057 GCA_041623325.1 Lentisphaeria bacterium | reverse complement strand
TGGTTCAGCGTTCTCGTACAGAACGGTCTGTCCATTATCCCTCAAAGGAACCTGGTCAGCAACATCGGGTTCGGAGGAGGCACGAATACGGTTGGGAAGTCATTCATGTCCGCAATGCCGGTGGAGAACATAGGAGATATCACACATCCAAGCACGATGAGTCCCAGTATCTCTGCGGATCGCCGTTTCTTCTACAAGTGGTTCATGGATACTTCCATGAATTATCTACGACGACGGGTCTATCCGTTTAGTTGAGCGCTTGAGCTATGGCTGCTGTCGTATTGGACCACGTGAACGAAGCCGTTGTGCGAGCGATTTGAGCGGGGAGAGGCTCGTTTAGTTTCAGGAGCCGTTCAATTGCTTGGCTCCATTCGGTCTCGTCGACCGTGTCCATCAGGGCGCCGTTAGTCTCGTTTACGAATTCCTTTGGGCCGCCGCTGGCGTGGGCCAGGACGGGGGTTCCGCAGGAGATGGCTTCGAGCGGTGCCATGCCGAAGGGTTCGTAGCGGCTGCCGTGGATGAACAATAGGGACGAGCGGTAGAGGTCGGCCAGTTCGGTCGCGGGAAGGTTTTCCTTCCAGGTGACGCGGTCGGCGATGCCGAGATCCAAGGCCAGTTGCCGAAGTTCCTCGCGGGCCTCACCCCTGCCCACGACTACAAAGGACAGGTCGGGATGCGCCTGCTGGGTGCGGGCGAAGACTTTCAAGAGGAAGTCGATGTTCTTGAAACGGGAGAGATGGGCGGCGGTAACGAGCTGCGGTTGCTTGGTCACGGCCGGGTCGGGATGGAAAACAGCATGGTCGACAGCTGGATAGGCCACGCCAACGGGTTCGATGCCGTAGATGTCGCGGCAGGCCCCGGCGGTGAACTGGCTGTTGGCGACGATGGCGTCGGAGTATTGGGCGAGCGTGCGGTCGATGCGGGCCAAAAGGGGGCGGAGAATCAGTCCCAACCACGATTTCCAGCGCGGTTTCAGGGCTTTGATCCATGCCTTGGAGTGGATGAAGGCCGAGGGTTCGTGGCATACCCAGACTAGTTTCGCGTTTGGGTGTAGACACTTATAAATCCATCCCCACCAGTTGGCCGGGAAAACTTGGGGAAGCAGCACATCCGGTTGCCAGTTGCGAATGGCCCGGTGCAGTCGCCATTGCCAATAGGGGAACAGGGCCCAGTAGAAAAGCGAGGAGGTGAGAGGGCCAACCAATGTTTGTACCTCGATGTCCTCAGGGGGTTCAATGGTCGTTGAATAGCACATGGTCAGGATTCCCACTTCTGATCCGCGTTCCCGCAGCCCTTTGGCCACTTGTAGTGTGTAGCTGAGAGCACCACCGAATTGAACCATGTGGGGGAAGAGGATTAGGATACGTTTGCCCTCGAGACTTCCATTGCCGGCAGATGCGTTGCCCGTCCCCTGGCGCGGTCGATAGAAGGCGCTGATGTCTTGGAGTTGGCGGGCGAGGGGTCGGTGGATCAGGGTCAAGTAGAGGGCGAGGGAACATGCGGTGGAGAGGATTGGGTTGGCCAGATGCGTTTCCAGAATACGGTGGCCCAGGAGGCAGAGGGCAATGCTGACGGCGGTCCAGGCGGCGAGGCCTAGTGGAAGGCGCAGGCTCAGCGGTTTTCGCAGCACGAGGTAGGAGCCTGTCGCGATAAGGGCGTGGCTTAGGACGGTGGCGGCGGCTGCGCCGACTCCCCCCCAGCGCGAGATGAGCAGCAGGTTGCTGACCAGGTTGAAGACAACGCCTCCGACTACGATCAGGGCACCCGGCCGGGCGCAGTCGGTGGCGATGGCCAGGCCGCTGTAGAAGTTGGAGAGAACGATGCAGATCAGACCGCCGGCGAAGATGGTGAGGATGGGGGCGGCCAGGTGGACGATGCCCAGGAAGATGGCGCCGCAGCCCAGGACCAGGCAGGTGACAACCAGGCGGCAAAGGCGGGAGATCTCGCCGATGTTGCCGGTCTGCCATTGTTCGGTGACCAGGGGCGTGGCCACGGAGGGGATGATCAGCAAAACCAGGAAGATTTGAAGAATGGGGATGGCCACGTTGTAGATGGCGACCGCGCCCAATCCTTTGAGGTGGGTCAGCATTAGGGTGTCGCAGTTGGTCATGATGAAGACCCCCGTCACGGCGATGGTCACCCAGCGCGACAGCAACCAGATTTCACGAAAAAGGCCTTGGGGTTGGGGAGTGGTCGGCGCACGGAAGACGGGGTGGCGGCGGTAAAGGTAGGCGCTTGCCAGGGCCACGGGAATCACGCTGGCCAGAAGGTAGGCGACGGCGGGGGCGGCACTGCCCAGAAGCGGCAGGGTCAGATACGAGATGAGGAATGCCAGCATGCCTTGGCCAACCAGACAGAGGTTGCGGGCGGTAAAGTCCTTCACGCCGGCGAAAGCGCTGAGCAGCGTGCCGCAAGAAGTGGCAACCAAGATGTACATGGCCAGGGTGGTGAGCACGGCCCCTCCGGCGGGATAATGGAAGAAGTGGCGCGTTAGAGCGGGGGTGGCTAGCATCAGGGCCAGGCCCGCTAGGGCCGCGCCAAGACCTTTGATGACCAGAATCCTGCGGAAGATATGGGAAACCCGTTCAGGGGTGTCCGAAGCCTGGTATCTGGCCACGAGGACCACGAGTGACTGTCCCAGTCCAAGGTCCAGCAGGGTCATGATGATTCCGACCACCGCAAGGGCGCTGTAGAAGAAACCGTATGCGTCCGCTGGGAGATTCAGAGCCAGTAGCCGGCGGGTCAGGTAATTAAACACGCCCAACAGGACCATGGCGGCTCCTGAAAGCGCCACGCCGCTGATGAACGTCCTGCCGGTCTGTCGTTGGGATGTGTTCATTTAGTGGTTGAGCAGGTGGTACGCAGCCAGGATCTTGGCGCGGTTCAGCCAGTGGAGCCCATAATGCAGGTGGTTGCCGGCGGCTTTGGCCAGGGCCAGCTCCTCGTCGAATTGCTGCCGGGTGTGGTTCTCGCTGATGGAACAGGCGTGGCGTCGGAAATCGGCCAGGGTGGCGTGAATGGGTGCGGCAGGGGAGCGCTCCGACAGCTGCAGCCACAGTTTGTAGTCGAAGGCCGCCTTCAACGACGTGTCCAGGCCGCCGCACCGTTCCCACAGCTCCCGTCGCCAGAAGGTGGCCGGCTGGCTGATGACGTTCTCGCACAGCAGCCAGTTCCGGCTGTAGACGAAGCCCAGCAGGTTCTTGTACCAGGTGATCGGCTTGCGGATCTCGCGGCCAGCCTCGTCGATGATCGAGCAGCGCCCGTAGCACCAGAGCTTGTCGGGGTGGTTGGCGAAAGTGTCGGCCACCCTCTGCAGGGTGCCGGGCCGGTAGAGATCGTCGGCGTTGAGCCAGCAGAGGATGTCCCCGCTGGCTGCCGCCATGCCGGCATTGATGGCCGCCTGTGGCGAGCCGTCCGGTTCCGAGACGATCCGGCAGTGGTCACGATATTCCTCCAGAATAGCCAAAGTCCCGTCCGTCGAGCCGCCGTCGCGGACGATGTACTCCAGCTCGAAGTCGCCGCGCTGGCCCAGAACGCTCTCCACCGTCTGGCGGATGAAGCGCTCTGCATTGAGAACCGGGGTGATGACCGAGATCGTTGGCATGAGTGGGCAGTGTTCAGGTTTCAGGTGTTCAGGTTTCAGTAGTTCAGGGACAAATCGTGATCGTCCGCCCTGTATGAGACCTACTTTCTGCGGCCGGGACGACCGCAGTACTTTAGCTTCAGTAGTACGGGCGTCCCCGCCCGTACACCGTTGGCATGCGATTTGGTCTCATTCATGGGTGTCTGGGTTTCCCAGTGGCTCTCATGAGGCGGATAATCGCGCTCTGTGATCGAATAGTTGGGCTCGGTGTGTTAGTGTTCAGTGTTCAGGGGAGTCAATATGCGGCGGTGGCGGCATTTGGCAAGGGAAAAGACCGCCTGAATATGTGCATTGTCGTCTCAGGAACGTCGAAGTTCTGCCTTGGTATCTGACAAGAACCTGAATCCGTGACAAAAAGGCGGGAAAACACCTCTGGATAAGTGCATTACCTGTTGGGGTGCAGTATATTAGGGT
>JBFJXC010000369.1:0-4082 GCA_041623325.1 Lentisphaeria bacterium | reverse complement strand
GGGACTGTCTGGACGGTGAGGTAGTCGCGGATGGGGACTTGCTTGACGGGTTGGGTTGGCCAGTGGCCGGATTCGGTCATCTGCAGGAGGGTCTGCACCGCCTGGGAGGCCATGGCCTCGAAGTCCTGGACGGCCACGTAAGCGGTGTGGGCGGGGGAGGAGTCGCCGATCCAGGCGTCGTAGACGGCGAAGACGGTCTCGACGGATTCGAAGGCATCGGGTCGGCGGGAGAGGGTGTCGGCGATTTGCCCCTGGGAGGAGCTTAGGATGCCGATCTTGGTCTCTCTGAAAGCCGGCAGAGGCTTTTGCTCGAAGTCGTTGGCCAGGAGATAGGGGCAGCCGAGGCGTTCGATTTCGGTGCAGGCGCTTCGGAGGCGTTCGCGTTCGGCGGAGTTGAAGTGGCCGTGCAGGACGACGAATTCGCGGCAGCCGGCCTGGTGGCAGAGGCGGACCAGGTGCCGGCTGGCGGCGGCATTGTCGCTGGTGACCAGGGGGGCGTCGAGCCCATCGATGCCGCGGTCAAGCAGCACGAGCGGGTAGCGACTTTTCAGCAGCGGTTCCAGAATGGCCGGGTCCTCCTGCCCGCGGGGGATGATGAACGCTCCGTCGGTCACGCCCTGGGTCAGACGACCGACGAGGCGGCGGAAGATCGTTTCGTCGCCGTGGTGGAGGGCGGTCAGCAGGTCGTATCCGTTATTGGCCAGTTCCTTGGCGGCGAACTGGGCGGGTTGCTGTTCGATGGGGTTGGTGAAGCCGGGCAGAATCAACCAGAATGTATGGGTTTTTCCGGCCACCAGCATTCGCGCGGCCAGGTTGGGTTGGTAGCCCAAGCGCCGGGCCACGGCCTGAATACGCTCGCGGCTGGCGGGCTTGACCTTGGGGTCGTCCCGCAAGGCCCGGGAGACGGTGGAAACGTCCATCTCGCAGGCTTTGGCGATGTCGCGGAGGGTGGGGGGCATTTTAGGTTTCAGTGGTTCAGTGGTTCAGAAAATCGTGATCGCGCTCGTGATCGACGTTGAGTTTTCGGCCGTTTCGCCAGTTCAGCTCAGGGCACAATGTGTTGTTGCCTGCAGCGCAGCCGCCGGTCTCGCGATCTGTGTTTGGGCGATGGCTGAAAGCCAGTTTCACCTTAGCCTGGGGCAACGCCCCATAAGCGCTAAGAAAAGAGCCAGGCTATACTCAGCGCGGTTGAACGTCGAACATCGAACATCCAACGCAGAACGCCGAACAAATTAATGCGTAACACGTTGTCAGAAAAGAGATTCCAAACCAGGAAGGTTCGATAGGGAACAACGGTTTGGTTTTAATACTTGAGTCTGCCCTAAAAAGTCCTTTGGCCAACGGACTTTTTAGGGCAGACTCATACTTGGGGTGGCGCTACGCTTACCCCAGGCTAAGGTGAAATTGGCTTGCAGCCAAGGTTATTATTTCTTCACCAAATACGTGCGGATTTCGAAGGGCTTGAGGGTGATCGCCACCGGCTTGTCGCACGGCAGGCTGCCTTCCTCGGTCCACTCCATCAGGTTGGTCTCGACCAGCTTCGCCGAGGTGTGCGCCACGGTCAGCACACCTTTGGAACAACGTCCCTTGGTCTCCACCAGGCGGACCACATGGCAATCCTCCTTCTCGGCTTTCTTGAGGACTTCCAGGCTGATGCCCTCGGACTCCAGGGAGCAGGGCAGGGCGGCGACGCCGGCGGCGTAGCCGTCGAACACCATGGGTTTGGTGTTCAGCATGGAGGCCTCGGCAATCACGTCCGACTCCATTAGGGAACCGGCGTGCGGCAGCAGGGAGTAGGTGAAGGTGTGAATGCCGCGGTCCGCGTCCGGGTCCGGGTAGGTGGGCGAGCGCAGCAGGTTCAGATCCAGCACGCCGTCGAGCACCTTGTGTCCGTACTTGCAGTCGTTGAGCAGAGCCACGCCGTAGTCGTGGTCGGATAGGTCGACGTACTTGTGGGCGGCGACCTCGAACTTGGCCATGTCCCACTGGTCGTTGCGGTGGGTGTTGCGCTTCACGGTGCCGTATTGGATGTCGAAGCTGGCCTGGCTGGCCACGACGGTGGTGGGGAAGGCCACCCGCAGCATGCGGTGGCGCTCCCGCCAGTCGACGGTAGTCTCGAAATCCAGGCGACGGCTGTTGGCGGCCAAGGTGACCTTCTGGGTGACAGCGGATTCACCGATTGCCAGGGTGAACTGCAGTCCCTGGCGAACCGCTCCGGCGGCAAGGGGTTGGACTTCGGTGCCTCGGGCGGTTTCCAGCAGTTGCTCCTCGTAGAAGCAATCCACGTCCCAGGCGTCCCAGTCGTTGGGCCGGTCCTCGTAGAGCGAGAGTACGTTGCCGGGGGCGGAGAGGATGTCGGCTCCGGCCTCCTTGTCACAGGCGCGTAGAACGGTGCCGTCCTGGGCGAATTCGTAGCGGACCCAATCGTTTTCCAGCACCAGACCGGTGGTGGCGGCGGCTTGGGTTTCAAGCGCCGGCCCTTTTTTCAGGGTCAGGAAACTCAGGGGGGGAATGTCTGCAATCACCACGGGTCCGTCTGCTTCGTCCTGCACGGACAGGGAGGCGCCGGTTTCATCCATTACCTGGCAGCCTTTCCAGTCGGCGGGCAGAGTGACCGGGGCGGTGTAGGTATTGCTAAGCGAGTTGAACAGCACCAGGCTGTCGGCGTTCTTGGTCAGCAGTTGGTCAGCGGCTTTGGCAAGCAGAGCCTCGCAGGTTGCCAGACCATCGGCGTATTGCTGTTCGGCCTCCTGGTAGACGCGCCGGATGCTGGAGCCGGGTATGATGTCGTGGAACTGGTTCATGAGCAGGTTCTTCCAGACCGCGTCCAGCTCGTTCTGGGGATACTGATCCAGGGGCAGGCAGGAGCAGAGGAACTCGACCTTGCGCAGGGACTGCTCCAGTTGGCGGTTGCCCTTCTTGGTCTTGGCCTGGGTGGTCAGGGTGCCGCGGTGAAGTTCCAGATAGAGTTCCCCGAACCAGGTTTCCAGTTCGTCGGTCTGGGTCAGAAGGCGGTCGAAGAAGTCCTGAGAGCGACCGAAGGAGACCTTGGGGCATCCCTCCAGATCCTTCAGGCGCAGGGCCCGCTCGATGTGCTCTTCCTTGGGGCCGCCTCCCCCGTTGCCGATGCCGTACAGCGACATGAATTCGCCGATGAAGCTGTTCTCCTTGAAACGGCACTGGGCCTCGTTTAGGCTACCCGGGAGCATCTCGGCGTTGTAGGTGTTTTCCGGGGGGAAGTGGGTGACCACCTCGGTGCCGTCGATGCCGCGCCACTTGAAGGTGTTGTGCGGGAACTCGTTGAACTGGCTCCAGGAGATCTTCTGGGTCAGGAAGAAGTCCACGCCGGCCTTTTTCATGATCTGGGGCATGGCCGCGGAGTAGCCGAACACGTCCGGCAGCCAGAGGTTGCGCACGTCCTGTCCGAATTCGTCCCGGAAGAAGTTCTTGCCGTGCAGGAGCTGGCGGACCATGGACTCGCCGCCGATGATGTTGCAGTCGGCCTCGACCCACATGCCGCCCTGCAGTTCCCAGCTGCCGTCCACCACGGCCTCCTTGATCTTCTCGTAGAGGGCGGGGTAGTGATCCTTGACGAACTGGTAGTGCTGGGGCTGGGAGGCGCCGAAGACGTAGCCAGGGTAGCGTTCGATGTTGGCGATCTGGCTGGCGAAGGTGCGGGCGCACTTGCGAATGGTTTCGCGCACGGGCCAGAGCCAGCCGGTGTCGATGTGGGCGTGTCCGACTCCGGTCACGGTCAGGTCCGAGGCGTTGGCGGGGGTGGCGGAGAGGGGAGCCAGCAGCTCGCGACAGGCGGGCACGTTGGCGCGGTCGTCGGCATAGCGGTCGATGACCTGGTTGAGCACCTTGAGGATGCGGTTGCGGCGCGGGTGGTTTGCGGGCAGGGTCTTGCGGAGGCTGTCCAGGATCGTCAGGTCGTGGATGAAGTGCCACATTTGTTCATCGTAGGCGCACAGTTCAAGAGCCATGACCTTGCCGTCGGCCGATCCCAGGCGCTTGGGGCAATTCTGAGCGGGGTCCCGGTCCTGGGTCAGTCCGAACATGTGGTTGGCACCCGCGTCCGC
>JBFJXC010000368.1:0-4119 GCA_041623325.1 Lentisphaeria bacterium | reverse complement strand
TAGAAATTCTGAATGTCCTTGTAGTTAAAATAGAGAATGAATCCCAAGTGTTTGGCATAGTCTCTGATCCCGTAGGCCACCCGGACGGGCGAATGAAAAACCTGGTGATGACGGTCGTTTTGAATCGCCATGACCGCGGCCATCTTCTCGCCAACCGGGATGTCGTAGGCGGTGAACTTGGCGCAGGTGGTGGCGTCTCGACGGACCAATAGGGAGGCATAAATCAAATAAACCGTTTGCAGAAGGGTTGCCGCACCAACCATGAGGACCTTCAGGTTCCTTGAAACCCGCCACGTTGACAAAACCCCTGGCAGGAACTGTCCCAATAGCGCGGCAAGACCGATCAATACCAAAGGCTGAATGAACATGAAGCCAACATCGATGCGTCCGGAATAGGGTGCCCAGCCCAATAAACCCAGGAGCGAAAAAATGCCAAGATAACTGACGGCAAACCCAACCAAAACACGCTGAGGTAAAGTGATGCGCTTAACGTTGCGAACAAGAAAGAGCAGCCAGCCCAAAAAGGTAAGCAGCAATAGTGTCCTGAATGCTGAGACGACTTGGACAACGGTGATGGTTTTTGAGGACAACATCCCCCAATGAGACTGAGGAAGGTCGTGACAGGTCCAGAAGAGTTTGAACAATTCCACAAAGGGAAGGAGCCCATGGTACAAGGGGGTAGGGGTATGCTTTCGGGTCAGGACCCGGTCCAACAATAAAATGGCATTGTCCGACATCAGCAAGACATAGGGGAGCCAGGTCAGGGCAAAGGCCAGACACCCTCCCAGCATCACATCGATCGGCCAACGTGGCTTGCGTTGAACATAGAAGGCGACAAACCCAACAGGCACAATCACGGCCAAAGCCAGATGCACGGCTGGCAGAAACACCAACAGAAAGCCGATGGCAAAGTCGACCGACCGCCTTTGCCGCTGCCCGCTTGTGCATAGCAGGGTGACCAGCAGGCACAACAGGGTCTGCGAAATGCTTTGCGCCCAAACATCAAGGGACATGTAGAAAAAGGCAGGGGCCCAGAGCAACAGGGGCACCCCCAGCCAATACGAAAGCCTGGACCCGGTCGGGTTCCAACTTGCCAGCAAATGGCGATAGCACAGCGTGATCGCGAGCGCATGGCATCCGGCCAAAGCGACCGACAAATGCTGCGGATTCGGAAACAAGTAGACGAACGGCAGCGCCAGCAACACCAGCGCGTTGGGATTGCGAAAGCCAACCGAGTTGAACAGTCCGAAAAAAGGGAAATTTCCGGTCTGAATCACATCCAGTGCCTGCCGATAGGTCACGGACTGGTCCGCCCCCCAGCCGCAAGCCCCTCCCAGCCACAGCGCCAACAGAACCGAAATGCCGACGGGGACCACAAGTTCAATAAAATTTTGGATGAGTCGTTTTGACATTGTTAAGCACTGCCCTCTTCACGTTTTTGAGCCGTCTGGTTGAAATGGATTAGCCTCCTGAATTGCCCCTCCGGCGGACGCTGGCGGCAAGGGATTGCCGCACCTCCAGGGTCAACGCCCGATTCTCCTAAAAAAGCGCCACACTTTGATTCGGATGCATCGAGGCGCGCCCGGCGGGCGCTGGCGGCAAGGGATTGCCGCCTCTCCGCCCTTCAGGTTGCCGTCAACTCTCTGGGGTTCCCCCTCTAGGCAGTCTGTCGAAGGCAATCTATCTTACGAACTCGAAATCTGAAATCGCCAGACAGGGATACAGACCATGAAAGAAAAACCTCGCGGACGCCTTGTCGCTTTCGTGTGCCTGTTGCTTTACACCATCTGGGTGTACGGCTTTTTGGTGTTCAGCGAGTGGGAAACCATTCGTAGCAGACCGGATGCGTACACCGAAGGGGGTGACAGCCCAATCTTCGTTGCGTTGGCCACGTCGCTAGTGGAAAGAAGCAAGTACAATCTAGCACCAGGCGAGCCTTCGCATATGATGTTCCCTCCCGGCTTCCCCGTTTATCTGTCGCTGTTGATGCGCGGCTTTGGAGACAATTGGCTCTTTGCCTTCATGGCCTTGCAGGCCCTGTTCTCGACTTTGACGGTGGCCGTGGTTTTTTACTGGGTCAGCGACATGCGCGATTGGAGAAGCGGCTTACTTGCCGCCTTCCTCATCGCCTCCTATGCTCCCCTCCATTTTGTATGCTCGATTGTATACCGCGAAACCATCTCGATTTTTCTATTCGTGGTGATCATGGCCGCTTTGTACAACCGCTGGTATCGCCCCTGGACCTGGCTTCTGCTGGGCGTGGCAACCGGGCTCGCCATCAGCTTCCGGGAGGAAATGCTCCTACTCCTACCCGCCTGCGTCATGGGCATTTGGCATGGGGACAACGGTTTCGGCTGCAGACACTGGAAACGAACACTGCCCAAACTGGTTGGTTTCGCCGCGCTGATCGGCGTGATCCTCTTCCCTTGGGGGCTGCACAATCTCCGCAACCTTGGACGCTTTCAGGTTATGACCGACAACGGGGGCATTCACTTGTATTTGGGCAACAACCCAACTTGGAAGTGGGGCTGCGGGGTGGACTACGGCATCTATTCTCGAATACCGGAGCTGAAGCATATGTCCCACCACGAGGTTAATCAGCTGTACAAAGAGCGAGCCATCGCCTACATCATCCAACATCCTGTGAACACAATTGTGGCCATGCTCTACAAGCTGAAGCTTCTGCTAACCCCCAGCGTCAACAACTTCAACGATCTCCCATTTCTACTGACCGGTTTGGTGTTGGGCTGCCTTGTGGCTGGAGTCATCCGCCAAACCGCCATCGTGACCTCAGCCACGATATTGGCTGCCACGTTTCTTTTTTATGTAGTCGGCCGGGGGGCCTTGAATACGGCTTTGTTGCTACCCAACATCGAATTTGGGCCGTTGCTTCTGACCCTTGGACTGGGGGGCATGGGACTAGCCGTCTGGAAACGGCAACAGCCCTTGTATGTGCTATGCTACCTGATGCTGTTTTCAGTCAACCTCGTCTTCGTACCCCAGCACCGGCATCGCTGGCTGATCGATGTCTTGCTAATGATCTGGGCCTCTTTGCTTCTTCAGGATTTCCTGAACTGGTCGGTACCCATGCTGCGGCAGCGGATTCAGAAGGCCACATAGCCACCCTCCTTTTCATGGGCAGGCTTCAGCCCTCAGGCCGGATGCTGCCCCCCCCCCAGCACCCCATCGGCATAGACTTCCAGATGCCTAGCTACCGCCTGGTCCCAGCTTCTCGTCGCCACCACTTCCAAACCGGTTTTCCTCAGTTTGGCGCAGGCATCCGAATCGTTCCACAGATCGACCAAGGCCCGAGTCCAGCCCTCAGGCGTGTTGGGGCTTACCAGTTCGAGACAATCCGGATGGTCGCGCAACAGGTCGCCGATGCCGTCGGTCTCCGCCGCCAGCACCGGCACGGCAGAGGCCATGGCCTCCAGAACCACGTTGGGCTGCCCCTCCCAGCGGGATGGCAGCCCATACACGTTCGCCTGGGCATAGAACGCCACCACCTGGTGCCTGGGCACGGCCCCATGCCAGTGGAGGCGGTCGGCAACCTCCAGCTGTTCCGCCTTCAGCTTGAGCGCGGCCGCATAGGCCGGTTCGGGTTCCTCGCCCACCACGTGCCATTCCCATGACAGATCGGCAGGCAGCTTGGCCAAGGCTTCGATCAGGATATCCAGCCCCTTCTGCTCCGTCACCCGGGCCACGCACAGCCCGCGCAGCTTGTCCCGGCAGCGCTCGCGGGCCCGCGCGGGCGCAAAGAATTCCGCGTCCACGCCATTCTCGATGACCCGGATCTTGTCCTCCGGCACTCTCAATCTGCCCATGGCAAAAGCCGCCACCGCCTCGGAAACGCAAAGGTAGCGGCTCACCCGTCCCCGCGTCAGCCTATCCAGCCAGACGTGGGAGCGTCGCGGCTCGGCTACCCGCAGCGAACAGATCAGCGGCATCCCATGAGGTAATACCAACCTTGCTAACAAATTGGCGTGAAAAAGCCAGGCATGGACCAGATCGGGTTGGAAATCCCGGGCCAGGCTCCGCAAGCGTCTGACCCCCAACACATCTCGCACCCCCCGAACTCCCAGGTCGGTGACGCTTATTCCCTCATCCCGAAGCTTGCGC
>JBFJXC010000367.1:0-4156 GCA_041623325.1 Lentisphaeria bacterium | reverse complement strand
GCGTCGCGCGGCCGCCGAGCTGATGCAGCGTCTGGAGCGCGACGGGCAGCGGATCGCCCGGCACTTCCGGCTCCGCTATCGCTCGCTGGAAGCCGAGCGCGCCAACGTCACGAGTCGCTACGGCATCTGCTACTCGGACGGTCGCATCAAGATCCGCCTGCGCCACGCCGTCACGGGGCGGCCGCTCAAGTACTCCAGCCTGGTGAACACGCTCTGCCACGAGCTGGCGCACCTGCGGCACTTCAATCACGGGCCGCTCTTCCAGGCCTTCTATCTGAAGCTGCTCTGCCTGGTCGAACCCAAGAGTGCGCGGGCCTCGCGCCTGGTCAAGTACCTGCTCAACAACCGCAAGCATGCCACCTACTGGAATTCGACCCGCGACACCGCCTACTGCGTCGAGGCCTTCGCCGACTTCATCAAAGCCAGCGGCGAAGACCAGCCCGACATGAGCGTGGACATCTATGTGGACGGACACAAGGCCAAGACCGTCGCCATCAACCGCGACAATCTGTTCACCTTCGACGGAAGCATGGTTCTGCTGGGGCAGGCCGTGGATGCTGGCAAGCATCGCATTGAGCTGCGCAAGACCGGCAGCGGCCCGCTCTACTTCAACGCCTATCTGAGCTATTTCTCGCTGGAGGACTTCATCACCCGGGCGGGGCTGGAGATCAAGGTCGACCGCCGCTACTACAAGCTGGAGCGGACCGACGCTTCCACCAAGGTCGTTGGTTCCCGAGGCCAAGCCCTTGATCAGAAGCTCGAAAAGTACCGCCGGGTCGAGTTGCCCAGCGGCGCTGCCCTCAAGAGCGGAGACTTGGTCGAGATCGAACTCGAGATCGAAAGCAAGAACGACTACGAGTATGTCATTTTCGAGGACATGAGGGCCGCCGGCTTCGAGGCCGTCGACCTGCGCAGCGGATACAATGGCAACGACATGGGCGCCTATATGGAATTGCGCGATGAAAAGGTCGCCTTCTTCGTGCGCCGTCTGGCCCGCGGCCGCCACAGTCTTAGCTACCGGCTCCGTGCCGAAATCCCCGGACGCTTCAGTGCCCTGCCGGCCAAGGGCTTTGCCATGTACGCGCCCGAACTGCGTGCCAACTCCGACGAGATGAAGGTCGGCATCGGCGACCGCTGATCGGGAGGGCAGCCCGCACCCTGACGGTGTGGCTCTGGGGTAAACAATAGGTAACGATCATGACTCTTTCGCAAATCGCCTCCGAACAGAAACTGAGTGTCCAGCAGGTGAGGGCGGTCGCCCGGTTGCTGGACGAGGGCGGCAGTGTCCCGTTTATTGCCCGTTACCGCAAGGAAGCGACCGGTTCGCTGGACGAACTGCAGATTGCCGCGATCCGGGACCGGAGACTTCAACTGGCCGAACTGGAGCAGCGGCGCGCGGCAATCTGCAAATCCCTTGAGGAACGCGACCTGCTTACACCGGAACTGCAGCACGGCATGGCAAACGCTCTCACTCTGACGGAGCTGGAGGATGTCTATCTGCCCTATCGTCCCAAACGCCGAACCCGCGGTCAAATCGCCCGGGAAAAGGGCTTGGAGCCGCTCGCTCAGAAAGTTTGGGGGCAGGACCGTCAGATGGATCCTGACCGCGAGGCCCGTCCCTATGTTTCTGCGGAGCAGGGAGTGTCGACAGCCGAGGAGGCCTTGGCGGGGGCCAGGGACATTATGGCCGAATGGATCAACGAGGATGCCGCCTTGCGCGCCCCGCTTCGCGACCGTTTTGCCAGAGGCGCTTTGGTTAGTTCGCATGTGGTGAAGGGCCAGGAGGAAGCCGGGGCGAAGTTCCGTGACTATTTTGACTGGCAGGAAACCGCGGGCCGGGCGCCGGGGCACCGGTTGCTGGCCATGTTCCGCGGAGAAAACGAGGGGGTGCTTAAACTCCACTTGCGACCTCCGCAGGAGGAGATGATCGAATTTCTGGAACGTCGCGTGGTGGTCAATGCCAGTGCCTGCGCGCGGCAGGTGGCCCAGGCTGTGGCCGATGCCTACAAGCGGCTATTGGCCCCCTCGCTGGAAACGGAATTGCGCGGCGCCCTCAAAAAACAGGCCGACGCGGAGGCCATTGTGGTGTTTGCCGGGAATTTGCGGGAGTTGTTGATGGCCAGCCCGCTGGGCCGCAAGGCCGTGCTGGCCATCGATCCTGGGTTTCGCACCGGCTGCAAAGTGGTTTGCCTGGACGCACAGGGAAAGCTGTTGCACCATACGGTCATCTTTCCGGAGTTCCCTCAGAAACGCGAGGAGGCCGCCCGAACCGTCCGGGAGCTGTGCGAGAACTATGCTCCCCAGGCCATCGCCGTCGGCAATGGCACGGCCGGTCGAGAGACCGAAGCCTTTCTGAAAGAGCTTAAGCTGGGAAGCCAGCTTCCCATCGTGATGGTCAACGAGAGCGGCGCTTCCATCTATTCGGCCTCGTCGTCGGCCCACGAAGAGTTTCCCGACTACGATCTGACCGTGCGGGGGGCGGTGTCCATCGGGCGGCGCCTGATGGATCCCCTGGCCGAACTGGTGAAGCTCGATCCCAAGTCGATCGGCGTCGGCCAGTATCAGCACGATGTGGACCAGGCACTGCTCAAACAGGCGCTGGACGACGTGGTCATGAGCTGCGTCAACGCCGTGGGCGTGGAACTGAACAGCGCCAGTCGGCAACTGCTTGCCTATGTCTCCGGCATTGGCCCCGCTCTGGCGGCCAATATCGTGGCGTACCGTGAAGAACAGGGAGCTTTCAAATCCAGAAGTGAACTCAAGAAAGTTCCTCGTCTGGGGGCCAAGGCCTTTGAACAATGCGCGGGCTTCATGCGCATCCGCGACGCCCGCAACCCGCTGGATGCCAGCGCCGTCCACCCGGAATCCTACTGCGTGGTCAAGCAGATGGCCGCCGATCTGGACTGCACGGTTGCCGACCTGATGAGTCGAGACGACTTGCGCCGGCGGATTGATCCGAGCAACTATCTGAGCGAAAGCATTGGTCTGCCCACCCTGAATGATATTCTGGCCGAGCTGGCCAAGCCCGGGCGCGACCCCCGCCAACAGTTCGAGGCCTTCAGCTTCGCGGAGGGGGTCAACAGTATCGACGACCTCGTCCCCGGACTGGAACTGCCCGGAGTGGTGACCAATGTGACCAACTTTGGCGCCTTTGTGGATGTCGGCGTGCATCAGGACGGCCTGGTTCACATCAGTCAGCTGGCGGATTGCTTTGTCAACAATCCCTCGGACATCGTCAAGGTGCAGCAGCGCGTGCGGGTGACCGTGCTGGAAGTCGATGCCCAGCGCCGGCGTATCTCCCTTTCCATGCGTGGTGTTCCCCAAGGGGGCGGCGAAACTTGATTGCGGAAGGCCGATTAGCGTTTGCCGTAGTTCCGGCATTTGAAGCTGCCGGCGTCCCACATTGCAGAGCCACCCGTTGGTAGCCTGAGTCCGCGTGTTTTCGTCTGGCCTGGTTATGAATTGGTTTCAATTACACTTGGTCAATGCTAGCGTTAAGGGTGTGAAGAAGGGGGGGGGCACAGGTTTTGTTAGCAGGAGGGCAGGGAAGATGTTCAAGAAGGAAGTGCGTGGAGCGATTGTGGCCTTGTTTTGTCTGTCGTTCGGTGGCTTGTTGCTGCATTTGCGCATACACCCGCCGATGCGCGAAGCCGAAAACTGGCTGGCGGCCGGTTTCGGGATCCTGACCAGCTTTGCCGTGCCGTTTATGTTCAACCATCGGAAAACGGCCACCTGGGCTTATCTGATCAATCTGTCGTCCGTAATCATCGGCACCGTGGCCATGGCCTACTACTCGGTCACCCACTGGACGGGGCCGGTCACCCCGGTGGCCGTTGTCCTGAACTCCACCCTTGCGGACATCATCATCTTGATGGCCAAGTTGCCCATGGCTCAACTGATTATGTCCTATTGGCGGCAGCAAGGGGCGGGGGAATCCTGAAGGGGCTTGCACTGCCTTAGGACCGTCAATGTGTATCCCGAGCAAGGCTGCTCAGCGTTCGAGGCCTGGCGTGGGAAAGTCGACTGCGGATCTGGAAAGGGGGATCATGAGGGCCTCTGCGTGTTTGCCGGCTGCCGTGACATGTTGGTTGGTCAGGACGACGATGCTTCTGGCCATTTTGCTCCTGCTGAGCCTGATGGTCCCGGTGGCGTTCCT
>JBFJXC010000366.1:0-4164 GCA_041623325.1 Lentisphaeria bacterium | reverse complement strand
GTTCAGGTTTCAGTGGTTCAGGTTTCAGTGGTTCAGGTTTCAGTGGTTCAGGTTTCAGCGGTTCAGGTTTCGGAGGGCAATAAATCCTGATCGCGCTCCCAATCGCAATCGTGATTGGAGATTTCGGGGGGAGGGACTGTATTCGTCGCGATCAAATCGATCTGTTTCCCTTCGATTCCTATTCCCGCCCGTCGGTACTAGTCATGCTCTTACTTCTGGTGCCGACTCCAGGAGATCGCCGCTGGGCCGAGTATGTTTTGGGTAGGCCCCGAAGTAGCCGGAGCATCCTGGCTACTGATGGTTCGACTGTTGTGGCGCGGTCCGGCCAGGGTTGGATCGAAGCAGGAAACCGAGCAGCCGCGCCGGCGAATCGGCGGCCAGGGCGCGACTTGTGGTAGAGGGTTCCGGTGCGGGTCAGGAACCATTCGCCCGGCTTGGTCAGGGCTCTCCGAGGAGTTTCGAGGTAGAGGCGCGTACCTTTCTTCATGGGGTTTTAGGGCTTCATGCCGCTGCCGCCGTCCGCGGCGGTGAGCTCGACGGGGCCGCTGAGGAAGTCGTCTCCTTGGCGGATGACAATGCGGACGTCGTCGGTTGCCCCGCCTTGCTGGCGCCGTTTTGCGCAGGTGGTCGCGTGCTTCCAGGATTCCGGGCAGCGGAGGGCGGACGTGCCGGGATTGCCGGCGGCGCCGTTCGGGGCGACAAACAGGCCTGTACCCAGGCAAACGTTTCCCATTGTGAAGGCGGTTGTTAGGATGAGGGTTGGTAGTTTCATACGGAAATGGTTTGGAATTGGAGTATCACCTACGCTATTGACTTTTCTACCGCTCTTGTCGTAAATCAAGGAAAGCAGCGACAGAAGATTACCTAGGAGACGGGACCGGATGGCTTCGAATCTCCAGGCAAGGCGCATGGTTTCCCCATAATGTTGCCTATTTAAGCCCGTCGGCATCCGTCGCCTTCTTGTATTCAATTCCCAATATACTTAATTTGATATTATAGACTTTAGGAGCGGGAAAAATGGGTGCCTTAAGGATTGTTTCACACGATGACCGCCCCTTCATCAATCGGCAAGAGGCGGGCAGGCTGTTGGTGGCACTGTTGACTGATTATGCGGGTGCGGAAACGATTGTTCTGGGTATACCGCGAGGGGGAGTAGTCGTTGCCCGGGAAATTGCCCATGAGTTGGGAGCAGACTTGGATGTGGTTCTCACCAGAAAACTGGCAGCGCCCCATTATCCTGAATTGGCCATTGGCGCTGTCTCCGAAGAAGGATCGTATTTTTGGGACGAGAAACGTGCTGCCATGGTCTATGCAGATCAGGCCTACTTGGAAAAGGAAAAAGAGCGACAGCTCAAGGTTTTGGCTAGCCGGGCTCGGCAGTACCGAAAAATATTGCCCCGGGTCTCTCTGAAAGATCGATGTGTAATCGTCACGGATGACGGCATTGCCACTGGTTCCACCATGCAATCGGCCATCTCTACCGTATTAACGGAAGGTCCCCGCCGTCTGGTCGTTGCTGTCCCGGTGGGGGTGGAGGAGAACATGCGCGGCATGGCCGACCAGGTGGATGAATTGGTTTGCCTGAAGGCGCCGGCCTGTTTCAGAGCGGTGGGCCAGTTTTATACGGATTTTGATCAGACCGAAGACGATGAGGTTCTGGACATCCTGCGCCAGGAGCAGAGGAGGAAAGCCGCATGAACGACAAGGTCTTAAAGCAAGCAACCGAACTGGCCCGCAAAATCGGCTATGTCACCGTGGCCACCGCTGATGCCCGGGGCATCCCGCATGTCGCCATTGCACGAAATGTTATCCAGGCCTCCGGAAACGGGGTGCTTGTCAAGGAATGGTTTTGCCCGGGGACGATCGCGAACCTGGCTGAAAACGGCAACATTGCGATTGTGGTCTGGGATCCGGTCCAGGATACGGGGTGCCAACTCATTGGGGTGTCGCAGAAGGTGGAGGATGTCTGCGTCTTGGATGGGTATGATCCTGTCATGGAGCCTGAACAGCCTATCCCCCAGGTGGAGAGTCAAGTGCTGGTGAAGGTGGAAAAGGTGATGAACTTCACCTCTAAGCCTCACAGCGACAAGGTACTGCGGCGGACCAACTATGTCATGTGACCTTGTCGTGAACCTCTTGTCGAAGGTTTCTCCCTTCGAGGTTTGAGATACGGCAATGGGGAACGACAAGGTCCGGGCAGTTGCCTTTCCTTCCAACAATTCCAGCACTCCATCCCCCCCCACTCCAATTCTTCAGTGATGTTTGAGCTGCCGCCGATTTGCCCCGGACCGGATGGGTCCTTACATTGTCAGTCTTTTTTATGCCGGGCGGCGGCCACATCGAAACGAGACACGATGCTTCACATTGGTTCCTACAACGAGTTGACAGTGGACCGGATTTTCGATTTCGGGGTTTACCTGGAGTCGGAGCAGGGGGCCGATGTCCTGCTTCCGGGAAAGTACGTGCCGGAAGGCACGGCCGTTGGCGATCGCCTGAAGGTCTTCGTCTACACCGATTCCGAAGACCGGCCGGTGGCCACCACCCAGACCCCCAAGGCCGTGGTCGGCGAGTTCGCCTGCCTGAGGGTGAAGGATGTCAACGCCTTCGGGGCGTTTCTGGATTGGGGGCTGGACAAGGATCTGTTCGTGCCGTTCAAGCGCCAGCACCGCCAGATGGAGGTAGGCCGCTCCTACGTCGTGCGGGTGCTCCTGGACGAGCAAAGCGGCCGGGTGGTGGCCGCCAGCCGACTCAATGCCTTTTTCAACAAGGACACGCGGGGCCTGGAGGAGGGCGAGGCGGTCCGGTTGATGATCTACGACTTTACGGACCTGGGCATTATGGCGGTGGTCGACAACGAGTATTCCGGAGTTCTCTATCGCAGCGAGGTGTTCGAACCGCTGCGTTTCGGTGATGTGCGCGATGGCTATATCAAGAAGATCCGACCGGACGGGCGGCTGGATCTGATGCTGCGCAAGCCGGGCTACGCGGCGGTGACGGATTTGAAGCCGCAGGTGCTGGAGGCGCTGGAAAGGGCCGGCGGCTTCCTGCCTTATCATGGCAAAAGCGACGCGGACGAAATCCGAGCGGTTTTCAAGATGAGCAAGAAGGTCTTCAAGCAGGTGATCGGGGGGCTCTACAAGGAGGGGGCGATCACGGTCGGCGAGGACGGAATGCGTCTGGTGGGCAAGGGGAAGTAGGGTCCGTTGTCAGCGGTCCGTTGTGAGTGGTAAATGGTGAAGGGTGGCAAGGCATGCCGGGCTGGCTGCCTCTCGCAGACGCCGCGGCTCCCCCAAACAGGCCTTGAAAACACGCATGTCGTCGGAACTGGACAAGATTGAGCATTACTACGAGGAAGGGGCGCGTCTTTGGGATGTGAACCCGGAGCTGGTGATCAGCCGCCAGTTCTACGAACTCTGGGAGGAGTCTCAGAAGCCGGTTCCGTTTGCGGTGCCGGGCGGAGCCGTGGCGATCGCGGGCCAGGGCTTCGACTTGGTCGATGACCGGGACCGTATCGGCTACTTTGTCTGGAACGAGTCCGAGATGGGGGCATCGCTGGTAGTGGAAGGAGCGGGCGCGATCCAGACGTTTTTGCTTTTTTTCGCGGATGGGAACCCCAGCATCGAGGAGACCCCGCCGGCCTTTCACCAGAATGCCGAGCTGAGTGCCGGGGAGCGTCTGGAGGTGATTTATGACGTGATCGCCCAGGTCCGGCGTAGTATCCCGTCCGCCAACATTCTCGATTTGACCCGCAAACAATACCTAGCCGCTCTGGAGGACTTGGCTGGCCATTACGACCGGCCCTGCCTGGCTGCCATGAAACGCCTGCCCCAGATGTTTGTGAAGCGCCTGCTGCAACGCGCGGCCGAGGATATGGCCGTGGACGAGATCAGCGACCAGCTGTTTCTGCCCCTTGACGGGCACTACGCGGCCGCTGGCCAGGCAAGCGCTTCCACCGATCCCGCTCGCGACTCCGGCTCCCCCAGCGCCGCCTTCCGCATCCCCTCCCGCACCGCTTGGACGATCCGGCGGGATCTGCGTTTTATGGTGGACGCCGGTCGCTTGGCCGCCGAGAACGAAAGCACATGCGTCCTGGACCTGGCCGCCGCGGAGGTGCTGGAAGCCAGTCCCGCAGGGGAGTTGACGCTGCGCCTGGAGGTGGAGGCG
>JBFJXC010000365.1:0-4198 GCA_041623325.1 Lentisphaeria bacterium | reverse complement strand
CTCCTACGGAGGGACGGGCTCTGCTTCGCGACGCCGGAAGCCAGGGGAACGAGCGCAGCGAGTTCCCCAGTGAGTGGAAGAACTCAGATTAACAGCAAAGGGGTTGCACTTGCAACTTGAACCCGAGGATGAATGGCGGAAAAAAATCGTCGTAGTCGTTGCGGTACAAGTCCATGGACAGCCCAATCTGTTTCAGGTTATTGATGCAGATGGCGGCTTGCGCTGTCTCCTTGGCCTTGCCGAGGGCGGGCAATAGCATACTCGCCAAGATCGCCACGATCGCCATCACGACCAACAGCTCCACGAGCGTGAACGTTTGTTTTCTCATGGTGTCCCATTCTCCTTTGTTCATGCATGTTTCGCTATGCCGATTCTCGCTCGATCAGCTCCGGTTTGATCAGAAACGACTCGGAATGGTCCCGGTTCCTCATTTTCTTCAATAGGTAGTTGACCGCCAGGCGACCGAAATCTTCCAAGGGTTGGCGAATGGTTGTGATCGACGGCGAAAAGTATTCGGCATTGGTGATGTCGTCGTGGCCGATTACCGCCATGTCCCCGGGAATGTTGATGTTGTGCTCGCGGGCGTACTTGAACACCCCGAGGGAGATGGTGTCGTTACCGCAGACCAGGCAGTCGATGGGAAACTTGTTTTCATGCAGGTAGTTCATGCCGTGGTAGCCGTCGGCGTGGCTGTATTGAGCGATGCGCGGCACTTCCGGGATGCCGGAGCCAGTGCCATTGATGAATATTCGGTCGTCGACGGGCAGGTTGTTTCGGTTCAACAGGTCTTTCAAAAAGGTGCTTCTTTCCGTGTGATGGCGTTGGGGATTGGGGGTGATCTCGCCCAGGAACCCGACGTGTCGATAACCCTTTTTCAAAATATGTTCCACGGCCAGTTCCACTCCGTAGAAAGTGTCGACATTGATTTGAGGGATGGGAATCTTGTCAAACAAGTTGTTGATCACGATATAGGGGTACTGCTCATCGTTGAAGCGCTGAAAGATGGCGGACATCTCTTTTTCGCGAGGATTGTTGTCCAGTGAATACCCGATCACCACCAGTCCGTCGATGCGGTTGGTGTCCATGTAGTACGGGTAGTCTTTGTCGTTCACCACCAATAGCTGATAGCCGTTGCGGGAGGCCTCGTCGCCAAGACCGTCCAGTAGTCGTTTGGAGTAGTCGGAAAGAAAACTGCGGTTGTGCTCCGCCGGCAGCGCGATCGTGAACCCGATGGTTTTGGTGCTTTGACCACGCAGTAGAGTCGCACCGTAGTTCGGAGTGTAATTGAGCTTGCTGGCCGCCTCGTGCACACGCTGGCGAGTCTGCTCGGAAATCTTAATGGCGCCGCTGCTCTTGGCATTGAACACCTTCGAGACAGTGCCGATCGACACCTGGGCTTCTCGGGCCACATCTTTTATTCCGACTCGCATGCACAGCCTCCCGATGAAAAATCGTTATGGGGAAAACGTTTTCATATTAGGTGTGGCCGGGTGCTTTGTCAAATGCGAACGCGAGAAAAACGATCGACCTTGGGCAATCGGCCGCACCCGGCCCAGAACGTGGCCTTCAGCCTCACACGAGGACATGAAGGACCGATTGGAGTGGATTAACCGCAAACGGTTTTCGGGCCGATCTTGCGAAATTGGCGATTGGCCTTGCATTGGGCGGGTGGGACAATATTTTATGGGGTGTTGAGAACGAACGTTGCCTGGTGGTGTAAGGGTAGCACGACTGGCTCTGATCCAGTTAGTCTTGGTTCGAATCCAGGCCGGGCAGCCATTTCTTTCTCGAAAAACCATGTTAAAGTGCAGGGGCTTCCAAAACGGATGCCCCTTTTTTTGTGGGCAGTGCCAGGAATGCCGATTCAGGATTCTGACAAGGAGCAGGGAGTGAGCACGACTTCCCCAAAACACGATGCCCCGGACAGTCCGGCCTCGGTAGGCTGGACCCAAGGGCAAAAGGCCGAGTTGTTCACGGCCCATTCTCCCTTCAAACTGGACTGCGGCGAATCGGTGGGCCCGGTCGAGGTAGAATACGAGACCTACGGCACTCTTTCGGCCACCAAGGACAATGCCATCCTGATCCTGCACGCCCTCTCCGGCGATGCCCACGTGGCCGGCTGGGACCGCCAGGCACAACACGACGGCCGCACCTGGCGGCAGCGCAAGCCAGGCTGGTGGGACACGGTTGTGGGACCAGGCAAGGCCATCGACACCAACCGCTACTTCGTGGTCTGCTCCAATGTGCTGGGCTCCTGCTATGGCACCACCGGGCCGGCCAGTACCAACCCCAAGACCGACAAACCCTACGCCCTGACCTTCCCCATCGTGACCATTGGGGACTGGGTGCGCCTGCAGGCCCGGCTTCTGGACGTTCTGGGCATTGGCAAGCTGCACGCCGTGGTCGGCGGCTCCCTCGGAGGCCAGCAGGCTCTGGAGTGGGCGCTGGCCTATCCGGAGCGGGTCAACAAATGCGTGATCCTGGCCGCCGCGGCCAGGCTGTCGGCCCAGGGATTGGGCTTCAACGCCGTCAGCCGCTTCTCCATCATGCACGATGCCAACTTCAATGGCGGCAACTACTACGGCTCGGAGGGCCCGGACAGCGGCCTGGCCGCGGCCCGCATGCTTGCGCACATCACCTACCTGTGCGAGGATGCCATGCACAGCAAGTTCGGCCGGCGTCTGCGCAACAAGACCAAACCGGACTTTGGCCTGGGAGTGGAGTTCGAGGTGGAGAGCTACCTGAACTACCAAGGCAGTTCCTTTGTCCGGCGCTTCGATGCCAACAGCTATCTGCTGGTAACCCGGGCCATGGACTACTACGACGCCGCCGACTGGGGCGACGGGGACCTGACCCGGGCCTGCCAGCGCATCCAGTCGGAGATGATGGTCGTCTCCTTTTCGTCCGACTGGCTCTACCCCCCCAACGAATGCCGCGAACTGTCCCACGCCATTGCCGGGGCCGGCCGACCGGTCACCTACGTGGAGGTCCAGTCCGGCTATGGACACGATGCGTTTCTGGTGGAGACCCAACAGGTCAGCCGGCTGCTGCACTCCTTCCTGAGCGCCAGAACCAGCGACATAAAGACGGAGGCGCCCCATGCACAAGGCTAAAAGACTCCTCCACGAGCTGGGCAAGAACATCTACGGCCAGATCGATCCGGCTTTCACCGGCCTGACCGTTGATCAGGTCGTCGAGCTGATGCAGCGGCGCGGCGCGGCCGAGGAGGCCTCCGCGCCCCCCGAGCGCTGGCAGGACGCGATCATCGAGGCCGAGATCGAGGCGGGCTCGTCGGTTCTTGACCTGGGCTGCGGTACGGGCACCTTGCTTGAGCGCTTGATCCAGGCCAAGCAGGTGCGCGGCCAAGGCGTGGAAGTCGATGCCGAGGCGGTTCTGACCTGCATCCACAACGGCATCCCGGTCTTCCAGGCCAACTTGGACGCCGGCCTGGCCGGCTTCGGCGACAACAGCTTCGACTATGTGATTTTGGAAGAAACCGTGCAGACCCTGCACTACCCGTTGAAGGTTCTGGGCGAAGTCTTGCGTGTGGGCCGGCGAGGCATTGTCTCCTTCCCCAATTTCGGCTGCTGGAAGGTCCGCATGGATCTGGGCTTCCGCGGTCGCATGCCGGTGACCCAGGGCCTGCCCTACAACTGGTACGACACCCCCAACATCCACCTGCTGACCCTTCAGGACTTTCTGGACTGGACCGAACAGGCGGGTGTTCGCGTTCTGCGTGGCTATGCCGTTGTCCAAGGCGTCGTGCGGGACCTGGGTGCCCAGGACAATCTTTATGCCGAAGAAGTCCTGCTGGTGATCGAACGCGCCTAACTGTTTTTTCATCACCCTCATAACCGCCGGAAGGGCGCTACCCATGAAATCCGCTTCCCCCCGATCCTTCCTGCCCAAGTGGCTGAAGACCGCCCTGCGGGCCGCGTTCGGCTTCGGCCTGGCCGCCCTGCTGGTCTCCCTGACCCTGCAGGCCACCGGCGCAGATTTGGGGACCATCCTGTCGGACAGCCTTAAAAGCATGTTGCTGCTCGGCCTGGCTCTGTACGGCCTAATTTTGGGCGTCACCATGCTGCGCTGGCGTCTGCTGCTGCAGGTGCAGGGCATCAAGCTGTCCCTGCCGGCCGTCTGCCGACTGACCATGATCGGCTTTTTCTTCAACCTGGCCGTGCCCGGCGCAGTGGGAGGG
>JBFJXC010000364.1:0-4214 GCA_041623325.1 Lentisphaeria bacterium | reverse complement strand
CCTTCAGTCGGCTTTTACCCCAGGCCAACGACCGGACAAAAAACCGCCAAAGTCCGGGTTTCGGCGGTTGATATCATGACAGGTTTGTATAAATTAAGACACTTTTTCAAACACCCGGATGATTTGGGTCGTGTATCCAAGCCATTCCAGACCGAGGAGAGACCTCATGGCAAGCTTATTCTTGCGAAAGCTACTCCAGCCGGAACTGATCCGCATGCAGTTGCAGGCCAGCACCAAGGAGGAGATCATTCGCGAAATGGTGGGGATCCTCGACGAGGCGGGCCTGCTGAAGAATCGTGCCGCGGCCGAAAAGGTGGTATTGAACCGGGAAGCAATCATGAGCACCGGCATGGAGAGTGGCATTGCCATTCCCCATGGCAAAACCGACACCGTCGACTCCCTGATCGTGGCCATGGCCCTCAAGCCCGAAGGGGTCGACTTCGACTGCGCGGACGGCCAGCAAGCCAACATCCTGATCCTCACCCTCTCCCCCTCCAGCCGCTCCGGCCCCCACATCCGCTTCATGGCCGAAATCAGCAATTTGCTGCGCAACGACCAGCTGCGCGAGAACATCCTAGCCGCCGGGACTCCCCAAGAGGTCATCAACCTGCTCAACGAAGCCGGAGTCTAATCATGAAGCCATTCAAGCGTCTCGCTCTTGTCGCCGCCCTGCTTCTGACCGCCGGAAGCGCCATGGCCGGAGAAGCCGCCCACGCGGCCGGCGGGGACATGACCCACAAGATGACCGTGCTGATGCTTCAGCTGGCCGCCATCATCTGCGCTGCCAAGATCGGCGGCTTTGTCTGCCAGC
Source organism: Lentisphaeria bacterium (assembly GCA_041623325.1). Lineage (GTDB taxonomy): Bacteria > Verrucomicrobiota > Lentisphaeria > Oligosphaerales > JBFJXC01 > JBFJXC01. The sequence goes on along the minus strand of JBFJXC010000364.1, from coordinate 3,403 downwards.
GCTTTCTCAAGATTCCCGACGTACTGGGCGAACTGGGTGCCGGCATCCTGATCGGCCCCTACGCCTTGGGACCGGTTCTGCATCTGTTCAGCCCCCCCGCCGCCGGCGGCGCCATGCCCATCTCCCCGGAGCTGTACGGCATCGCCACCCTGGCCTCCATCATCCTGCTCTATCTGGCCGGCCTGGAAACCGATCTGGCCATGTTCCTTAAATACTCGGTGGCCGGCTCCATGGTCGGCATCGGCGGCATCGTGGTCTCCTTTGTGCTCGGCGACCTGGCCGCGGTCTGGTTCTTCGAGGGCGTCAACGACTTTATGCATCCGGCGGCCCTCTTCCTGGGCACCATCTCCACCGCCACCTCGGTGGGCATCACCGCCCGCATCCTCAGCGAGCGCAAGAAGCTGGACTCGCCCGAGGGTGTGACCATCCTGGCCGGGGCGGTGATCGACGACGTGGGCGGCATCATCATTCTGGCCGTGGTCATCGGCATGGCCAAGGTCGCCAAGGCCGGCGGCTCCGTGCACTGGGGCGAAATCGGTTGGATCGCGATCAAGGCCCTGGGTTTCTGGCTGGGCTGCACCGCCCTGGGCCTGGCTCTGGCCAAACGCATTGGCAAAGTGCTGGAAATCTTCGGTTCCCGCGAGGTGATGGCGGCCCTCTCCCTGGGGCTGGCCCTGCTGCTGGCCGGACTCTCCGAGAAAGCAGGCCTGGCCATGATCATCGGCGCCTACATCATGGGCCTGTCCCTGTCGCGCATCGACTGCGCCCGCGAACTCCAGCACCGCCTGGAGCCGGTCTACCAGGTGCTGGTCTCCATCTTTTTCTGCGTCATGGGCATGCTCGTGGACCTGTCCGCCATCAAGAGCATTGCCATCTTCGGCCTGATCTACTCGGTGTTCGCCATCTTCGCCAAGGTGGTCGGCTGCGCCATCCCGGCCATGTTCATGAAGTTCAACAAGCTGGGCGCCTTCCGCATCGGCATCGGCATGCTGCCCCGCGGCGAGGTCGCCCTGATTGTGGCCGGCATCGGCCTGTCCACCGGCGCGGTCAACAGCGACGTCTTTGGCGTGGCCATCATGATGACGCTGATCACCACCGTGGTCGCCCCCCTGATCATGGTCAAGATCTTCGACGACCGCCCCGGCTGCAAAATCAAGGTGACCGGCACCAAGCAGAAACCCCTGCAGCTGACCCTGCCCAACCGCGAGGCCGCCGACTTCGTCATGTCCCGAATCGTGTCCACCTTCCGGGCCGAGGAATGCTACGTGCAGCAGCTGGCCCCTGGCGAGCCAATCTACCAGGTCCGCAAGGACGACATCGCCATCACCGTGCAACGCCAAAAGAGCAACATCGAACTGAGCTGCAACTCCATCGACCGCGAATACGCCCGCCTGGTGCTGATGGAGGCCGTGGCCGAGCTGATCACCGTGCTCGAAGGCCTGCGCAAGATGGGCGAAACCGACACCTTCCGCGCCCAGGTGATGGCCTAGGCCACTTACACCCAGACCGCGAAAATGCGTTTGTCGGCAAAACTTAGCCACTCGGATTTGGGCTGCCTGTCCTTGGAGAAGTCGAAGATCAGCAGGTAGCCGGTTTTCAGGTTCTTGAAGTCCAGGTAGTCGGACAACTGGGCCAGGCCGCGCTCGTGGTAGGCCTGCCCACGCCAAATCTTCGTCTCGATCACATCCTCGCGGCCGCCGAAGGTCACAGCGATGTCGATGCGGCGTTCGGGGCCGACCACGGGTTCCTTGTGCGCAAATCCCTTGCCGTTGATGATGGGTCTCAAGAAGGACAGAAACACCAGGCGCCCCTCGCGTTCCAGAAACGATGCGTCGCGGTCGGAGTAGTGTTCGCGCATGAACTGCTGGAACTTCAGTAAGATCCGCTCCAAATTGAGGCGATCCTCCTTCACATAGTCGATATCGGGAGCAAAGGACCGTTTGCCCAGTTGGGCCAATTCATCCTTGGATTGCATATACGTGGCGATGCGCTGCTCGTAGACCCGGTTAGCGATCACCGCATACCCGCCGCGTTCCGCCAATATGCCGAAGGTAATCCCGAGATTGACAACGGGATTGTCGGCGGCCACCCCAACTTGCTCGCCCTCCACGGAAACCGCCCTGACCAACCCGTACAAATCGGAATGGTTCTCCAGATTTTTGATCATGTCGTCGAAATTGGTGGTTTGATACATGGGCCGGGTCAGCCAGCGGAACGACCAGTCAATGTCGGCCAGCGTCCAGTGTTTCGGATCGTAATCGGGATTTTGGTCGGCCTCTTCCTCGGCGATGTTCTTGCAGATCTTGCTGACCAGAAACGGATAGCCCGAAGTGTAGTAGTGAATGCGCTCGGCCAGGGCGGCACGGTCCATGTCCACGCCCTTGTCGTCGGCGTAGTCGGCGAGCATGGTCTCGATCTCGGCGGGGCTGAAACTCATGTCCACGTTGAAATCGGCCGCGATATTCCAGGGCGAATTCAGCTTGGTCTCTTCTCCCTCGCGAATCTTCAGCTTGAGCGACTTGATATCGTACACGCCGGCCAGGATCACGGACTGGAAAGCCGGCGCGCCGAATTTGTCGTTGGCCAGATACTGTTCGCGCAAGATCCCCAAGAAACTGAGAAACAGCTGATTGTTGCTGGACTTGTCCACCTCGTCGATCAAGACGACAACCTTGCGCTCGCATCTCTCAACGAAAGCTCTGATGAACTTGGACAGGGTTTTTAGGTCGCCAACGTCGCGGCCCAAATCAACGACGATTCTCCCCTCTTGCGGATCGGTATTCGAAAGGGCGTCGGCGACCATCTCCACGAAACCGGCGCAAAATTTCCGTTCGTCCGTAAAAATCGCGTCGCCGATCCCCTCGAAGGACAGATAAACGACCAGAACATCGCGTTTTTTCAATTCGCGAAACAGGGTGTTCAGCATGGTCGTCTTGCCGTACTGGCGCGGACGGTTGATGGCAAAATACGCGCTCTGGTCGACCAGTTTCTTAACCTGCTCGAACTTGCCGGTGATATCGACCATGTAATGCCGCGTCGGATTGCAGCTGCCGGTCACGTTAAACACTTTTTCCATAGCGTCGCTTCTAGCCCTTGTTTTTGACTGAGTTGCGAATATACAGGCGGCATTTGCCTTTTGCTACGGCGAGAGGCTTCGGCTTTCAATGCGATATCGTCTTGCGTTGTCATGCTCAGCGCTCCTGTATGAAAATTGAACGCCCCAATTCCGATTAGGGTGAAAGATTACGGCGAAAGATTAAGGCAAAGTCGAGACGGAGCTCGGGTTCAAGTTGCAAGTGCAACCCCTTTGCTGTTAATCTGAGTTCTTCCACTCACTGGGGAACTCGCTGCGCTCGTTCCCCTGGCTTCCGGCGTCGCGAAGCAGAGCCCGTCCCTCCGTAGG
>JBFJXC010000363.1:0-4228 GCA_041623325.1 Lentisphaeria bacterium | reverse complement strand
GCCCGCCGAAACTGCGGTGGGCCATGATGTGCGCCAATAATGGCGCACCACGGTAACTGGCGCACCACGGTAACTGGCGCACCACGGTAACTGGCGCACCACGGTAACTGGCGCACCACGGTAACTGGCGCACTCTGTCGGCTAGAAAGAAAAAACCATGGCCACGACCGATTGGTTCGCCGAGGCGGACCGCAACTACGACCCCGAGCTGTGCATGGTCGGGATGCTTTTCAAGGGTACCGGCTACCACTCGCGGGTTCCCGACGGTACCTGGGTCCATCCGACCCGGGATGCGATCTACTACGCCCTGCATCTGCTCGACAGCGGCGAGCCGGAGCGGGAACATCGCGCCTTGGAGATCGTTCGGAAGATCCTCTCGCTACAGGACAGCTCGCCGACCAGCCCGACCTACGGCATCTGGTCATGGCTCTACGAGGAGCCGCTGGACAAGATGGCGCCGCCTGACTGGAACTGGGCTGACTTTATCGGGGCGGCCCTGGCCCACGTTGTCAGGCAGTTTGGCGAGCGGCTTTCGGAGGAATTGCGCCAGGAGGTCTCCGCCAGTCTCGGACACGCCGCCTGGTCGATCTTTCGCCGCAACGTCGGGCCTGGGTACACCAATATCGCCATCATGGGCGCGGCGGTCACGGCCATGGCCGGAGAAGTCCTGAAGGAGGCGCGCCTGGTCGACTACGCCCGCGAAAGAATCCAAAATTTTGCCGAGTACACCAAAGACCAAGGCGGTCTGAACGAGTACAACAGTCCCTGCTACACCTTCGTCGCCTTGCACGAAGTCGAACGCATTCTGCAACTGGTCGACGATCCGGCCATCAGAGTCTGCGCCGAAGAACTTCGAATCTTCATCTGGAAGAGTCTGGCCGAGCGCTACCACCCGGGCACGAAGCAACTGGCTGGCCCCCATAGCCGGGCCTACCGCGACGTGCTTTCAATAGCCGTAACCCAATACTTGGACTGGGCGCTTTCGGACCGAGCCCCATCCGAATTCACTCAGCCGGAGCTTGTCGATTTCGTTGCGCCTCTGCCATGTCCTGATGCCATCCGAGCGCGCTTCGCCGCCCTGCCAGCGGAGGAGTTTGAGCAGAAGGACCGTTTCATTAAAAAGAATTCGGAGGAAAAATCGTACTGCGGCACCACCTGGATGACCCGCGAGGCCACTCTGGGCAGCGTCAACCATGAATGCTTCTGGACTCAGCGCCGCCCGCTGCTGGGATACTGGCCGGACGCCGACGGTCAGCCCGCCGTGCTGCGACTCCGGTTCCTCAAGGATGGCAAGGATTTCTCCTGCGGCGGCCTTTGCAACGCGCAGGCCAAGAACAAGGTGCTGACCGGCATAACGACGTATGCCGATCGCGGCGACTACCATCTCTTCCTCGACCGCCCAGAGGACGGCGTGTTCCCCTTCAGTAGCCTGGTCCTGAGATACGAACTGACCGGTGCAGGGGCCGGGGTCGCTTGCGGTGGTCCGGACCACTACGAGCTGGCTTCCGGCGCTTGGAAGGCGGCCGTCGTGGCCCCGCCGGGAGTCTTCAATGGGGGCTCGGTACAGTGGCGGACCAGCCAGACCTCAGGAAAAGCATTTCTGGAGGCCGTGCTGTATGAAGGGGGCGAGACGCGCCTGGCCTTCAACGAATCCATCGTCGTCAATCTGGTCCTGGCCACCGAGTTGCTGAAAAAGCATGACCCGGCCACGGAAGGCTCTCTGGCCGTCGTGGAAAGTTCTGGGGTCATCAAGGCCTCCTGGCAGGGGCTGTCGCTGAGCTACAATCCCCACGGAAGCCAGTACGCGTGTGATTAATGCGGGTGATACCGCGGAGGACCTGCATCCGGCAGATGTTGTCTCGCGAAAGGACAGGTCCACACTATTGGAATGGATATTTGGGTTTCTGGCGATGCACTTTTCCAAAGCGCCCTCATGGATTCAATTCCGACCCGTATCCAAGGGCGCGGACTGTTAGCGCTTATGTTTGATGACGAGGACCCTGAAATCCCCTTTGCCGGTATTGGTCAGTTCGCGGCTGGTGCCGGCGTCGGATGTGAGCATGTCTCCAGGGCCGACGGTGAATTTGCTGCCGTCGATGGAGACGGTACCGTTGCCTTCGGCGATGTAGAAGGTGACCGGAATATCCAGCGAATGCGCGGGCACGTTTCCGTCCTTGAGGAATGTCAGCTCCACATATTCGACGGCCTCGGTTTCCAGAAGCCGGCAGCCGACAACTTTGGGTGTGCCGTAGACCACAGTGGCATTGTCATGGGGTAGATGCACTGTTGGGACCTTTCTTGTGAGTATCCAATTTGCAAGCTTAGTATGTGCAAATGTAAGGTTTCCGGCTTGCCCGGTATGCAATTGGCGAACAGTAGGCTAGCACCCCTTGCCCCCGTCCTGATTCGCGGCTTTGTCGGTGCCCTTCTGGGGCCCCTTGGCCGCTTTGCAGGAGCAGTTGCAGAAGGCGCAGTTGGAGCCTTCCTTGCCCCGGAGCTGGCGCAGGAACTTGCGGATCACATAGAAGGCCGCTAGAGCGACCAGGGCGATGGTCACGATGATTTGCCACATGGTTTCTTCTCCTTGCGTTTCTATGCCCCGACGCCGAGGCCCATGGTGAGACCGATCTGATAGATCAGCACGGCGGCCACGTAGGCCAGCACGGTGTTGTAGGCCGTCGAAAACGCCGCCCATTTCCAGGAGCCCGACTCCCTGGCCAGCACGGTCACGGTGACGATGCAAGGCGCGTAGATCATCACGAAGATCATCAGGGCAAAGGCCTGCAGCGGGGTCCAGGCCTCGCGCAGTTTCCAGGTCAGCCGGCTTTCGGCGGCCTGGTCCCAGTCCCCAGGGGGTTCCACCTCGCCGATGCTCAGGGCCGTGGCCAAGGTGCTGACCACCACCTCTTTGGCGGCAAAACCGCCGACCAAGGCGATGTTGGTTTTCCAGTCAAAGCCGGCGAAACGGCTCAGTGGCTCCAGGCTGCGGCCAAGGCGGCCGGCGATCGACTGCTGCAGCTGGGCGCTGGCCTCCTGGATCTGGATCTGGGCCAGTGTCTCCTGGTAGCGTGCCCGGGCCTGCGCGGCTTCGTCGCCAGCGGCCTGGGCGGAGTTCAGGGCCTGTTCGGCCTGCAGGCGTTCCTGCTGGAAAGCTACCGTGTCGTTGCGGGGGAAGTACATCGTGGCCCAGAGAACCACCGTGACGCCCAGAATGACCGTGCCGGCCTTTTGTATGTACATCCAGCAACGCTGGAAGGAGCTGCGCAGCACGTTGCGGAAATGGGGGAGGTGGTAGGGAGGCATCTCCATCACGAAGGGGCTTTGCTCACCCTTGACCACGGTTCTGCGCAGGACAAACGCGGCCCCCAGGGCCACGCTCCAGGAAATCAGGGCCAGAAGCCAAAGCATCTCGCCCTTGTAGGCCGAGAAAAAGGCGGCAATGAGCATCATGTACACCGGCATCTTGGCACCGCAGTTCATAAAGGGGGCCACCAGCATGGTCGTCAGGCGGTCCTTCTCCTCCCTCAAGGTGCGGGTGGCCATGATGCCCGGAACGGCACAGCCACCGGCCAACCCGCCCGAGACGATCAAGGCCAGAATGCTTTTCCCCTGCAGCCCGAAGGTCACCAGGACCCGGTCCAGGACGAAGGCGATGCGGGCGATGTAGCCGGAGTCCTCAAGCAGAGCCAGAAAGAAGAACATGATGAAGATCAGGGGCACAAAGCCCATGACCCCGCCGATGCCGCCGATCACCCCATCCAGAATCAACGACTTCAGCGGCCCGTCCGCCAAACCGGCGACCAATGGCGGCAACCATTCTTCGAAGATCGTGGCGAAGGCCCCGGAGGGGGAGACCATGGTGAAGCTGCCGTTCCAGAAGGGAACCCAGGCCAGTCCGTCCGAGAAGAAAAAGACCGCCTTGAACAGCAGGTACATGCAGGCGGCCACAAAGACCAAACCCAGGGAGCGGCTACACACGATCCGGTCGATTCGGTCGGTCAGGGTTTCGCCGGGGGCATTTTGTTTGGTTAGACACAGGCCGACCGTCTCGGCTGCCAGGCGGTAGCGGTGTTCGGCAATGATGGAAGCTGGGTCGTTCTGCTGCCCGGCCTCTATGGCCGCGGCAACGGACTTGGCCGTCGCCAGGATAGCGGGGGCATTCCTGGCCTTGCCGGTCACGATGCCGCGCACCTGCTGGTCATCCTCCAGCAGCTTGATGGCCAGCCAG
>JBFJXC010000362.1:0-4230 GCA_041623325.1 Lentisphaeria bacterium | reverse complement strand
TTCGAATAAGTCGAATGTCTCCGCCGCCAGCAAACCGGTTCAACTTATCAAAAGGGATACTCATGTCTAAAATCCGATTCATCCGCCACGTGTCCGCCCTCCTGACTGCCGCGGCACTTCCGCTATGCGCCGGCTCCCTGAACATGGTTCAACAGCAAAGCCAGAACGAAGGGATCAATGTGCTGCCCGCGCCGGGACCGGTCACGGTGGACGCCGATCTCGCCGACTGGGACTTTTCCGGCCGGATCTGGGTGTTTGCCGACAAGGCGGTGCGGCCCCGCTATTCGGTTCAGGCGGCGGCCATGTGGGATCGGAACTACCTGTATCTCGGCGCAACGTGGAACGATCCGACCCCCATGTTCAGTACGATCGATCCCAAATTCAACCCGGAGCAGGGGTGGCGAGCTGATTCCTGGCAGATTCGCCTCAAGACCGACAGGATCAATCATCTGACCACCTGGTTCTATACCGAAGGGAAGCAACCCGTGGTTCACCTCAGCGGGGCGGCCGCCGGCGGCAAGGGAATCGTTCTGCCGCTCGACGAGGCCAACGGGGTTCGAATCGCCTACCGGAAGAACGCGGACGGCAAAGGCTTTACCCAGGAGATCCGGGTTCCGTGGGCAATCCTCTATGAGACGGTTCCCGACCTTGCGCCGGGGCTGGTTTTTCGCATGGGTATGGAGTTTCTTTGGGGAGACGCGTCAGGCGGCAAGGGCTGGCCCGCCCACCGCTATGCCGACAACATGCAGCCCGGCGTCACCTCGCGGGAGTTCTACTGGAGCAACTGGAAGGCCTGGGGCAATGCCACTCTGCTGGAAACGGGCAACATTCCCCTGAGGCGATACGAAGAGAAGGGCGGCAAGCTTGCCGGGACGATTCCGGTGACCGTGCAGCTGCCGCCTGGCGCGACCCGTTTCACGGTGGCGATCGAGGACGAGCAAGGTCGGCGAATCCGGAACCTCGGCGGTGACTTGACGGTGGACGATTATCTGGTCAGCCGGACCGATGAGTTCCAGACTGTCGAGGTTTTGTGGGATGGTTTGGACGATGACGGGGCGTTGGTCGCGGCCGGCAACTACCGTGTGGTGGGATTGAGCCACCAGGGGTTCGGGGCAGTCTACGACATGTGTTTCTACAACCCTGGCACCCCCGCTTGGAACACGTCGGACGGCACGGGTGCCTGGGGCAGCGACCATCATGATCCGCTGCGAGTGGCGCGGGCCGGCGACAGGATGATCATCTCCTGGAAAGGGGCCGAAGGCGGCAGCGGGCTTATCGGCGTTGGACCGGACGGCAAGAAACTCTGGGGGGAGGCACGCGGCGCTGAGCAACTGGCCGCGGATAACTCGCATGTCTACGCCTACACGCACAATCATTTCACCCATCAGCAGTATTTGTTCCGGCTCGATGCCGCCACCGGCGCCTATCGGCCCTTTGTTCGAAACGGCCAGCCCCTGAAATTCGAGTATCCGCTCAGCGACATTGTCGACCTGGCTGACGACGAGGAGATCACGGGAATGGCGGCGGCCGACGGCAGGCTGTTTCTGAGTCTGAGCGGCGGCAGAATCATCCTGGTCGACGCGACCAGCGCCACCTTGATCAAGACCCTGGACGTGTCGGCGCCATCGGCTCTTGCCGCGACCCCGGACGGTGATTTGGTCGCTTTGCTTGACGGCAAGTTGAGCCGGATCCATCTCGAGACTGGCAAGGTCGAGCCCATTCGGACCCGGGGTGTGGCCAATCCGGTGGCGCTGGCCACGGACCTGCGCGGCAATGTTCTGGTGGCCGACCGAGGGGCGCATAGCCAAATCAAGGCGTTTTCCCGCCGGGGAAAACAGCTGTATGCCTGCGGCCGCAAAGGCGGGCGTCCTCTGCGTGGCAAGTTCGACAAGCAGGCCATGCTGGCCATGAGTTCTGTTGCCGTGGATGCGCAGGGGAATGTCTGGGTGGTCGAGAGTTGGCAGAACCCGCGGCGCGTGTCGGTGTGGAGTCCGAAAACCGGCCGTCTGGTCCGGGAATATGTCGGCAATTCCGCCTATTCCGGAACCGGTTCTTACTTGGACGAGGACGACCCCGATGCCGCCTTTGTGGGGGCGCTGAAGCTGAAGCTGGATCGCCAGAACCGGACCAGCCAAGTCGACGAGGTGCTCTGGGTTCCCGACCCGGACAAGAACGAGGGTTTTCCGCTATGGGTTCACGCCCACTGGTTTTCCAATCCGGTGTTTGTCAAAAGCTCGGCCAGCGGCAGGGAAATCAAATATCTCTATTCCAATGGCATGCACGCGGCCTTCCATGCCATCTACCAAAAAGTCGGCGCGGCCTGGCAACCGGTTGCCGCCATCACCAGCGTCAAGGAACTCAAGCAGCAGATTCCGGGCCTGGACCTGACGGGAAAAGGCGACGATCTCGGCGTATTCTGGAACGACTACAACGGCAATGCCGCCGTTGAGTTGGACGAGTGCCGTTTCCATTCCGGCAAGTTGGCGCTGCATACCTACTGGGGCTGCAAGCCCGGCAGCGACCTGAGCCTGTATCTTTGCCTTGATCGAGACACCTATCGTTACCAGCCAATTGCGTTTCGTGCTGACGGCGCTCCCGTTTACGGGCCAGACGGAATGCGCAAGATCAAGCTGCGCACCTACAAGGAATCCGTTCCCGTCCTGGAAGAAAATCTGATCCTGAATCTTGGCGGGGACGCCAAGAATGGCGGCCATGTCCAGGCATTCACTCCCGATGGCGACCGATTGCTCTGGAGGTACCCCAATCCCTATCCCGGCGTACACGGTTCCCACAATGCGCCGATGCCGAAGGACGGGCTCTTGATCGGTGCGCTGAAAATCTGCGGCGTCGCCAAGGTCAACGATCGGGTCGGCCGAGTGTTCCTGATGCGCGGCAACCTGGGGCAGGACTTCATCATGACCACGGACGGTCTGTATGCCGGGGCCATGTTCCGGGATGGTCGCATCCCCGGCGATGGCTTGCCCGCCGACGAGGCGGAACTGAAGAATATGGACATGGCTGACCTGTCCCATGGCAGCGAACCCTTCAACGGCTGGTTTGGCAGGCAGAAGGACGGCAAGATCCGCATGACCTGCGGCCTGCCCGGACAGGCCGGCATGATCGCCGAGGTCACCGGGCTTGAGCAGATCAGACGCTTCGAGGCGCCCCCGGTCACGGTTGACCAACTGACTCTGGTCAAGGCCGACCGGGAAAACGCGGCCCGCCTGACCCGGATCACCGCTCCCAAAGAGTATGGGATTGCCGCAACCCCGGGGCGGCCCGGCGCCCGAGACTGGGGCACGTTCAAAGGCGTGAAACTCATGCGCGAGGGGCAGCCGGTCCAGGGCGTGGCCAAGCTGGCCTGGGACAAGCAGAATCTCTACGCCCAGTTCACCGTCAACGATCCCACTCCCTGGAAGAACCAGGGCAAGGACTATACCAAGTTGTTCAAGACCGGGGACTGCGTGGACATCCAGCTGAGCCCGTCCGGCAACCAAGGGCCCAACCCGGTAGCGGGCGACTTGCGCGTCGTGATCTCGCAACTCGACGGAAAGCCGGTGGCGGTGCTGATGCAGCCGCTGGCAAATACGGCCACGCCGTCCGAGGCGGTGAACTACCACTCCCCGGTCGGCGACAAGGCCTTCCAAAAGGTCGCCGTGCTGGCGGATGCCCAGGTGAGCGTCAAGCTGGCGGCCGGCCGCTACGTGGTCGACGCGGCCATTCCGTGGCAGGCCCTGGGCATGACGCCCCGAAAAGGCCTGAAACTGCGCGGCGATTGCGGGTTCATTCTGTCCGACAGCCAGGGCCTGATCAACACCGCCCGCGTCTACTGGGCCAACCCCGACACCAACCTGGTCAGCGACATGCCCATCGAGGCCTGGCTGGCCCCCGATCGCTGGGGCGGTCTGGGCCTGGACTGACGGCGTTTCGGCTTCAGGCTCGTCCCCTTGCTTGAAATGACATTGCCGGCTTCCGCTTAATCGTAAGGTGTCCGGTCAGGACACGGTTAATTCCAATCAGTAAGAGAGTAGATTGCGCATGCAAATCAAAAAACTCCTGGTATCGATCGTAGCTCTGACCTGTGTGGCGGCTATGGGGCAACTGAAGAGACCGGAACTGCCTGCGGTCGATCTCATCAACGGCGACGGTAAGCCGGGTGGGTCTTTCGAGGATCTCAGCCGCAGGTACCATACCCAGGGCAATCCCACCGAGCCGCCGAAGATCGTCGCC
>JBFJXC010000361.1:0-4248 GCA_041623325.1 Lentisphaeria bacterium | reverse complement strand
CCGCGCTTTTCCCAAAGCGCCCCACGTTGATTCGGATGCATCAACGCGCGCCCGGCGGGCGCGGCGGCAAGGGATTGCCGCATCTCCAGGACTGGGGCATGAACGGAATCATGGAGCCGCGCTTTTCCCAAAGCGCCCCACGTTGATTCGGAGGCATCAACGCGCGCCCGGCGGGCGCGGCGGCAAGGGATTGCCGCATCTCCAGGACTGGGGCATGACCGGAATCATGGAGCCGCGCTTTTCCCAAAGCGCCACCTTTTTATCAATCCCCATTGTAAAGTCCCCGTCCGCGGAACCCTCCCGATCATATGTCTCATGGTCCTTGACCAGCGCGCTGGGGGCGGTATTATTCGCTATAGCCTCTGGTGCTCCTGATCGAGGTAACTCGGACTCAGCACTTGACCTCCCGCACACTGAAACGGTCAAGTCCTGATTGAAAGTTGACACCTAAACCCGATTACGAGCGCGATCACGATTTTGAACACCGAAACCTGAAACCTGCCCCAAACACGAAAGGGAGGAACAATGGAGAAACTGAACGGCATCGACGCGCTGGTGATCAGCCAGAAGAAGGAGTGGGGGGAGATTCTGACCGGGTTCGAGACCAAGAACAAATACGCGGTCTTGACGACCTCCGGGCAGCAGGTGCTGGCCGCCCTGGAGGACAGCAACGTGCTGCTCCGCCTGTTTCTGAAGTCCATGCGCCCATTTCGGGTGGATATCCTGGACGTTGAGCAGACCTGCCAGCTGCGGCTGCGGCGCCCCTTCCGCTTCTACTTCCACCAGATGGATGTGCACGATGCCGGCGAGCAGCTGATCGGCACCATCAAGAAGCGTTTCTCCTTTGTCCGCCGGATCTACACGGTATACGACGACGCCGGCAACGAATTGTTCGAGCTATTCGGGCCCATCCTGCATCCGTGGACCTTCGAGATCCGGCAGAACGGCGTCTCCATGGGCAAGATCACCAAGAAGTGGAGCGGCCTGGCCAAGGAGGCCTTCACCGATGCGGACAACTTCGGCATCGAATTCCCGGCCGGCTGCAGCGACCAGGTCAAGGCCATCCTCCTGGGCGCCGTCTTCCTGATCGACTTCGTCCACTTCGAACAGGCCAAATAACTCCTGGACCGCTTCCCATGCTCAGTCCGGAACTCAAAGACAACGTCCGCCAGTTCGTCCACGACAACCGCGCCCGCCGCAGTCTGATCGTGCTGGGCATCCTGTGCGTTCTGACTTTGCCGGCCGAGCTCTTGTGCAACTCCCGCCCGCTGCTGATCCGGCACGGCGGAGGCTGGTACGTTCCAGCCCTGAAGCGCTACACCGAGCTGGATTTCGGCGGCAGCCGCCAGCTTGAGCCCGACTACAAGAGTGAACGCTTCCGGGCCTTGATCAGCGGGGAGCGAACCGCCGGCAAGGCGGGCCTGCCGGATTCTGACGTCGCCATTCTGGGCGAATTCGATCCCGAACCTGGGGATGTTGCCTTGACCGAGGAATCGCAGGCGATTCTGCGGGATTTCGACCCCGAACCGTACGATGTCCAAGCGTCTCCAATAGGGGCGCAGGCCATTCTGGGCGAGTTCGATCCCGAACCCGACGATGTGCCGCTACAGGAGGTGGCTTCCTCCAAGCCAGATCCCGCCATGGCCGGAAAAGGCTGGATGCTCTGGCCCCCGGTCCGCTACGACTACGCGGCCATTTCCACGGACAGCGAATCGGGACGCGACGCCCTGGCCGCGCCCTGGGCCCAGACCATCCCCGCCTCCGGGCTGCGCACCAAATCCAGCTGGATCGACGGGCACTACCTGGGCACCGACGATCGCGGCCGCGATGTGCTGGCTCGGCTGGTCTACGGGTTCCGCGTCTCCCTGCTGTTCGGACTGAGCCTGGCGATCTCCTCCACGCTGGTGGGCTGCATGCTGGGTGCGGTCCAGGGATTCTTCGGCGGCTGGGTCGACCTGCTCGGCCAGCGCGCCACCGAGATCTGGTCGTCCCTTCCCCAACTCTACCTGCTGATCATCCTCAGCTCCCTCCTGACCCGGAGCATCACCATCCTCTTCATCATCCTGAACCTCACCTCCTGGATCGGCATGGCCGCCTACATGCGGGCCGAGTTTCTGCGCGGCCGCAACCTGGAGTACGTCAAAGCCGCCCGGGCCCTGGGAGTATCCAATCTCTCCATCATGGCCCACCACATCCTGCCCAACTCCCTGACCCCCATCGTCACCTTCTTCCCCTTCAGCGTTACCGGCGGCATCCTGGCCCTGGTCAGCCTGGACTTTTTGGGACTCGGGGTGCCCAGCCCCTTCCCCAGCATCGGCGAACTGCTCGCCCAGGGGCAGGCCAACCTCCACGCCACCTGGATCATCCTGCCCACCTTCCTGCTGCTCACCGGCACCCTGACCCTGCTGACCTTCGTCGGCGACGGCCTGCGCAACGCCTTCGACCCCCGCCGCCGACGGCTGTGAACGGGAAAAGAAAAACCACTGATCCGCACTAATTCCTCTGATGAGGCACTCGCTGCCCTACGCGCTAAGAGGAGTGAAAAAGCTGTGGTCTCATTTAACCAGCAGTTCGACCCAGACGAGTTCGCCGGGGATGGGCGGAGGTTCGAACTCGATGGCGTTGAAAGTCTCATGCAGCAGCTCTGGCGGCACCTCGTAGACCAAGGCGAAGGCGGCTTTCTCCGGCAGCCGTCCACGGTCATATCCTAGGCGTGATGACACCCGTAGAAATGCACAGCTCTATAAAAAGGTAACCTGTTGGGTGTCAGGGGGGTGCCAGCGGGAGCTTGGCATAAAATGGACAGGTCCCAGCCAGGGGCAGCGCGAGATCATGACTAATCGGTTTCTACTGAAATCGCTGATCGAAGGCGATCACAAATTCGTCAGGCGTGATGCCAGCTTGTCGGATTGCACTCCGAAGCGTGCCGATAGCCAGAGACTTGTGCAACGGAATGACGCACCCAGTTTTACCCCGGCGAAGAGCAACGTGACTTCCGCGTTGCCGAGCCTGGACGAACCCCATACGCTCAAATACCTCTATTGCTTCTCTTCCCGAGATGCGCGGCAACTCAGGCATGAGCTGGTACCTCGAAGGTGGTTAGAATGGGGTGACCTCCTGCCTTTGCCGGGAACTCTTCCAAATAGAGTTCCGTGGCTTCGCGCAGATTCTCTATCGCTTCTTCGACGGTCGCGCCTTGGCTGGCTGTGCCAAGCTCCGGGCATTCTGCCACAAGCCACTCATCTTCCTGGTGAATCACAGCGGTGTAAATCATTGCTGTTTCCTGTTCAAAGTTATTATGGTGCACCTGACCTAACATACACCGCGCGATAGATGGTGTCGCAAGTGCTTGGCACGGAACACATATTTGCTGCCTTGCAGGTCCCCCGAGCCGAGGGGGACCTGCATCGGGCCACGTTTCCGCAAGAAACCGTTAACGAGTTCGGTGCAGCTTCAGGGCGTAGCGGTCGGTCATGCCGGCAATGTAGTCGGCCACGGCGCGGTCGAGGCCGCATCCGCGGATGCGAGACCGGGCGCCGTCGCCCATCTGTTCGGGATGCTGCCGGAAGAGGGCGAATAGGTCGCGCACGACCTGCCCGACCCGGCGGTTCACTTGCAGGACATCCTTGTGCCAGTAGAGGTTTTCGTAGAGGAAGGTGCGCAGGTCGCCGCGCATGGCCGCGAAGGCGGGCGAAGCGGCGACCAGGCCGGAGGGTTGGATCAGCACCTTCTCCGGGCCGGTCAGCTTGGTGGCGGCCAGTACGTCGGCGGAGTGCCGGATGATGTCCCCGACCAGAAGGTCGATCAGGCAGCGGACCACATAGACCGGGAAATAATCCTCGTCGACGCGGGCGCCCCCGTCCAGGGCCTTTTCCCGGGCCAGGGCCCAGAGGGCCACCTTGCTGAGCATGGCCTCGGAAAAGAATCCGGCGGCGATGCCGTCGTCAAGATCGTGAGTGGAGTAGGCCACATCGTCGGCCAGGTCGGCGATCTGGGCCTCCAGGGTCGGCTGCGGCGGCAAGGGGAGACCGTCCAGGCAGGTGGTGTCGGTGCGGTGCTTGAGCAGCCCGGTTCGGACTTCCCAGGTCAGATTCAGGCCCTCCTTGTCGGGGTACTTCTTCTCCAGATGGTCGACCACGCGCAGCGACTGGCGGTTGTGTTCGAAGCCGCCGGAGTTCTCCAGCAGCGTGTTGAGTTCGCGCTCGCCCACATGCCCGAACGGGGTGTGCCCCAGGTCGTGGGCCAGGG
>JBFJXC010000360.1:0-4273 GCA_041623325.1 Lentisphaeria bacterium | reverse complement strand
TGGCGCTGAGGCCCAGGGCGGAAAGGGTTAGGAAGCTGAGCAGGACGGGCAGTTGGAAGAGGCTGTGATAGACGGGGTAGTCGTAGTCGAGAGTCTGGTTTACGGGAAGAACCAGCAGACGCAGGTAGGTGACCAGCACCCTGAACTCGGTAAAGATGTAGTCGAGGCGGGAGATGGCTTTGGTTTCCTGCGTCAGTGCCGCCACTTGGTTCACGGTTTCGGCTGGGGCGGTTTGGAAGCTGGCCAGCAGGGCGGACCCGACATGATAGAGGGGGATCAGGGCGGCGACGGCTATGAACGGCAGCGCCGGCAGCCAGTCGCGCTTGCACCGCCGTTGTCCGAAGCAGAGTTCGTAGAGCATGATGGCCGCTGGCAGGGACAAGGCGGTTTCCTTGCAGTGGACGGCGGCCAGGGCGGAGAGGAGGGAGAGCAGATAGAAGGACCGTTGGACGGTGGGACCGTGGGTCTGATTCGATTTCCGATAATCGTGATCGTCCGTCGGACTTCCGACCTCCGACCTTTGACTTCCGACCTCCGCACGACCATTCCATGTCCCGCGTCCCTTCAGGACGCAATTCGATTGGGCTCGTTTTCCGGTGGCTGCGCCCCCGGCTACACGCCTTGGCCCCTCCGGGGCCGATTCTTTTTCTCCTGAAACCTGAAACCCGACATTCGAAACCTCTCGTGCCTTCCCATACAGCCAGACGGAGGTGAGATAGAACAGGCCGGCCATGGAGGCCATGCGCTGGGTTATGTAGGTGACGGCCTGGGTCTGGACGGGATGGGCCAGAAAAATCAGGGCCGAAAAAAGAGCCATCAGGTCGGGACCGATGGCACTGCCCTCCCCTACTCCTGCCGCCGGATTCCGGAAGATCTGACGAGCCAGACGCCAGACCGCCAGGGACGCCAGTAGGTGCACGGCCAGGTTGACCATGTGGTAGCCGGCCACTTCGGTCTGGTGAAGATGGAAATTGATGGCGAAACTCAGGAACGGAAGGAAACGCTTGGGGCTGTGCCAGAAGATGCGGTCCACCCGGGAGAGCGTCTGGATGTTCTGGTTGGTGACAATCACGTGCGCGTCATCGAAGACCAGCGGCACCCCGAACGTGTTGGAGTAAACGAGCAGGCCAAGCAGGCAGATGAGCAGGGTGCCGAACAAGTTGTAGCGGGCTGCCTTGGTCATCCGGATGCCTGTGATTCCTTAGGAATTGCCGCGCCCCTTCAGGGCGCAATTTAATTGTGCTGACAATTCGGGGACTGCGCCTCACGCGCTGCGCGTTTCGCAGTCCCGGCTATGCCGGGTCGTTCGGGGTCTCGCTCTGCATCCTACACGTCTCAGCCCCTTCGGGGCCGACAGCCGAAACCCGATGACGAGCGCGATCACGATTTGTCCCTGAAGCACTCGCCACCCGCCACTGACCACTGACCACTGACCACTGACCACTGACCACTTGCCACTTGCCACTTGCCACGACACCCGACACCCGATGACGAGCGCGATCACGAGCGCGATCACGATTTGTCCCTGAACCACAGGCCACAGGCCACTTGCCACGACACCCGATGACGAGCGCGATCACGAGCGCGATCACGATTTGTCCCTGAACCACAGGCCACTTGCCCTACTCCACGGTCACACTCTTGGCCAGATTGCGGGGCTGGTCGATCTCGCAGCCTCGAATCCGGGCAATGTGATAGGAGAGAATCTGCAGGGCAATGGCGCTGGGAACGGGGGCGACAAACTGGGAGCAGCGCGGGATCCAAATCACATCGTCGGCATGCTCCTCGATGGTCGTATCGCCTTCGGTGGCCAGGGCAATGACCGGAGCCTTTCGGGCGCGGCATTCCTGCATGTTGCCGATCACCTTTTCCTTGCCAGGCAGATCGTTGGCCAGGGCCACGACCGGCACGGTCTCCTCCAGCAAGGCGATGGGACCGTGCTTGAGTTCGGCGGCATGATAGCCCTCGGCATGGATATAGCTGATCTCTTTGAGCTTGAGCGCCCCCTCCATGGCCACTGGATACATGTAGCCGCGCCCGATGAAAAACACATCCTCGGCCTTGGCATATTTCTCGGCGATCTTGGCGATGGCCTCGTTCTGCTTTAGAACTTTCTCGGCCAATTCCGGCAGCGACTTGATCTCCTGACACAGATCAGCCCCCATCTGACGCGACAGGCGCCGGCAGCGGCCGAATTTCAGCGCCATCATCAGCATGACCGTCACCTGACAGGTGAAGGCCTTGGTGGAGGCCACGCCGATTTCCGGGCCGGCATGCAGATACACGCCCCGGCCGGTCTCACGGGCAATGGTGGAACCGACCACATTGCAAAGCCCGGCCACCAGCGCGCCCTTCTGCTTACCCTCCCGCACGGCGGCCAGAGTGTCGGCGGTTTCACCGGACTGGCTGATGGCCAGAACCATATCTTTGGCGGTGATGATCGGGTTGCGGTAGCGGAACTCGGCGGCCTGCTCCACATCGGTCACCAAGTCGGCCAAGTCTTCAAAGAAGTATTCTCCGACCATGCCCGCATGCATGGAAGTGCCGCAGGCCACCAGAATCAGACGGCCGACTTCGGCCATCTCGCGAGGCGTCAGGGAAAGCCCCGCCAAAATGGCGGTGCCGAAATGCTCGTCCAGACGGCCCCGGATGGTGTTGCGCAGAGCCTCGGGCTGTTCGAAGATCTCCTTGAGCATGAAGTGCTCGAAACCACCCTTCTCCGCGGCGCTGGAATCCCACTCCAAAGCGGCGATCTCGCGGGATACGGGCACATTCTGAATATTGCGCAAATCCACGCCGTCGGCGGTGACCACGGCCACGTCGTCGTCGTCCAAATAAACCACCTGTTGGGTGTAGGAGACAATGGCGGAGGCGTCGCTGGCCACGATGGTCTCCTTGTCGCCGAGCCCAATTACGATCGGGCTTCCCCGGCGGGCCACGATCATGCGGTCCGGCACATCCGAGGCCACCACGGCGATGCCGAAGGTTCCTTCCACACGCTGAAGCGCGGCGCAGACCGCGCTGAGCAAATCGTCCTGATAGTATTGGCCGATCAGATGGCTCAGGACCTCGCTGTCGGTCTCCGACAGAAAGGTATGCCCCTTGGCCTCGAGTTGACGGCGGATATCCGCGTAGTTCTCGATGATGCCGTTGTGGACCATGGCCAGCTTGCCGACGTTGTCCAAGTGCGGATGGGCATTGGCTTCGGTGGGCGGTCCATGGGTGGCCCAGCGGGTATGCGCAATGCCCACATGGGCAGCAGAGCGCAAGGCCTCCGGCCACTCCAGATGCACTCCATCGGCCAGCTTGCCGACCTTGCCGGCCTTCTTGAGCACGGACAAGCTGTGGTCATGAACCAAGGCCATCCCCGCCGAATCATACCCGCGATATTCCAGACGCCTCAACCCATTCAACAGAATGTCCGCAGCCTCCCGATGCCCCACATACCCGACGATTCCGCACATGAGATGGTCTCCTTATAATTCACCGATTTGGAACGTTGGGCTTTCGCCCCCATTCCCGCTCCCCTTCAGGGAGCAATACTTCATATGAACAATACCTGGGGCCTTGCTCCACAAACGCTAACTTATTCTCACTGACTGCAAGCCCGTTTCCCGAACATTTCGTGCCTGCGGCGAAGCCGCCTTGGAGTGCTCAAGCCTGCTTGAGCTTTCCAAAGGCGGGGCCTGCCCCGCCATCTACAGCACCTGGTAATCCCTTACAAGATTTGGCAAAATTTCGAGTGAAACCTGAACCCGTGAAAACTTCACTCTACCACATCGTACTTGACCACGGCTCCGGGCAGCGTCATCTGGCCGGCCCAGATCTTGCGGCCAGGATAGATGCTGGTATGGATTCCCGTGTGGACGCGGTCGCCGAAAATCGCTCCGAACTTGCGGCGACCGGTATCGACCAGCTTGCCCATCACCATGGAACGGTGGTTTCCGCCGTCGTGTCGAAAGTTGGAGGTAATCGTTCCGGCCCCGAAGTTCACCTTCTCGCCGACGATCGAATCGCCGCAGTAGCTCAGGTGCCCGACACTGGCCCCGGCCATGAGGATGGAGTTTTTCACTTCCACCGACTGGCCGACATGGCAGCCGTCCGCGATACTGGTATTGCCGCGGATGTAGCAGTTAGGCCCGATCTTACAGTTGCGCCCGATCACGGCATTGCCCTCGATATAGACCCCCGGCAGCAGACGGGTGCCTTCGCCGACCTCCACGTGCCCCTCAATCACCACCCCGGGGCAGACCTCGCCCGGTGGCCTGGATAG
>JBFJXC010000359.1:0-4295 GCA_041623325.1 Lentisphaeria bacterium | reverse complement strand
TGCTGACGTTCAGGTAGTAGACATCCCCGGCGTGCTTGCGGCAGGAAAAGGCCACCTTCATCCGCTGCCGGGGCTCCTCTTCCCGGGGGCGAAAGTCAGTCGTCGTAAATGACCCATTCAGGCTGCCGTCGGCGGACGTTGCGAGTTCCGCAGCTTTGGCGTATTCGAAATTGGACCGATAGGGATACTTGTTGAAATACATGGGACACCTCGGATTTCTGCCTGACGATTGTGACATATCTTATTAAATGTGCAGTATGATAATGCCGACACCGCCACGAAACAACCAAAACCGCCATGGTTGCGCTTATATCTTCATGAGATATCTTAGCTCACAACAAACCGCGCGTCCCAAGCAACCAACAAGCCTGTCAAATCGGTTCTGCAAGTAACCGACGAAGACACCAGACCCTGAACGAGACCCAGAGAAAAAATGCAAAACGCCGCGGATAAAACACAGGTGATCCTGCGAACTCTAGAGGAGGCGGGCCAGCGCATCCTGGCCGGAGACGCATCCATAAGCGTGCCCTGCGAACGGCGCTATCGGCAGTGTTTGCCCGAGACCACCTTCCACCTCTATCACGAACTGTTCATCCAGATTGGAGGACACAACTGCTTCACCTTCCCCGACAGCCAGCTGGACATGGTTCCCGGCGACATCATGCTGCTGCCTGCGGAACTTTCGCACGGGGAACAGGCCCGCGACGGGCGCGAACCCTTTCTGCACCTGGTCGCCATGTTTCAGGCCAAAAGCCTGGCCATCCACCTAGGTCGTTTGGGAGTGGGCGGCACTCCGGTTCCCGGCTTCACATTGAACTACGAGGTGCTGCGCCACCCCACTCTGCAGCAAATCACCGGCGAGACCATCAATTGCCTGCTTCAAGATACCTCTGACGACATCCTGCGAAACGGCCTCCAGCTGACCCTGCTGGGCTATCTGATCGACCAGGTCCGGCACGGACGCCCCCGGCAAGGCACCGGTCACACGAAGGTGCAGGAGGCCAAACGGCTGGTCACCATGCGCCTATCCTACCCCGGCCTCTGCGTCCAGAACCTGGCCGGCATCATCGGCTGCAACCCCGACTACCTCTCCAACCTCTTCCGCAAGGAAACCGGCGAAACCCTCTCCGCCTACATCACCCGCAAACGCCTGGCCGCCGCCTGCGAGTACCTGACGACCACCACCATGACCGTCTCCGAGGTCGCCTGGGCCTGTGGATTCAACGACCCCAGCTACTTCACCTACCGCTTCCGTCAAACCAACGGCACTCCCCCCGCCACTTACCGCAGCCAGAGAGGGGTTAGGGTGGAAAGCTGAGCCAAAGAGTTCCGGAGCGGGAAACGCCAAGAGAAAAACGTCAAACGCCAAACGGATGGCGTGGCATCCTGGGGGACAATTACTGGGCAGTGGAACAGCCGTCCGCTACCTGGGCTAGCGCAGGTAGAAGCCGTCGGCGTCCAGGTCGTTGAGAATTCTCTTGTAGTTGACCGACTCGCAGTGGCCGTCGAAGAACAGGAGGTTCGAGCCGTTCAGGTGGCGGGTGATGTCGAAGTAGCGGTAGCTGGGGTCGGCAAAAGCCTGGGTCGTCATGTCGTACTTGCTGCCGAGATGCGTGCCGTAGGCGTCTTCGCCGCCGCTATCGGCCAGCAGAAGCTTCGCGTAGGGATCCTGCACGGCGGAGAGCTGACCGAACGCCTGGTATTTCCAGGCCTTGCTTTTCTTGCCCAGCTCCTTGAGCCGGGTGTAGCCTGGCTCCATGTACATGGTCATGCCGGTCCCGAAGCGGTAGCGGCTGGTGATCAGCCGGTCTGCGAAACTGGGGCATGTGAACACCGTGCCCGGCAGTTCGCTTTTGACCTGCGCATCGTCGTTGGGGTAGTCCTGGTTCCAATTCGCGTGACCCGCGTAGGCACCCAGCATGTTCATGAACGTGGCACCCTTGGTGTAGTACCGCCCACTGCTTTCGTCGTCGAAGACGCTGAACACCTGCGTCGCGTCGTAGGGGGGGATGTACCCGTAGTCCCCCTCGTACAGGCTGAACGCCGTGGCCAGCTGCTTGCGGTTGCTGATGCACGATATCTGGTGCGCCTTCTCCTTGGCGGTGCGCAGGGCCGGCAGCAGCAGGCTGGCCAGAATCGAGATGATCGTGATGACGACCAGCAGCTCGATGAGAGTGAACCGCCGCTTAGCTTTGCTGGGGTGCTGAAACAGCATGGAGAAGCCTCCTGTTTACAGTGATCGGTTTCGATTTGCAACCATCGGTTTCGTTCGCTTTCCTACCCCATTCTACTATGGACGAAGCCGCATGTCAATCGTTTTTTCGCCGGCAAACTGCAAGAAAACTGCAATGTTGCAAACTGCAAGATCCTGCAATCCAGGCGAGATCCGTGCTGAACGAAGGGCGGTCCGGATGGCCCCGGCGGTTTTTTCGTGAGGGGGCATTTGACAATCTGCAATGGGCGGGCGACAGTTCTTTCAGTTTTCACTTTGCATTCAAAGGAGGTGTTCGGATGCCGACATTGGAGGACATCGCGCGTGCGGCGGAGGTGTCGCCGGCGACGGTTTCGCGGGTTTTGAACCAGCGGGGCAAGGGGGTTCGTCCGAAGGCGGCGAGGCGTGCGGCGTACATCCGGCAACTCGCCCGTGATATGGGGTATCTGTCCGGGAGCGAGACGGCCGACGCGCCGGAACGGTCCGTTGCCCACGGCGGGTTCATCATGCGCGACGTCAGCACATCGGCTTGCGACTTCGAGTTTGTGGAGGGCGTCTCGCGTCGTCTGGTGGCGGCAGGGGTGCGGATGACCATCGTGACCCTTCATGATCTGGAACAGCAGCGGCGGGAGCTGTTCAAGGAGAAGGCCTTCGATTTTCTGATCGTGCGCAATGTGCCGGCGCGGTGGCGTCGCGAGGTCGAGGCGATGGCGCAGCGGTGCGTGTGGCTGGATACCAACGAGTGGCGGCCGGCGAACTGCCTTCGGCGCGACGAGTTCCAGGCCGGTCGCCTTGCGGCCGCCAAGCTGATCGAGGCGGGCTACGAGCAGATTGTTTTTGTGGGGGCGGGACTGGATGAGGAACCGCACTTCAATTTCATCGAGCGGCGCGCGGGAGCCGAGCAAGCTGCCGCGGAGGCCGGCGTGCCGCTGGTTTTTCTGGCGGTCCAGTATGGGCAGGTGGATCAGGCCCTGGCTGATGACTTCGTGCGCTTGCTTTCGGTACGCACGGGCGTTCTGGCGACCGATGCGACGTTAGCGAAATGGTGCGCATTCCGGGGCATGCCGTCCGGCGTGTTGCCCGGGCGGGACTACGGGCTGGCTTGTTGCAGCGAGGAGGGTCAGGTTCGCTACACGTGGCCCGAGCTGAGCCGTGTCTCCTACGACCGGCAGGCGCTGGGAGAGATGGCCGCTGAGATGCAGTTGGACATGTTGGCGGATCCGCGACTGGAATGCCCGTCGCGCAAAATTTGCGGTGAATGGATAGAAGGCAGTACGGCCCGAGTGCCGGGAAAGGAAAGCGAATGAAACAGATCAGGTTATTGGCGGGTTTGCTGGGCGTGTGCCTGGCAGCGGCTGGCGGGGAGTTGGCGTTGTTCGATTTCGGCAAGGAGTTCGACACGAACCGTATTGTGGCGAAAGACGACGTGGCCGTGGCGCATCTGCCGGAGAAGTCGGCCTTGCGGGTGACCATTCAGCCCGTAGGTCCCTGGCCGGGGGCGAACCTGAGAGCGCCGACGAAGGCGGGCTGGGATCTCTCCGCCTACGAGGAAATTCTGGTGGAGGCGACGAATGTTGGCAAAACCACCTGTCAGTTCGCGGTGCGGGTGGACAGTCCCCGCGAGAAGGGCGACAAGGGCGAGCCGTCGCGCTTGTCCGTGGGGGGCAAGGCCACCCTGGCACCGGGTCAGAGCGGCACGGTGCATGTGCCGATTCTCCGGCGTACTCCGGGAACGCCGGAATTGTTCGGCATGGACCGGTATCCCCAGGGCATGGCGGCCGGGGACCAACGCCTGCGACCCGAGCAAGTGAACAACGTGGTCGTCTTCGTGCTGAGTCCGCTGGCCGTTTGCGAGCTTGACGTGACCGGCATTCGCGCCGTCGGCAGCTACCGGCAGCAGCCCTGGGAAACCATGACCGCCGAGGAGTTCTTTCCGTTCATCGACCGGTTCGGACAGTTCAAGCACGAGTCCTGGCCCGGCAAGGTGACCACGGAGGCGGAGTTGCTGGCTCAGCGCGCCGCAGAACAGAGGGACCTGGCCGCGCATCCCGGTCCGGCGGACTGGAACCTGTACGGTGGCTGG
>JBFJXC010000358.1:0-4300 GCA_041623325.1 Lentisphaeria bacterium | reverse complement strand
GCGATCCAGGTTCGGGGTCCGGCACGCAGTGGCGCCGTAGCTGCCCAGGGCCGATAGCCGGTGCTGATCGGTGAAGATGAAGAGGAGGTTCGGTTGCTTTTGCATGGTCATCTTTCCGTCTGTGGTCGTTTCTCAGCGTCATCCCAAGCTCAGGGGATCGCTATAATTGAGCGGCCCGATGACGAGCGCGATGACGAGATTCTTGAACGAAACCTGACACCCGATTACGAGCGCGACTACGAGCGCGATGACGAGATTCTTGAACGAAACCTGACACCTGATTACGAGCGCGATGACGATTATTGAATCGAAATCTATGGTCTGTTACTTTCCACTACTCCAACACTCCACTACTCCAGTACTCCACTACTCCGAGGGACCGCGGTGGTCATTTCGCCGTCCACACCAGATTGAGGTCGGGGATGGGCAGCGTCTGCTTGCGGGTGATTTCCGGGTAGGCTCTGGTGCCGGGCACCCAGCGAAGGACGTTTTCGCCATTCTTGTCGACCAGTTTGCTGATGTCGAGCATCGGCATCGGTACGGTAATGAATTGGTTGTTCAGAGAGAGGTGCTGCAGGAACTCCCCGTCGGGACGTTCCAGGAAGAGGCGCTCGCCCGGCCAGTCTTTAGGCAGCGTGAAGCGGGTTTCCAGACAGGTGTAGGTGACCTTGCCGCCTTTCGTGACCGCAGTCAGGTTGCCGACATCGGTGGCGGCAAACCAGGGACCGTCCAGCGACGTGGTCGCCACAGTCGCCGGCACGGCTTCCAGAAAGAACACGCCGGTGACACCCGACGGCCGATCGCGCCCGGCACCCAGTTTCTGTTTTTTCTTGGGGGCTTCCCATTTGCCATCGACTTCCAGGGCCAATTCTATTCTGCCGTTCTTGGCCTGTTCGGAGACATTCAGCGTGAAGCTGGCGTCATGCCCGTTTTTCAGCGGCTGCCGGACGTCGGCCAAGTCGCCGTTGATCCAAAGGCGCCCCTGCGGGGTGACGCCGTGTCGCCTTGGCGCCGCCGTGAAACAGAGGTTGATCCGCCGTCCCTGCCAGTCCGCCGGAATGTCGATGCGCTTGCGGAAACAGGCCGTGGCGTCATGCGCAATGCCCATGGCCACAAAAGACCCTAGCTTCACGCTCTTCCACCCCGCCGTATCGGCGCCGGGCTTTGTCCAGTTCTCGTCAGTCTGATCAAGGCTCATTTTCCAATCTTGGATGGCCGGAATCACGTCATCCGGAACCGGTATCGGCTGGGGTTTGGCCGTGTCCTGCAGCAGGGGCAGCTCGCGCCAGATCTTCGACTGCGCTTTGAACCAGTCCAGACCGGCCCGGGCAATGTCGGCGCGCGGGGCGATGTAGACCCGCGCCTTCATTTTCTCCCACTCTTTCTCCGGCAGGGTCATCACGCCGTTCTTCCAAGCCACCTTGACTTTGGGGTGACCGAGCACGCCGATCTCAACCAGTTCGTCGATCTTGTCCTCGCGACGAATCCGCGGAGCCGCCTTGATCATGTCCCCGCCATGGCGTGCAATCCGGGCCGCCTTGTAGAGGTCAAAGACCCCGTTCTTGCTGCGCCAGATCTCCGCCCAGACGCCATCGGCCCAGCTGTCGCGCTTAACGCCGAGCGAGGTCAGGAATTCGTCGAGAAGCTGGCCGCGGCCATCCTCGTTGACCCAGATACCCTTTTCGTCTTTCATGCGCGTGAACAGCGGGGTTCCAAGCAGGATGATCTTCCCGCGACCCAGTTTCGCCTCGACGATGGCCATGGACCCGTCCTCGACCCAGTCGGCGACGGAAGAGACCCGGGCCTTGCCGGGGGTGCTCTTCGTATAGGAAACCGCCGCGGAATTCTCGTTTCCCAGGTAGTCGATGGCCACGCCGCTGCCTTCGATGGTCTTGCCTTTCAGGCTTGGCAGCAAATCCTGATTTGCCCCCACCCTGATCTTCGCCAGAGCCCAGTGATTGAAGTTCTCCGTGCTCAGCCATTTTGGCGTGACCTTCAGGCCAAGCGATGCCGCCAGCGGCCAGGCGTCGGCTTCGGCCGGAAGGTGGCGCGCGGTGTGGTGCTGCGCCACGAACGTGCCGCCGCGCTCCACATAGCGATGGATGGCGTCGACCTCCCGCTGGGTCACCTGCACGGTCCCGCAGTCGATCACTACCGGGAACTGGTCCATGATCTCGGTGCCGATGTCCGTGGTTTCGATCTGAGCGAAGTTGCGGCCCACCTGCTGCAACGCTCCGCGACCAAAGTGCCAGTTCATTGCTTCGGTGAATCCCAAGCGCAAATTGCGGGCGCTGAACAGCATGCCGATGGCTTGCGGCGGCTGGTGCATCTTGCCGAAGCACTTGATCAACTCCACGTTCTCGGCAAACCACTCCTTGACCCCGGGGGTGTTCTTGTAATGGGTGGTGGCAAAGACCATGTCGATGGCATCGTTGCCATACATGATGTTGAACCCAATGTGGCTTTGAAACGCTTTGGCATCGCGAGGAGGACCGCCCTGTTCCACGCTGAAAGGAAGACCGTGCGCACGAGAAATTTTGGCGCCGGTGAACGGACAAAAATAAGCGCTGGCGCCGCCGGTGTCGTGCACATAAGCGCCATAGCGCTCGGCCAGCGGAATCGCCATGTCCATGTGGTTGA
This sequence comes from Lentisphaeria bacterium, assembly GCA_041623325.1. Classification (GTDB taxonomy): domain Bacteria; phylum Verrucomicrobiota; class Lentisphaeria; order Oligosphaerales; family JBFJXC01; genus JBFJXC01. Next base: position 1,660 of record JBFJXC010000358.1, on the reverse strand, counting down.
TCAACGCCATCATCTTGAGCGGGCGGTTGGGGTCGACGGTTCGTGCCGCCTGCAAAATCTGCTCGACCCCGCGCATGCGCAGCCAGGTGACGAAGTTGCTGGCATCGTACCAGCGCCGGTTTTCTGGCTTGCTCATCTCCGGATAGGGGCGCAACGGCAAGTTGCCGATCGTGACAAAGCCGATGGGCGGCATGCCTTCCATGCGCAATACCAACTGGTTCTTCCCGGGCCGCAGCGTGTCGCCGATCTCGAAACAGACGGTCATCTCCTCGGCGAGGTCCCCGGTGAGCTGCTTGAGCGGTTTCCCGTTCAAATAGGCATCGCCGTACTTGCTCCGCATTTTAATGGGCCGTTCAAGATGCAGATACTTAAGACGAGCCAACTGGTCATTGGCAACGGTGAAATCCCGGCGCAACCAGACGTCGGCGAATTTCTGAGAACTGCGCCGTTTGGCGTAGGCCCAGAGCATTGGATCGTTGGAGTCAGCCGGGGCCCAACCGTCCGCGGGAATGGCCTTGGGAGACGGAGGCGCGCCTGCCTTGGCATATGTTGTGTAAGCGTTGATGTCGTAGTCGGCAACGCATTCCCAGCCCGGTCCGGCCAGATCGACACTGTTCGGGTCCAAGCCCAGGAAATCGCGGGACACGGGGACGGTCACCTCAGCCCAGCTTTTGTAATAGTCTTTGCGCCCGTGATGCGCCAATCCCAGTTTTGCCAGATCATAACCGAGTTCGCCGCTGAGGTAGTTGTGCCATCCGGAGATGGTCTCCGGCATCTCAGCGACGGTTCCGAGCAGCGTCACTCCGGACTGCCCGATCTCGGCCACCCCCATGGTGCCCAGGAAGTTGGGATCGTTTTTGACGCTTGCCATGAACCGCATCCGGGCATCAAAAGTGAACGGATCACTGGCGGAAATCGGCTCGGAGCCGTAAGGAATCCGGGTCAACGCTTCATGCTCATGCTCGAAACCGGGTTTCACGCTGATGCGGCCGGGCGTACCCTTCACGTAGGGCAGCGGCTCGCGGTTCCAGTACCAGGACGGCTTGTTGATCTCCCAGTAGTTGGTGCGAAACGGAATGTCATAGCGCCGGCACATGGCGCCGAACCAGTCCGTGAGACTGGTGTCGAAAACACCGGGTGCCACGTAGTTTGCTTCCGTTGGCATGTGGTAGTTGTAGGCCAACCCAGTCGCTTTCATCCAGGGGAACTCGCTGTCGATGTCCACCGGCGCGCCACCACCGCCAAACCAAATTCCGGCCGCGGCATTGTCGAAACAGTCAAGCCAGCGCGGATAGGCCCGCTCGGGGACAGCAGACAGCGACTTGATCTCGGCGTCGGCCACCAGTGTCTTCAGCTGTTTTTCGCTTGACGCAAAGAACTCGTGAACCCGATTGGCGTCAAGACCCAGCAACCAGAGCCCAGTCCCGGGCAGTTCCAGCAGCGTGCCAGGGAACTCGTTCGCCTTTGCCGGTTTGATGTCCCCGAATCCCAGCAGGTCGGCCAGCCGTTTGGAGGCGGTCAGCGTGGCGTGTTCCGCATCTTCGCAGTCAAACACCGTCCAGGAGGACTTCTGCTGCCGGTCGCTGAAGTCGTGAAGGCTGACTCTGACATCCCCGAAGCCGCGCGCGGCGGCCTCGTAGGACTCCGTCGCCGCCATGGC
>JBFJXC010000357.1:0-4344 GCA_041623325.1 Lentisphaeria bacterium | reverse complement strand
TACATGCACGACGGACGTTTCGCCACCCTCGAAGACGTGATCGAGTTCTACGACAAGGGCGGCGAGACGAACGCTCAGCTCGACGAGGAGCTGTTTCCACTGAAACTCTCTGCGGAGCAAAAGAAGGACCTCGTTGCCTTCCTGAAGGAAGGGCTCAGCAACCCCATGGATAGTCCTGAGTATCCGATGGTCGAGCCCCCCGAGCTTCCCGAGGCCCGGGCCAATCGCGGCAACCTGTTTATGAAACAGGGCGACTGGCGGCAGGCTCTGGCGGATTACATGCTGATCGTGGACAAGCCAAAGTTTCGGCTGGACGTGCTTCAGCATATGGGCTTCGCCTGGCTTAACCTAGGCGAAAGTGAGCGCGCCGTCGCCAGTTTTTCCACCGCCTTGGAGATGGATGCGACCCTGGGCCAGGCGTACTACCACCGGGCCATCGCCCGCCTCCATTTGAAGGAGTACGAGCTGGCCCGGCAGGACATGCAGAAGGCGGAAGCCTGCGGGGAGGATGTGGAAAGGCTGAGGGCGTTGATGGAGGGCGGCGACAGGGGCAAGTCCCGTGACAGTGGGCGCTAGTCGAAGAGCGTCAGCCGCAGGTAGTTCCAAGTCAGTCGGACTCCCAGATAAACGGCAACCGCGCACGCGCCCAAAACCTCTGCCGGCAACCTTCGCCAGTGGTGTGCCGCTGTTTGCCCCCCGTCGGTTTCTGTGAATCGTGGCATGGCCCTGACCTTCAATAAAGCTTATGGAACTCGAAAAATGGTCATGGGAGAAACCATAAGAAGGCAGGGTTAAATCGGGATTAAGCCACGATTAAAAAATCGTGTAGGCCCGGGGCTTTGGGCCGGTTACAGGGTGCGGAACCTTGCCGGTTGCCAAGACTAAACGGCGCACACCGGGTCAGGCTCGGGCGACCAAGGCGCGGTCGCAAGAAACTCAACTGGCTGCCGCGGGTTGGGTTTTCCAGCGGTTGTGCATCCAAGCCCACTGCTCGGGGTGCTCGCGGATGATTTTTTCGTAGGCATCCGAGCACAGCTGGATGGTGGCATGCAAGTCGTGGGCCTGATCGCCGGTCCGGCTCTGCCCGAGAGGCGCCATGCATTCGAGCTGGTAGGTCAAATCCTCTTTGAGCCACATGAAGATGGGGACGATTGGCACGTCGTATTTTCGGGCCAGAACCGCCGGGGCGACCGGAGTATGGGCGGGCAATCCAAAAAAATCGACAAAAATCCCGGCCACTTTGGTGTCCTGATCAATTAGCATGCCGAGCGCATCGCCTCTCTGCAGGGCGCGCAGAATCTCCCGGGTGTCTTTGCCGCGGGCGATGTTGGTATATCCGGCCTGATTTCGGGTGGAAACCAGTATCTGATCCAGTCGCGGATCCCGCATGGATTTGCCAACCACTCGTAAAGGAATGCCCTTATGGGCAAGGTAGGCGCCCAATAGTTCCCAGTTGCCAAAATGGCCGGTCAGGGCGATGACGCCTTTCCCATTTCGGGCTAGCTCCTGGAGGTTTTCGAGCCCTCGACACGACACCAGCCCCTGGAAGTCATGGGCCACAAACTCGTCGAGGCGCACAAAGTCGACAAAGGCGGTGGCGAAGTGCTCGAAGACGCCGCAGGCCAGCTGCTCGATTTCCTTCCGGCTTTTCTGGGACCCAAAGGCCAGCGACAAGTGAGCCATGGTTTTGAGGCGCTCTTTGCGGGCCAGCCAAAAACCGATTCTGGCCAGAAAACGCATGCTGGCGATTGTCGTCTTTCGGGGCAATGCCCGGAGAAGGACCAGCAGCATTCGGACGCTGCCGTAAACGAACTGGTCGCGCAGGCGCTTGTGGAAAGGACGAGGAGACGACATGGGGCGGATTGTTTTCCTTTCTCAGACGAAATATGTCTTGAATGGGTTCATAAGGGGACGGGACCCATTTCCAGCTCGGCCCTTGGCAAAGGTTTTCCGGGGGGTAGAGTCGCGGGTCGCCAGTTGTGTAAAGGTTGCTTTTCCCCTTGGCACCGGCCAGGCGCCTACTGTTGCATGTGGCAGAACCCAGAACCATAACGCTTGCACATTCATCTTCCAGTCCAAACCCATTCCTATAATTACAAACCTTCCGGCATGGGCAACTCAGGCGGAGTCCGTTTTGGCCCACCAAAGCCGCTGCACTGTGTCTTGACCCATGCCCGCGGCTGCTCCAGCCAGGCCTGCCATTGTCTTCAAATGTTACCAGTGCCTGGGGCCGGACCGGGCTGATAAAGCACGTAGTCGTACTTGTTCGGGACCGTCTCCTCAGGGAAAAGGTTGTCGCTGCTCAATGCAGCATGCCACGGCCCGTATTGGTTCAGCTCTTCGAGTTTGTCGGCCCGCGTCACGACAAAGCGGGCTTCCGGGGGAAGGTCGCCCTCTACAAAGATCGTTTTTCGAGCCGAATAAAAAGGCAGGCTGTAGTTCTCGATCCTGAATGCGTACAGTTCGGCGCCGACCGGGACCAATTTGGAGGCCTGCCTGGCAAAGGGACGGATCGTATGTTGCGTGTTCAGGGCCGGGAGAGCCATGCCATTCACCAGCAACATGATGGTCAGAATCCCGCAAACCTGCATCGGCATGCCTTGTAAACTCGCATTGGCGTTGCGTTGCGAGGAGACTAGGAAGGCCGTTGCCGCCAGGGACAGAAACAGCAGTGCCAGCATGCCGGATATATGAGAATGGTCTAGGTGGAAAACATAAGCGCTGATCGTCCAGACTAAAGCGATTAAAATCCGCGACACCCAGGCCAGGTAGGTGCTGATCTTGTTGCGCGGTCGCTGGCCGCTGTCGCTCCATTGGGAGTTCAAACGGTCCAGCCAGGCCCCGACAAGCAGAGCCAAAATCGGAAAGGTCGGCAGGATATATTGTCCCTTTTTGGATTTGATGATGGAAAGCACCATGAGAATCCCCAGGCAAAGAACAAACAGATAGCGGGAATATCGGTCTTTGCATCGCCACGCTTGCCGCATCGCCGGGCCAACGAACGGGACCCAGAATCCAAACATCAGTAACGATGGGATGTAATAATAGAATGGTCTTTGGTGGACAGTATGGGTGCCGAACCGCCCGATGGTCTCGGCACGAAGAATGGTCGCGGCCTCCGGAACCGTCTTCAAAATATAGAGATAATAGCCACCGGTGATCAGCAGGAAAAAGACGAAGCCTGGACTGAAGGCGACTCTTCGGAAACGCCTTGAATGGTCTGCGAACATCCAGGCACCCAAGGCAATCAGCGGAAAGAGGGCATAGGGGCCCTTGAGCATAAAGCCCAGCGTCATAGTGATCCAAAACCCGGCCGCCCAACCCGGCCGGTAGTCTTCTTCGAAGGCGGCTCTGTAGAGACAGTGGCAGGCCACCGCGATGGCCGCACACAGGCCCATGTCAAGTTCGGCGGTCCGGAAGTAGATCAGAAACATCGGGGAGGAGACCAGGATGCCGACTGAAAAAAAGCCGGTGGTGGGATTTCGCCACCGGCACCCCGTCGCGTAAACTGCCAACAGGCAGATGGCGCCTAGAAGAACACTGGGCAGACGCGCGGCGGCCTCGTTGCGGCCCAGAACCTTCATGCAGGCCGCCTGCATCCAATAAAAAAGCGGAGGCTTGGTCATGATGGGGTTGCCCATCAAGGTTGGAACCAGTAGGCAGTGTCCCGGCTCCAGGAACTCCGAGGCGATCTGTGCCCGGCGGGACTCGGGGTGGTTCCCCCAAAATGCCTTGGCGTTCAAAAACAGGCTGCCATAGGCGATAAGCAGTGCTAACAGTGCCAGCTGACGACATCGTGGCAGGCTTGGACAATGGTTCTGTAGTCTCTGCACAACGGTTTCCTTGATTGGGCCAAAACCTTCTGAGCCCACCCACTGATGGTGAATAAGGCAGAAAAGATAGCCCCCTAAGATTAAGGACGGCTTAAAGGTCGATTAATAATTTTTCATCAAAGCCCGTCAAGGCAAAGGGTGTCTAGACATTGACTGGTTGGGGGCCTGAGCTCAGCGGGTTGGATGAAAAACTCCGTCAAGTTGGCCGTCCGTGCTGGAGAGCTCAACAAATCTGTATGGTGGAACGCCCTGCTGTTAAGTGTTGGCTGTCAGAGTCTGTATCGTAATCGCGCTCGTCATCGCAATCGTGATCGGGGTCGATGGGCATGTGGAGGCCGGCCAATTCTCGGTGGTGCAGAGAAAACCGACATCAGAACCCTGAACCACAGGACTCCATATTCGATCACGAGCGCGACTACGAGCGCGATTACGAAGGTTCTGGAACCCGAAACCGATGGCGTTCAATTTTACAGCGACGCAAGCTTGCAGCACTGAGCTCTGGTGCTGAGCT
>JBFJXC010000356.1:0-4348 GCA_041623325.1 Lentisphaeria bacterium | reverse complement strand
GCCCTGTTCGGCGAAACCGGCTGGAGCACCGGTTTTCTGGCCCACCAGCAACGGAGCATCCGTCTGAAGATAAGCCCGACAATCGCTCACCCGGCCCTGACCAAGGGCGAGATACTGGCCCTGGACATCACCGCCGCCGCCCAGAGGCTGCCGCTCGGCAAAGTTCTGCGCCAGAACGGAGACAAGACTGAACTGGTCGACTACACCTGGCGGACCATCGGCGGCATGAAGAAGATCGACTTCTCCCCCTCCGCCTCCGGCCTGGGTTCCGGAGGAGCAGGTCAGCGGGACACCTTCGTGGTCAACGTAACCGGCGGCGGCAACGGATCGGTCAAGGTCCACACCAAGACCCGGAACTCCACCGGCAAGGATGTACTGCTCTTCCCAGGCGATTCGGAACTGAACGAACTGGGGTTGCGCTGCACCCTGGAAAGCATCCGGGGCGACGTCTACGTGATCTCCATTACCAGTGAAGGCAATGAGGTGCCCATGCGCACCGTCAACCTGGACTTCGTGGCCGGCGACGTCTACGAGGACACGAGCCTGGTGAGCGTGGCCACGAGTCTGCGCCTGACGATGGCCGGAAAATACCAGCCCGACCTGATGGTGGCCGCCGGCCAGGAGGGCTACACCGGGCAGGGGCCCTACAACGACAGCGAAGCCGGCCACAACAAAGTCCACTCCGCCAGTGCCCGCACCGCCACCGAATATCAGATTCTTCTGAAGAACCGCGGTGACTTCGAGGACGCCTTCGTGCTCAAACAGTCGGCCAACCACAGTAAGTGGATCACCCGCTTCTTCGATGTCAGCAACGGCGGCGGCGAAATTACCCGGGCGGTCCTGAGCCAGGACGGCTGGCTGGTGCCCGACCGCGCCCACCCTCTGGCTCCGGACCAAAGCTGTGACATTCGCCTGGTGATCGTGCCCTGTGCCGAAGAAACTCCCATCGAGATCACCCTGACCGCCTCCTCACTGGCCGTACCGGCCAAGCAGGACATGATCCGAATTTTGACCCTCAAAGGCGGAGGCGGCCACCTAAAGATCATCAAATGGGAAAACCGGACAACACCAAGCAACACCCAAAGCCAACAGCAAAGCGCCCTGTCCGATTAGCGGAGAGGGGGGAGCCTAGAACGGGAAATCGGAGGGCAAATGGCAATGAAACGGCAGAAATGGACAACAGGTTTGGGAATCCTCACCGGGGTAGCAGCCCTGCTTGTGAGCCCATTCCAGGCAAACGGCGCGCAGGCACCCCACATGGAAATCATCAGTCCAGAAGCCACTGAGATCCCCGAGGGTGGCACCGCAACGTGGGTGCTCCGCCTCCGAAACGACGCCATCTACCCCCAACGCATAAACCTGCAATGCGGGAGCGTCCACGGTAACTGGCCAAACGAATGGACGGCCAAAGCGGTGACAGAACCAGACGGGGATATATCCGCGGAGGCCTTTAAACCACACGGCTGGGAAACGATTTTCCTGGCCGGGGAGGAACGTGACGTAACCCTGACGATCGGGCCCAGGGCCGGGGACAAACAACTGAGGGCCAACGACCGCCTGGCCTTTGACATCGTGGCCTCGGGCGCCCAGCTGCCGTTGGGCACCGCCGTCCGCGTGACCGGAGATAACATCGAATCGGCCAGCTACAAGAAATACATCTGGAGAACCACCGGCGGCGACAAAAAGATCGACTACTTCGGGTGCCCGGCGGGGCTGGGAATCAACAATCCCGGCCAGACCGACATCTTCACGATCAATGTCACCAACGGAGGAAGCGGGTCCGTGAAATCTCAAATCAAGACCACCAATTCCACAGGCAAGGATCACGTTCTAGAGTTAGGCACAGCTTTAAGCAGCCTTGGGTTCCGAACCACGCTGACAGGACTGGTCGGGGACATCCATGTCATCGCGATCACGGGCGAAAGCAATACAGAATCGATTGAAAGAATCAATTTGGACTTCGGCAAGGGGGATGTGTACGAGGATCTCACCGCGGTCTCCACCACTCGGTCCTTCGCCCTGACTTTCAAGGGGACTTTTCAGCCTGACCTGCTGGTCACAACGGACCCAGCGCAAGGATACATCGGCAGTGGCATTTACGATAGTAACAACCACAAACACAGCCAGACACAAACGGGGGACGTCCGTTCAAGCACGCACTACTACATCAAACTAGTGAACGCCGGCGACTTGGAGGACAATTTCATCCTGAAAGACTCCTCTTCCCACTCCGGCTGGATTGTCCGCTACTTCGACACCGACAATGGCAACTCGGAAATCACCACGCTCATTAAGCAAAGCGAAGGCTGGACCTTGCCCTCGCCTCTGCTGCCGGGAGAAAGCAGGCAACTTCACATGGTTGTGGTTCCCTGTGCTCTCAACGTTCCCGTTGAAATTTGCATGACGGCCCAATCCACCTCGCTGCCGATCAAGCAAGACGCCATCCAGATGGTCACGGAAAAGCAGCGCATCGGCCCGCTGCGGATCGTCAAGTGGAAGAACCCGAATCAGAAACATGCGGGGACGGCAAATCAGTTACTAACTCAAAAAGAACACGAAACAAGGAGGGACGACTTATGAAAAGGGCAACGAACAAACATGGTCTAATATTGCTGGCTCTCAACCTGTTATTGGTGGCCGCACCATGCTCGGCCCGCCGGGCCCAGATCGGACTGCGGCGCGGCCTGACCAGCCCCCCCGAGCCCCAGGTGGCCGTGGACGTGGTCAAGGGCGACCTGCAGACCCGGATCACCTACGTGGATGTCACCAACGACGCCAGCGCGGCCGCCACCGTCTCGGTCATGGCCGCAGGCGATCTCAGCAGCTGGGACGTGCGCGTCTTCGACGCCGAGGTCGGCGGCACCGACATCACCGCCAGCCTGTGGACCGAACAGGGCTGGATTTCCTCCTTCGCCGGCGACGAGACCCGCACCCTCCGGATCGAGGTCGCCTCCCAGACCGGCCAGAAAGGGGAGGCGCTCCGGGTGGATCTGACCACCAGCATCGACTTCCAGATCGTGGCCGGACAGGTCGTGCCCGGCGAGGACTTCACCGCCCGGGTCGACATTCTGGGCGCGGCCATCACCTACGGCGCCGGCGGCTACGACATACCCGTGACCGCCAATCTCGACATGGGCCTGACCAAGGTCGAGCCCTGGGGCAACATCAACTTTGCCATTTCCTCAAACCTCAACGACGGCCTCAACCCCCGCTCCCACTCCCTGCCGGCGATCTATCCGGCTGGAACCCCCATAAGCATCGAGGCCACTTCCTGGAAACGGAAAACGACTCCCTCGGGCCTGGACTTCACCCTGGACAGCAGCTGGATCAAAAACCTGACCCACAACTCCTCCGGTCCCAACCCCTTCGTGCTGGTCCTGCGCGACGGCGACGCGGTGCCGGCCATCGAGGGGTTCAGCAACCAGGCCTCCATCGCCGACTTCGTGGCCGGCTACGTGGTCGGAGGCCGGATCAGCCTGGCGCCCAACCGGGCTATCTACCTGTTCGAGCTGGGCACCACCGACCTGTCCAGCTCCGCGGCCGACTTCCAGGATCTGGTGGCCCTAGTCACCCTGGCCGCCGCCGGCAGCGCCTCCGACGACAGCGGCGGAACCACCGCCAGCACCCCGGGCTCCAGCGCCACCCTCAACGCCACCGTGATCGGCTGCCAGCCCGACCTGCAAGTCGGCCTGACGCAAACCGGCCCCTTCGAGGGGGACGGCCAGTACTGTCCGGCCGACGCCCCCATGGCCCTGCCCGCCAACCAAGTGGACGGACGAACCTACCTGGAATACTTCATCAAGCTGGAAAACGACGGCACGGTCGCGGACGACTTCGTGCTCAAACAGGAGCTCAGCAGCCACCAAAACTGGATCGCCCGCTATTTCGACCTGTCGGATCTGGGCAAGGAAGTGACCCAGTCCATCCAGTCCCCGGACGGCTGGATCGCCAGCGACGGCCTGGCGGGGGGAGACAGCAAGCTGATCCGCCTGGTGGTCGTGCCCGGTGCCAAGGCCGACGTGCCGGAGGGGATCAACCCGGAGGAGCTGGCGCTGCGGATCAAGGCCAATTCCAACGGCGACGAGCTGAGGCAGGATGTGATGCAGCTGACCACGGTCAAGCAAAAGGGCCGCCTGCGCATCATCGACTACCGGCAGGTCCAGGCCAGCGCCAGCGCCAGCGGAACGGCCTCGTATCCCAATGCCCCCGCACACGACGAAGACGGCAACTAAGCTCACGCAGACAAGGAGAGATCCCGTGCTAGCCATTCGCCAATCAAAAAGCCCCCGCCGGACCGGCCTGGACATCGGCCGGAGCCGGGCCAAGCTGGTGAGCCTGGCCGAGGAGG
>JBFJXC010000355.1:0-4376 GCA_041623325.1 Lentisphaeria bacterium | reverse complement strand
ACGAACGAGGCGGCCTTCCCGGTCAGAACGGGGGGGTGTTCCTGGGGGGGCAGGGCGGGGGGTGGTTCCAGGCCGAGATGGGCCCGAATGGATTTGCGGGCCAAATCCAGCAGGGTCTGTTTTTCCTTGCCGCTAAGCATCTGGGAGGAGTCGGTCCTTTGGGATGGTGTTGGCGCGGTCTTGTCCCGAACTGCGAGGCTTGCGTAGCTGACGGTATGCTCGTAGTCCCGGGTCAGCTCTCCGGAGGTGGTGTAGTGGACCAGGTCCACCTGCCAGCGTCCGGCGTCCGTCTGCAGGATCCGAAGTAGCAGGGCGATGGGCAGGCGCCCGCAGATGGTGGCCCCCGTCTGCTCGACATAGTCGAGAAAGGCGGCGCAATCCAATCGTTTGATGAGTTGAACCGCGCCCAGGTCCAGGTCCTCGAGGCGCTTGGGCACGTCTTGCTGGAAGGGGACATAGCCGAAGGCGTGGCCGAAATGGGTGAAGTCAGAGCTAATGATCCAGAGGGTGCGCCCGTCCAGAAGATGGGCTTTGAGGGCGTCGGCCACCTCGCGGATGTCGGCCCGGGAGAGCTGGCCGCAGACAATAGGTACCAGTTTGGCTTTGGGCAGGACGGTCTGGATGAAGGGCAGTTGCACCTCGAGGGCGTGTTCGAAGGCATGGGCGTCCTGGCGGGTGGAAATCAGCCTGCTGGCCCCGGCCAGGGTCTGGCAGGCGGCGGTGTCCACTTGCAGGTTGCCGATGGGTGTGGCGAAGCTGCCGTAGTTGCCAAGGCTGATGCCTTTGAAGGCGACGCGATGGGAGGGGGCGATCACCACGACTCGTTCGATGCCGGGGACACCCTTCAGTAGTCCGAAGGCGCGGCCGGCGGTGGGTCCGGAATATTGGTAGCCGGCATGGGGTACGATGAGAGCCCGGATGCTGGGATCGGCCTCCCGTGCCCCGCACAGGAACTGGCCGAGGTCGGTGCGCAGGCGTTTGGCTTCCGCCGGGTAGAACTGTCCCGCCACCGCGGCTTGGCGACATTCTTGCCAGTCATGGCCCATGGTGCTCCCCTCCTGAAATGCAGGCCAGTCCGGGGCCCTCTGCCGGCCCACTCAGTTTCCCTCGGCCACTAGGACTCTACCATGATTTTTTTGGCGGCGCGAGTTGCTTTCCGGGGCTGGCTGCCTAAATTAAGGGTTCTCTTGCGACCCCATCGTCTAGAGGCCTAGGACACCGGGTTTTCATCCCGGCAACAGGGGTTCGAATCCCCTTGGGGTTGCCACTCTCTTCCAGCCCGCCATCCGGCGGGCTTTTTTTGTGGCCGATGGGTGCCCCTGTGGAGGGGCACGGGCTTAGGGGTGCGGAAACGCCTACTTGAAAAGCTCGACAATGGGCAGGTTCTGCCGTTTGGCATCTTCGACGACCCAGCCTGCAATCTGGCGGGCGCCATCCTCTTGGAAATGGGAGTTGTCGGCCTTGCCCTTGGGGTACTGGGCGTACTTGCCGGGGGGAACATGCAGAAAGATGTCCTTGGTCTTCTCCGGGCCCAGCTCGTTGAACTTTTCCAGGCTTATGGCGTTGAGGTCGATAAAGGCCGTGTCGGTTTGGAGGGCGACCGCCTTCATGGCCGCTGGATAGGCGCCCAGAGAATTTTTGATTTTGCCGTCTCGGATGATGCGGCGGCATACCGGGCTTACCAGCACGGGGTGGGCCCCTTTGGCCCGGGCTTCGGCGATATACTTGTTCAAGAGTTCCGGGTAGAGGCTGTCGGCGGGAGCGTAAACCCGGGGTTTGTCCTTCTTTTGGTCGTTGTGGCCAAACTGAATGATCAGATAGTCGCCTTGGGAAAGCCCGGCCAGGACCTTGTCCCAGCGCTTTTCATCGATAAAGCTTTTGGTGCTACGCCCGCCAGAGGCGCGGTTGTTGATCTTCACGCCGGGCTTGCACAGCTCTCCCAGGGTCTGGCCCCAGCCGGCTTGCGGATACCGGTCCCTCCCATAGTTGCAGACGGTGGAATCCCCAATCAGCCAGATGGAGGGCTCGGCGAACGCGGTTAGCGCCAGAAGGCTGGCGGCCAGAGTCAGGAACGCTGTTTTCATGTGGTTCTTTCCATTTTTTCGAGTTTTTCCGAATAGCGCCTCGCCCGGCAGCGTGAAACCGTTGTCGGGAATCGACATCATAGATGCTCGGCCTTCGCCGTGCAAATCCGATCGGCCAGCGGTGGCACTTTTGTCTGGGTTCTGGCGCTTGTCGCCGCCCGGGTCCGAGTCAGAGGGTGACGCCCGACTTGAAGATGGCGATTTCGCGGTAGCCGTGGCGTTCGTTGCAAGTATGGATGAGGCCGGAGGCCACCTGCAGAACCAATTCGAGCATCTGTTCGGCCAGCTGGTCCATGGGAGTTCCCTCCAGCAGTTCACCGGCGTTGAAGTCGATCCAGTGGGGCTTGCGGCCTGCCAGGTCGCTGTTGGTGGCCACCTTCAGGGTGGGGACGGGACCACCGAGCGGATTACCCCGGCCAGTGGTGAAAAGCACGAGCTGGCAGCCCGCCGCGGCCAGGTTGGTGACCGCCACCGCGTCGTTGCCGGGGCCCTCGACGATCGCCAGGCCGCTTTGGGTTAGCTGCTGCCCGTAGGTTACGATGTCGACGACCGGTGAGCTGCCGCCTTTCTGGACGCAGCCCAGGGATTTGTCCTCGAGGGTGGTGATACCGCCAGCCAGGTTGCCGGGGGACGGATTTTCGGAGACGGGCTGCCCGTGGGCGGTGTAGTAGTCGCGGAAGTCGTTGACCAGTTTCAGACCGCGTTCGAACAGCTCGGGGGTCCGGCAGCGGTTGAGGATGACCCGCTCGGCCCCGAACATCTCGGGGATCTCGGTGAGGGCGGAGCCGCCGCCGCCTGCGATTAGACGGTCGGAGAATGCTCCCAGCAGCGGGTTGGCGGTCAGGCCCGAGAAGGCGTCGGAGCCGCCGCATTTGAGTCCCACCCGCAGGGCGCTGAGGGGCATCGGACGGCGGATGGCCCGGCTGGCGGAGGTGGCCAGCTCGCGCAGCAACGTTAGGCCTGCCTCGAATTCGTCCTCGCATTCCTGGGCGACAAGATAGCGGAGGTTTTCGGGGTCGGTGTCCCCTACCACCTTTCGGAAGTCGCCGACTTGGTTGTTCTCGCAGCCCAGACCCAGAACCAGAACGCCGCCGGCATTGGGGTGCCGCACCAGTCCGGCCAGAATTTTCTGGGTCGTCAGGTGATCCTGGCCGAGTTGGCTGCAACCATAGGGATGTTCATAGGCATAGACGCCGTCCAAGCCTTCCGGCAACTCGCGTGCCATGGTTTCGGCCAGGTTGCGAGCGGTGCGGTTCACGCAGCCGACGGTCGGGATGATCCACAGTTCGTTGCGGATGCCGACCTGGCCATCGGGCCGTTCGTACCCGTCGAAGGTGAGTCTGTCCGAAGGGGGCGTTGGTTCCGTGAAGGCCGGTTCGTATGGGAAGTCCAAGCGCCCCGTGAGGGCGGTTTGCAGGTTGTGGCTGTGCACCCAGTGGCCCTGCGGAATGCGGATCTTGGCCTGTCCGATCGGGAAACCGTACTTGCGGACCGGTGCTCCGGAGGGGATGTCGCGGAGCGCCAGCTTGTGCCCGGCGGGGATGGTATCGGCCAGGCGGATGGCGGTTTCGCCGACCCGGATTGTTTGGCCGGCGGCCAGGTTCACCAGGGCCACGGCGACGTCGTCGTTGGGATGAATGCGCAGCACGTTCATTTGAAAATCTGCCTTTCGTTGCGGCCTGTGGGTTATCCTGCCACGGAGGCGATGGCTTGCCGCATGCCGCCGGTGGCAATGGACTCCAGCCCGTTCGCCACCGCCGCCGCCAGTCCGTCGATCGCGTTCAGATCTTCGCCCCAGAAATCGGTTCTTGCCAGTACCTGTCTGGCCAGCACGCCCGGGTCCTGGCGATGGGTTTCCCAGACGCTCGCGAAGAATTCCAGCACCTCGGCGCTATCGCGAATCGGGTAGGGGGCCCCGTCGCGAAGACCCGTCATCTCGGTTCCGTCATAGGTGCCATCGTAGAAGCTGATCAGGGCGGCCAAGGAGAAGCTCATCGCCGCCGGCAGCTTGCCGGTTAGGTCTCGTGACTCTTTGAGAGAGGGCAGGACGCGCACCTTCCACTTGGAGACCGAATTCAGGCTGATCGAAATCAGTTCGTGGCGGATGAAAGGGTTGGCGAAACGCTCCAGCACGGCGTTGGCGAACGAGTCCTTCTCTGCCTGGGGCAGCTGCAGGACGGGGAGGACCTCGTCGAACACCACGCGGTGGAGGAAGTTGGCTGTAAGGGGGGTGCCGACCATCTGGCCGACCGTGTCCTGGCCGCATTGGAAGGCGGCCAGGACGCTGGCGGT
>JBFJXC010000354.1:0-4406 GCA_041623325.1 Lentisphaeria bacterium | reverse complement strand
TACGGCTGGAACGAAGGACTGGTCACCGCCCGGGACGGCAAATCCGAGCCGGAGGATGGCTGGCGGCAATATTCGGAAATGCCGCCTGGGGACCTTGAACCGCACGAACGCGGCGACGGCGAAATCCTCCGGCCCGGCTGGAACCGCTATACGCACTACGGCATTCAGGACAATCCGTTCAACGACGAAGGCGTGGTGACCGACGCGCTCGCCGAACTCGTCAACGGCGGCGAATCGGACCGGCCCTGGTGCCGGTTCGTCGGCACCCTGGGTCCGCACGATCCATACCGGGTTCCGCAGCGCTTTCTGGATATGTACGATCTGGACGCCATCGAGCTGCCGGAAAACTACCATGACGACCTGGACGGGCGTCCGAACCTGTACAAGCGGACGCGCGACGCCTTCGGCCAGCTGAGCGAACTGGAACACCGCAAGGCGATCATGCACTATCTGGCGTTCTGCACCTACGAGGACTACTTGTTCGGGCGGGTGCTCCAGGCCCTGGAGGACAAGGGGGAGCTGGACAACACCCTGGTCGTCTACACCTCCGACCACGGCGACTATACGGCCGATCACGGGCTTTGGTGCAAAGGGCTTCCCTGTTTCCGGGGTGCCTACCATATTCCTCTGGTCGTAGCCGGGGCCGGGGTGGCCGCGCCCGGCCGGACCGTCGACGAGTTCATCTCTCTGGCCGATTTCGCCCCGACGTTCCTGGAACTGGCCGGAATCGATACTGGCCGGAAGTTCGCCGGACAAAGCATCGTCCCGTTCCTGCGGGACGAACCGGTAAGCGCTTGGCGCGATGCTCATTTCACCCAGAGCAACGGCAACGAGCAGTACGGGATCCAGCGCTCGGTCGTGACCCGGGACTGGAAGTATGTCTACAATGGGTTCGACTACGACGAGCTTTACGATCTGAAAAACGATCCGCAGGAGATGCGCAACCTGATCGACCAGCCCGAGCACCGGGATACAGTCAAGGAATTGTGCACCCGGATGTGGACATTCGCCCGGGAGCAAAACGACCATTGCACCAACGGCTACATCATGGTCGGCTTCGCCCCCTACGGGCCCCAGGTTGCCTTCACAAGAACAGGAAAATCGTGATATGAACACCACCGCCGCACCCGCGCCTTTCGGGGCCTGTCCCAATGCCCAGCAACTGCTTTGGCAGGAGATGGGCATGTACGCATTCATCCACTTCACCGTCAACACCTTCACCGGCCGCGAATGGGGCGACGGCACCGAGTCCGAAGATGTGTTCAACCCGACCGAGCTGGACTGCGATCAGTGGTGCCGGGTGCTGGCCGAGGCCGGTTTCAAGGGAGCGGTCTTGACCTGCAAGCATCACGACGGATTTTGCCTCTGGCCCAGCAAGTACACGGAACATTCGGTCAAAAACTCCAGCTGGCGCGACGGCAAGGGCGATGTGGTCCGGGAATTTTCCGATGCGGCCCGCAAATACGGCCTGAAAGTCGGCTTCTATCTGTCCCCTTGGGACCGGCATGACGAACGCTACGGGACGGGCGAAGCCTACAACGAGTATTTTCGGAATCAGCTGCGCGAGTTGATCGAAAACTACGGCGGCGAGGGAGGCAAGGATGTGTTCATCTCCTGGTTCGACGGCGCCAAAGGGGAGGGTGAGAAGTCCCAGGAATACGACTACGAAGGCTGCGTGAAGATCATCCGCGAATGCGCGCCGGACGCCACCATTATGGGGCACATGGGGGATTTTCGCGATATCCGCTGGTGCGGCAACGAATCGGGGTACGCGGGCAACCCCAACTGGGCGACCATCGATGAGTATGAAAAGTCCAAACTCCAGAACGGCGACCCCAATGGCAAGCACTACTGGCCGTCCGAGGTGGATGTCTCGATCCGGCCGGGATGGTACTACCATGCCCGGGAGGACGACCGGGTGCGTTCCCTGGAAAGTCTGATCGACATTTACTACAACTCCGTGGGGGCCGGCTCCTGCTTGAACCTGAATGTGCCACCGGATTGCCGCGGGTTGTTCCACGAGCGCGACATCAAGCGGTTGCAGGAGTGGACCTCCGTGCTCGAACGGACCTTCCGGATCGATTTCGCCGCTGGCAAGCAGGCCTCGTCAATGACTGTCCGGGGCGAAGCGTTCAGCGCGCAGAACATGCTGGACGGCGACCGCCACACCTACTGGGCGGCGTCGGACGGCGTCACGCAGTGCGCGGCGGTGGTCGAACTTGGTGAGACGCGCAATGTCAACGTCTTCAAGCTGCGCGAGTATTCCGAACTGGGCGAGCGCGTGGCCGAGTTCGAACTCCAGTTCCGCAACGAGTCCGGCGAGTGGATGCTGCTGGCTCAGGACCATACCATCTCGTTCCGCAAGCTAGTGCGCACCCGGACCGTCGCCACCGACGCCATCAAACTTAAGATCACCTCCGCCCTGGCCGCGCCCTGCATCCAGGAGTTCGGGGCCTACTATCAGGCCCCCCTGCTTTTCGCCCCGAAAGTGAGCCGCCGCATCGACGGCACGGTGACCATGGAGACCGAACCCGATCTGCTGATCCACTATACGACGGACGGCTCGCAGCCGACCGACGCCTCGGCCTTGTACACCGGTCCGGTGGCCTGCCCGGAAGCCGGCACGGTGCGGGCAATCGCGGTCTTGAAGCCGGGGTTGACCGATGAGTATGCCGACCTGAAACTGAGTGCCCCCGAGGCGATCCTGCGCTTCGGCGTCGAACGCACCGCCTGGACCGTGATCGAGGCGGACAGCGAATACGACGAAGGCAACCTTAAAGAGAACATCGCCCTGGGTCGAACCTGGATCTCGGCGCGCAACACGCCATATCCGCACCATTTCACCATCGACACCGGCCAGCGGCAGACCATCAACGGCGTCATCTACCACGTCAGCTGGACGCCTGGCATCGTCCAGGACTACCGGGTGTGGGTCGACGGCAAGATGGTGCACGAGGGCAGCTTCGAGAACATCCTCAACAATCCGATTCCCCAGGTGGTGGAATTCGCCGCTCCGGTGCAGGGACGAACGGTTAAGTTCGAAGCGCTGGCTCCGGCCAAGCCGGGGGCCTGCTTTGCCAGTTGCAGTCTCTTGGAAGTTTTCTGATCACCAGGCCTCAGTGAAACGGTAAAATGGGACGCCCGCATGTTCCCGGCCGAGGACAACCGGGATTACTTCAGTACCCACGGGCGTCCCCGCCCGTGGGGATGGCGTCCCATTGTACAGAGCTGCAAACTCGCGGCACTGAGGTCTGGTCGAACGGTCAACTTGTCTGCCAGAGGCTGAACTCACGCAGGGCTGGTGTGGAGCCGGCCTCTTCCACGGTCAAGCGAAAGCCGGGGTAGGAGCAGGCTGGAAAACGTTCCAGGAACCGGTGTCCGACACAGGTTCCCGAGACGAGGGGGACCTGCGTTTCACCGTCGATTCCGCTGACCGTGAAGCGTTGAATCCGCTCCCCATGCCGGATTTCCTCCATCAGGCAAACCATGTCGACCGTCTTGCGTTCCGGATTGGGAATGTCGAAAACGAGGCCGCTCCCGTCGGTCCTTCCCCGGGGCCGGGAGAACTGGTCTTTGATGAGCTCGCTCAATCGGCGCATCTGGGCCGAGTCCGCCTCCGGAACCAGACCACGGTCGTCAATCGCCATCCCGAGCAGAAAGTTGCAGTTGCGGCCCACACTCTGGTAATAGCGTTCAAGAAGCTCTTGCGGCGGATAGAGGTGATGGTCCTCGCCCGGTTGCCAGAACCAGCCGCCCTGGTAGGCTTTCTCTTGATCACGGTTGGGCATGTCCGCTTCGCCGGGACACCAGTAGCGCCCGGCGGCACAGCCGGAGTAGCGTTCCCCCTGTGCTTCGTTCACCCCGTCCGAGCTGGTGCCAAGATGGGTGGTCGACCAACAGGGGTACGGGGCTACGGCACGCTCGTTGCCGATCCAGCGAACGGTCTGCATCCGCTCGGGATCGCCCTGAAAGACGACGGCATTCGGCTGCAGCTCCAGGAGCAGCTCGCTGATCTCCTCGCCACCCTGCTCGGCGGGCAGGTTTCCCCCGTCGAACCAGATCTCGAAGAGCTCGCCGTAGTGGGTCCAAAGCTCCCGCAGCTGGCGCTTCACCATATCGACGTAGGCTCTCCAGCGTTCTGGGTCATGCGGGCCTACCAGCTTGTTCCCGTCCACCCCGAGGTAGGCATTGCAGCCCACGCTGGCGTAGAGGCCGGGTCGGATGCCATGGCGCCTGCAGGAGGCGACGAAGTCGGCCACCACATCGCCTTGCCCTTCCTTCCAGGGCGAAGCGGATGATCCCGGGCGTCTTCAGGACCTGCCGTTTATAGGCTTGATACTCGGTCGGCAGGGCGGCGGCGAACAGTCCGGTGCAGAATGTCAGTAAAGCAAAAATGGCTTATTTGG
>JBFJXC010000353.1:0-4414 GCA_041623325.1 Lentisphaeria bacterium | reverse complement strand
TGAACGCTCCGACCCGGCTCGAATTCTCCCGGGGGGCACGCACATTCCGCTTTCGGCTGCGTCAATCCTGCGGGGTGCCCGAACTCGACAGTCTGGCTCTGGCCAGCCTGAAGGCTTCCGTTCGCCCCCCGTCGGCACCCCCGGGCCACCAAGAACCCGAAACCCGTGTGGCGTTGCTGCCCGGCCAAAGCCGTACACTTGAAATCGATTGGCGCTTGGCCTACCCGAACAAGAAAGACTAACCCGTGTTCACGCTGTCACTGCAAGGCGGTTTCCTGCTTTATTTACTGCTAGCCATGAGCGGGCTGGCCGCGGCCATGGTCCAAGACTACATCCGCTCCCGAAACCAGAACTGGCAGATTTCAGGTGAAAAGATCAGCCGGTGCAATTCCTGCAACCTGACCTTCATCGTCGGACGCACGGAAACCATAGCCCGCTGCCCGCGCTGCCACAGCCTTTGCACCAAGGGGCGACTGTAGATGCGCATCATCAGCGGCATAGCCGGAGGCCTTCGCCTGACCGCCCCGCGGGGCCAGGCCATCCGGCCCACAACCGACCGAGTGAAGGAATCCCTGTTCGCCACCCTGGGGGATATCCAAGACTACTGCGTAGTCGACCTGTTCGCCGGTTCCGGGGCTTTGGGACTGGAAGCCCTTAGTCGGGGGGCCGCCCGGGTATTCTTCGTGGAGCAGGACCGGCGGCATGCCCGCCTGGTGGAAGAAAACCTCGGCAAGGTTCTCAAGGCCTTCGGAGAAGGTGCGCTTCCGGAAACCGGCGTCATCCAAGGTTCTGCCAGCCAGGTGCCCCGAGTCCTGTCGCGTCTCAGCGGCCGGATCGATCTGATCCTGGCGGACCCTCCCTACGCTTCGGCTCCCGGCGGCTATGGACCGGCCGAGTTGCTGGAGGATCCTGGCCTGGCCGACTGGGCCGGCCAGGCTCTGCTGGTGCTCGAACACGCCAGCGACCGCCCCCTACCCTTCCATCCCCTCTCAACCTGGAAACCCATTCGCCAGCGCCGCTACGGTTCGACCACCCTTTCCTACTGCAGGCAACAGCCCCGATCAACCACCTGAATTTCCCCCACAAATTCCCGCCTTTTCCGGTTGCAAACCCCCCACGACTGGGTAGATTAAAGCCGTTCGCCAAACCTGGGGCGGCTTAGCTCAGTTGGTTAGAGCAGTGGAATCATAATCCACGTGTCATAGGTTCGAGTCCTATAGCCGCTACCATTTCTCCTAAAAGCCTGGCTTCCGCCGGGCTTTTTTTTGCCCTGGACCCCAGCAGGGGCTTGCCTCCGATACTCTGCCAAGGCGGGCAACAGACAATTAGTGCCGGCGGACCGGAATAGAAGCCCCATCCATTGGCCTATTCCGGATGCGGGGTCCCTATTCCCGGCCGCCGACACCAGGGACGCGTAGAGCCCCCGGACCCTACCAATCGTCCGTACGGAACGGAGTGGCGGGGAGGCCGGCGGAATTGAACAGGTTGCAACCTTCGGGGTACTTGCCCCAGGCGTAACGAACCGCGACGGGCTGCGGCACCCGATCGGACCGGACCACCACGCTCCTGCCCTCGATCCTCGCCTCAGCCCAATGGAACTCTTTGTCCGGACCGGCAATGGCGAACTGCTTGAGGGCGCCCTCCTTGGCCACCAACCCCTTGCAGACGTGCTTGAAGGATAGCCGGATGCTATCGCCCTGGATCGCCATGGCCTCGTAGACCGGCCCGGAGAAGCAAATGTCCTGGTTATAGGCGACCTTACGGGCGGCCAAGGCCAGGCGTTTGCCGACATCCTGCTTGTTGGTGGGGTGTATGTCGATGGGGTTGCCAACATCAATGGTCACAGCCATGCCAGTGCGGGGAACGGCCAGGGTCTGCAGCTGGGCTTCGCGCAAGCGGGCCCAGCTCGGATCTTCCGGCTTCATGGTCTTGAAGAAGTCTTCGGGCAACGGCTCGCGGGGGGTATGCCGGTAGAAGGCCGACAGCTGGGCCCAGAGGAACACCAGATCCGGATTCTTCCAGGCCCGTCTCCAGTCCTGGAGCAACAGGGGGAACAGTTTCCGGTAGGCGTCCGGATTGCCGGCGTTGGATTCCCCCTGGTACCAGATGGCCCCTTTCACCGGGAAGTCCACGAGGGGGTGGATCATGGCATTGTAGAGCGTACTGGGAAACTGCTGACTCTTGGAGTCTTCCGGCACGCGCGGACGCATGGGCACTTTCGCATAGTCCATGGCATACTCCACCTTGTACTGCCATTCTCCCGCCAGGAACTGCTTGCTACCGCCGCAGGCCACGCTCATCAGCTGGGCGGGACCGAAGATGCCGCCGCTGGAAAAGTGGTCGAACACCCGCACGGCAATGACGTTCTCGCCCGTCTTCACCAGGCTGCCGGGCACCGTGTAGGCGCGTTTGCTGGCCCAGTGGGCCTCGACCTCGGGGCCGGTCTGGCCGACCTTCACCCCGTTGAAATAAGTGGTGTCGCAATCGTCGATGCGGCCAAGCGAAAGGGTCAGATCCCGGCCCGCACAGGCTTCGGGCAGAGTCACGGTCTTGCGGAACCAGACCGCGCCATCGATGGCCAATCCGCTCTGTTCCCAAGCGCCCGGAAGGGCCATCGTCTTCCAACCGGCCTTATCCTTCAGATCGGGGGCGCCCCAGCCCAAGGCTGCCTGGCCTTGCTTTTGGTAGAACGTTTCGACCTGCTCCACCCAGTCCAGAAACGCACTCTTGGCGTCCATCTGCTTCTGACCTTTCCGAGCCTGCTCCTGCATGGCCACGATGTCCTGGAAATCCGGAGAACTCTGGAAGCCGGCCCGGCTGATCCAGGGTTCGATCATGGTGCCACCCCAGGAGCTGTTCACCAGCCCGATGGGAACGTTCAGCTCCCGATTCAGTTCGCGGCCGAAGAAGTAACCCACCCCCGAGAACTCCGGAACGGACTGGGGAGAGCACACGTGCCACTGCCCCGAAACATCATCTTTGGGCTCGAACGGGGAACGATCCAGCTTGACCGTGAACAGCCGGATGGTCGGATGGTCGGCCGCGGCAATCTCCTGCTCGGCACGGTCGGAGCGCTTGACCGACCACTGCATATTCGACTGCCCTGAACAGATCCAGACATCCCCCACCAGGATGTCAGTGAACATGATCGTCTCCTTGCCGGACACGGCCAGCTGGTAGGGCCCCCCGGCTTTCATGGCCGGAAGCTCAACCCTCCAGGAGCCGTCCGCCGACACCACAGCCCTGCGGACCTGGCCGTTGAGACTGACGCTGACTTTCCGGCCAGCCGTTGCCGTGCCGCGCACCACAATCGGCTCGCCCCGCTGAAACACCATGTGATCGGCGTAGAAAGCGGGCAACCTGACCGTCTCGGACGCCTCCAGCTGGGAATAATCCACGACACTCCGGCAGCCGCTCAACGCGGCAACGACCAGCACCGAACACACCAACGGGCAAAAACGTCTTGACACCATCATCCTCTCCTTGCTCTTGCGGGCCAACGAAACAGAAAGAGCCAAGAGTACAGCAGTAAGCAAAAGGGTACAAGGGCAGGCAGCGTTTCTGGTCTAAACAAGAAGGGCAAAGCCAACATCCGCGGGCTGCCCCCGCACAGACACAGCACGAGGCAGGCACGGTATGATCCCTTCCTGGTTAGTCAACCGCGCGGAAATGAACCCCACTGTGGGCACAGGGCTCCGGGCTACAGCAGAATTGGCCTCACGCGGCTGTCGACCGCCGGAACCAGCCGGTGGTGCGCTGGCAGATCCGGACCAGCATCAGCATCAGGGGCACCTCGATCAGCACGCCGACAACCGTGGCCAGGGCCGCTCCGGAGGAGAGCCCGAAAAGCATGGCCGCGGTGGCGATGGCCACCTCGAAATGGTTGGAGGCGCCGATCAGGGCGGCAGGGGCCGAATCCTGGTAGTCAAGCTTCAGGAGCCTGGCCATGCCATAGCCGAGCCAGAAGATCAGATTGGTCTGAAGAAACAGGGGAATGGCAATCCAGAGAATGGTCAGGGGGTTGGCCAGGATCACATCGCCCTTGAAAGAGAAGAGCAGGACCAAGGTGGCCAGCAGGGCCATGATGGTGACCGGCGTCAACAGATGCAGGAACGTCTTTTCGAACCACTCCTGCCCCTTGGCTGCGATCAGCCACTTGCGAGAGACGAAACCGGCGGCCAGCGGCAGGGCCACATAGATGGAAACGGACAACAGCAGGGCCTGCCACGGGATCGGCAGACGCCCCACCCCCAACAGGAAACCGCCCAGCACTCCGTACAGCAGCAGCATGGTCAGGGAGTTGATCGCCACCATCACCAGGGTCAACCCGTCGTTGCCCTTGGCCAGATAGCCCCAGACCAGGACCATGGCCGTACAGGGGGCGATCCCCAGGAGGATGCACCCGGCGAGATAG
>JBFJXC010000352.1:0-4457 GCA_041623325.1 Lentisphaeria bacterium | reverse complement strand
GTCGGCAGGCCCTGGCTTCGGGCCGCCTGCAGGAGGATTTTGGCCGTGCGGATGGCAAAGGCCGTATTGACTGCCGGGGCGGTGCAAGCGGCCAGCTTGTCGCGGTGCATCTGTTTCTGGGCGGGATAGTCGTCCCAGCCGCCAGAGTTGTAGAAGTAGTCCCAGGTTTGAATCAATCCGGACTTGAGCCGGCGGGTGGTCGATCCGCCGGCGCGCCCCATCAGGAAGTCGTGATAGCGTTTCAGACGCGGGTAGAAGTAGGCCAGCAGGTCGCGATTCTGGGTTCGGTTCCAGATGCCGTGGAAGACGAGGAACTGAGTCGGGACGGGGGAGCCGTGATGAATGAAGGCCGCCTCGTCGTCGCCCGGTTCGGTTAGGTAGGCATTGAGGTTGTCGATGGCGCGGTCGAGGTCGGTTTCCAGCTGTCCGATGCCGATGCATCCCGAGTCCCAGGTGTAGAGACTGTCCCACCAGCGTCCCGGCGTGTAGTGGCGGATGTACTGGCCCCGGGTGCGAATGGGGAAGACGACGTTGGTCAAAGTGGTGGCGGCCAGGCGCTTTTGGGAGAAGAGGTAGGTGTCGCCCCCGGGAAGGAGATCGGGATCGTAGCACCTGCTTTGGCATTCTTCGGCTAGGCGGCGATAGGTGGCGACCTTGTCCTCGAAGTCGTCCAAGAGTTGCCGCACCTCCGCTTCGCTGCCGTGGCAGACCAGGGCATGGAGGCGCTTCTGGCTGTTGGCCGGGAGGCAAAGCGGGCGCATGAAGACATTGACGAAGTAGTTGTCCGGATTGTCACCCTGGCTGAAGTGGCTGGTCACGTGATTGTGCAGGGTCTCCCGGAACAGTTCGTCGAGGGTGTCGGTGGCGAAGCTGCGCAGTTCGCTGGCCACGTCATTCGGCCAGATCAGTCCGTAGCAAAAATCCAAATCCCGATACCGTAGCAGGACCGCGTTGTCCTTCACCGTTACAATCTCCGGCCTGGTCTCGGGACGGATCTCCTCGAAGCGGATACCCCCGGCCTGCTCGTTGTCCGAAAGGATCAGGGCATCCAGTAGCAGCTCGTCGCATGCTTCGATCTGCAGCGTCAACGTTGCGCCAGGACGGTCCAGGCTGATCTGCTGCTGTGACCACGCGGCCGAGGCGGGCAGTCGCGCCAGCGGCCGGCCGTCCTGGTCGCAAAGTGTCACAGCGCCTTTGGCCCGATAGCGCAGGGTCAAGGTGGTTTGGGCGGGCAGCGAGTCTTCCAACCGCCAACTGACGGTGGCCGCTTCGCCATCCCCGACACGAAGCGCATAGCCTTTCAGTGCCCCCGGGGCGGCTACCTCCCCGCGTTTCTGACCGTCCCATTGCAAGCCTCGGCGAGGATCGTCTTCGCGGTGCGTTAACTGCCCATAATCCAGAGCATGGATCAGGCGCGCCCCGGCGGGCACTTCGGCCCGGGCCAAGGCACTTGCCTCGGGGTAGTTTAGGTTGGCCATCAGGTGCAGGACGGTGTTTTCCGGGGCGTGGCCACGGTTGACGGCCTGTATATCAATCCATCGGGCGTTTTCAGCCACGCGAGCAAAGGAAATGTCGTAGTACAGCTGGTCCTTCCAGATCAACTCGTGGCGATGGCTGGTAAACTCGAGATTCGGACTGGCCTCCCACGGGTGGTAGCCCGATTCGGTACGCACGTTTGGCAGGCGCGTCGCCCGTCGATACAGGCCGGGGAAGACGCTCAGGTCGAAGCGCAGGCCGCGCAGTAAATCGCTGCAATGGCTGATGCCGATGTAGCGCTTGGAGTAAGGCCCCCAGGCGGGAATGTGTGGATCGTGGCGGTTGATCAAGTCTTCTGGCTTAAGTGGCATAGGTCGTCTTGTTGATTGCACGTTGAGGGGCGTCGAAATCAGGGTTCGGATGGGGTCCGGTGGATTTTGTCCAGAAGCAGGCGTGCCTGGGAGAAGTCAGGGTTCAGCTCGATGGCTTTGGCGAGGGCCTGGATGGCGGGGCGGCTGCGGCCGAGTTGCAGGTGCGCCAGGGCCAGGTTCATGTAGATGTGGGGGAGGTCGGCTGCCGGGTAGCGGGTGGCGTGTTCGAAGCAGGCCGCCGCGGCGGCGAAGTTCTTCTGCTGGTAGTAAAGGCCCCCGAGATTAACGGTGGCCTGGCGGTTGCCGGGGTCGAGTTCCAGGCTGCGCAGGTAGTGCTGCTCGGCCTTGTCCTGCTTGTTCTCGTCCTGGCAGGCACGGGCCAGGTGGTAATGGATGTCGGCGTTGTTGGGGTGATGGCGCACGGCCGTCGCCCAGATGGAGGCTTTGTCCTTCCAGTGGTCCAGCACGGTTTGCCCGAAGACGGCGGCCATCCCGAGCCAGCAGAACAGGGCGATTTGATAGGGCTTCTGGAAGCGGTAGGGAAGGGTCTGATGCAGCCAGCCGAGCAGGAAGAAGATGCCGACCAGAGGAAAGTATCCGTAGCGGTCGGCGGTGATGAACGGGCCGATGCTGCGCAGCAGGGCAAGCGGGGTCAGGAAGGCGATGGAGAAGAAAGCGGTGCCGAAGAGCAGCCAGGCTTTCTTGCTCTGCTTGAGGAAGATCCAGGCCAGCAACAGCCCGGCGCCGAGGAGCATGGCGGCGCCGCCGAGGGTGGCATGTGCAAGCGTTTCCCGCGCTGGCCAGGGGTAGTAGTGCTGGATGGGTTCGATGAGCAGGAAACGCCGGATCCAGCCGCCGAGAACGACGGGAACGGACAGGATGGAGTAGAGCAGGTCTTGTTTGAAAACCGGCTGGTTGGGGATGTTGAGATTGACGGCCAGAATGCCGGCCGCCACCACGAAGAAGGGAGCGGTGCGGAAGGTCAGTTGTCTTAAGGTCCTGAGCAGGGACTTGTCCGGTTCTGGGGCCTGAGTTGCTGCAGTTGAGATCTCTTGGAGGGGAATGAATGCCTTGAAGCATTCGAGAAGAATCAGCAGACCGGGCAGGATGATCAGGGAGGGCTTGGAGAGCAGAGCCAGGAGCGAGGCCACGAAGGCCCAGCCCCAGTAGCGGAGTTTGCCGGTGTTCAGGTGCCTAAGGTAGGCAATTAGGCAAAGCAGAGCGAAGGTGGCGGAGAGGACATCCTTGCGCCCCATGGCCCAGGCCACGGCCTCGACTTGCAACGGATGCAGCGCAAACCCCAGTCCGGCGGCGAAGGCGCCGAAGGGCCGCATCCCCAGGCGCTTGAACAGCTGGAAGACCAGCAGCGTGTTCAGGACGTGCAGCAACAGGCTGGTGCCGTGCATCAGGCCGGGCCGAAAGCCGCCGCCCAGGGCGACCTCGAGGAAGTAGGAAACATAGGTGACGGGGATGTAGAGGGACTCGCGCGCGAATGAGCCGGGTATCCAGAGCTGGCGGAGGTTCTCCCAGGTGACGGTCTGCAGAAATGGGTTGTTGAGGATGAAGAAGTCGTCGTCGTAGCTGCTGTAGGGGAAGGCCAGACAGCGGAGGAAGGCCAGGGCCACGATGCCGGCCAGGAGGGCCGGCGGCAGGAATGAATTGGAGTGATGGAGTGGTGGAGTATTGGGTGGGGCTGTTGAGTGTTCAGAGTTCATGACATCCCTTTCGCCGAAGGCGATGGCCACGTTTTGCGATTCACAAAAATTCCTTAATTCTCACCCACTGATCCAGCGGCGGGCCATCAGGCGCAGGGTGCTGGCAATGGTGCCGACGACGTTCATCTTGCTGCCGCCCTCCTTCTGGTCGTAGCGCAGAATGAAGGGAACCTCCCCGAAAATCAGATTCAGGCGCCGCATCTTCAGCAGGATGTCGACCATGCATTGAAACCCGGTCTGGTCGACGAACTCCTGCCCGAAACGCTCCACGGCCTCCTTGAGGGCTTCGCCGCGGTAGGCGCGAAAACCGCAGGTAAAGTCGCGGACGTTCTTGATAGGGAAGAGGATGCGGAACAGCCAGGAGGCGGCGTAGCTGAGAAAGCGCCGGACGGCGGGTACCCCCATGGTCCGGGAGCCAGGCTGATAACGGGAAGCAATGACCACATCGTGCCCCTCGCGAATCATCTGGACCATGCGCCAGACCAGGCCGGGGGTGTGGGTGTCGTCGGCATCCATGGTCACCACGATGTCGCGGTCCCGGGTGTGTTCGGCCGCGGCGAAAAGTCCGTCGCGCATGGTGCGCCCCAATCCCTGGTTCACCCCGTGGGTCTTGACGATCACCGGCATGCGCCCGGCATAGTCCTTGAGGATGGCGGCTGTGGCGTCGGTGCTGCCGTCGTCCACCACGATCACCTTGTAGGGCAGGTCGCAGTCACCCATGCTGATGGCAATGCGGTCGAGGAGGCTGCCCAGGCGCGCTTCCTCGTTGTAGGCAGGCAGGACAAAGAGAACCCGCTGCCGGCTGAACAATTCGTTGTCGGTGGAGGGCGCGGTAGACATGCTATTGGGAACCTTGGCCACGTTGGGGGGAACCAGCCTCCGGAGTTCCGGAGGC
>JBFJXC010000351.1:0-4481 GCA_041623325.1 Lentisphaeria bacterium | reverse complement strand
GCGACGGTCACCGGCAAGCCGGTCGCAAACGACTGGTTGGCGGCGATGCCGGTCAGAATCGAACGGGCGCCGTCGACGAAACCGGCGGCATGGCCAAGCGGGTCGGACTCGATCCCGACGAAGACATCTTTCAGCAGGCGGATGTCGCCGCCGCCGTGGCCGCCGAGATCGCCCTGTTCGTACTCGATCACTTGGGGTTTGCCCCACAGAGGCTGGAAGATGATCTCGGGCACCAGGGTCTGCTTTTCGCCTTCCAGCTCGCGCATGCCGGGCTGGTTGAAGTCCTCATGGCCGCCACTGACGTAGGATTTCTCCACCACGTTGAATTCCAGCCGGCCCTTGGTGCCGTTGAAACAGACGCGGTAGCCTTCCCACGGACAGAAGGCGTTGAGCGCATAGGTCATGACCGCCTTGTTGCGGTACTTGACCATGACTGACATGGTGTCCTCGATGGAGATGTAGTGGCCGAAGACGCTTTGGTCGCGGTGGTAGCCGTCCTCGTGCTCGGCATTGTAGTAGAGGCCAAGCAGTTGCTTGTCTTCTTCCTTCACCTTGAGGGCGAAGGGGTCTTTGGCGGCCACGGCATTGTCCCGGGCGCGGTCGTAGAATTCGGTCACGCCGCGTTTTTCGGCGTTTTCACGTCCGTAGAAGCGCAGGTCGCCCATGGCGAAAACGGTTTCGGGGGAGGAGTCCAGCCACCAGTTCATGAGGTCGAAGTGGTGGGTGGATTTGTGGACCATGAGGCCGCCGCTGTTGCGCTTGTCGCGGTGCCAGCGCCGGAAGTAGTCGGCCCCGTGGCTGGTGTCCAGCAGCCATTCGAAGTGGACGCTGACGATGTCGCCGACGATGCCGCTGGCGAGGACTTCCTTGACCTTGGTGTTGCGGGGGGCGTAGCGGTAGTTGAAGGTGACGGTCACGTTCTTGCCCGTGCGCTTCTTGGTGTCGATGATCTGCTGGCACTTCTCGGTGTCGACGGTCATGGGCTTTTCGCTGATCACGTCGCAGCCCAGTTCCATGGCGCGGCAGATGTAGGTGTGGTGGGTTCGGTCCATGGTGGTGACGATGACCGCATCGGGCTTCTGTTCGGCGATCATGCGGTCGAAATCCTGGGGCTTGTAGGTTGGAACCTTCGCCTGGCCCTTGTCTTCGATGTAGGTGTTCCAGAAGTCCATGCGGGTCTGGTTGGTGTCGCAGAACGCCTTCAGTTCGCAATGTTCCTTGAAGGTGTCCACCATGGCGTCGATGAACATGCTGCAGCGACTTCCGGTGCCGACGATGACGTAGCGCTTCTTCATGGTCCTGTTCCTTTTGTTTTACCCCATTGCCGGGGTTTGGCTTCTAATCCGATAACAGAGATTCGGGCAAGTGGAAGACCGCCTCTCGCAGGGCCTGTGTTTCAAGGGGTGCGCTCTCGCGCACCAGCAACCGGGCCGCAAAGCGGCGAGTGCCCATCGGGGCCTCCGGATTCTCCAGCCGGGCTCGGCAGCAATCCACCGCGGCCTGGGCTGCTTCCTCCACGGGCTGGGCGACCGTGGTCAGAGATGGCAGGCAGAATTCGGTGAAGGGCAGGTTGTCGAAGCCGATCAGGCGGACATCGTCGGGCACGCGCAAGCCGGTCTCTGCCAAGGCGCGGAGCGCCCCCAGGGTCATCTCGTCGTTGTAGCAAAAAGCCCCGTCCACGGCGGAGGTGGTCATGAGGTGGCGCATGGCTTCGTATCCCCCGCGCAGGCTAGACGCCTGACAGGCGGCTAGGCGTATGTCCCGGGTGTCTCGTCCCAGGGATTGGAAGGCGGCGATGATCCCGCGCAGACGGGCATCGGGAGAGTCGAGGGGGGTGTTGGAAAAAAAGACGGGGTGCTTGCAGCCCGAAAGCAGCAGCAGCCTGGCCGCCTGGTAGGTGCCCAGCTGCCGATCGATCCGGACGCTGTCGCATTCCGGAATGCCCGTGTCGATGGCCACGATTGGTACCCCACGCTGGCGCAGCTCACGGCGGGTGGAATTGGATAGGTCGCCATTGACCGCATTGATGACGATGGCCTGTGGGTTTTGGCCGAGGACACGGCAGACGGCCAGATCCAGAGCGGCGGGACTTTCCAGGGTCACCACTTGAACCCTTCCGAAATAGTTTTGTCCTTCAACCAACAGAGCCTGGGTGCGCATGGCGTAAATGGTGGGGGCCGTGAACAGGCTTATCACAACCAGTCCTTCCCCCTGGCCCGTGCGCAAGGCGCGTGCCCTGGAGTCCGGCGTATATCCCAGTTCCTGCGCCAAGGCCTTCACCCGTTCCACTGTTTTCGGGGCAATGCCGGGCTGGCCCGAGAGGGCGCGAGACACCGTGCTGGCGGAGAGATCCAGCGTGTGGGCCAGTTCCTTGAGTGTGAGCCCCATTGCAAACGATTCCTTTGGTTGTTGGTGCTGGTCTGCAGCTTTGTTCCTACTTTAATGCAATCGATTGCGATGTCCAGCCCGGGTGGTCTGGGTTGCTGGGCCGGAGTGGTTCCGGGCGCCTGGAGAACTACGATTGGGTGGAGGGGGCGCCGCCGAGGCGGTTGACGGCCTCGGGCAGGACAAGCTGGTCAAACTCGTCGGGGGAGAGCAGGTTTTGCTCGAGGACAATGTCGCGCAGGCTTCGCGCGTCCCTTTGGGCCAGGCTGGCCAGTTCCTGGGCTTTTTTGTAGCCGATGTGCTCGACCAGGGCGGTGACGGTGGCGGTGGCGTTGTGGACATGGGTGGCGCAGCGCTGCGGATTGGCCTGCAGGCCTTCCACGCAGAGCTCCCGGAGAATTGAACAGCTGTTGCAAAGCAGGCTTAGACTGTTCAGGAGACAGTCGGCAATCAGGGGCAGGAAGGGGTTGAGCTCCAGAGAGCCCAGGGAGCATGCCTGGGTGAGAATTTGGTTGTGTCCCATGACCTGCATGGCGGCCTGGGAGACCGCTTCGGGAATGACCGGGTTGACTTTTCCGGGCATGATGGAGGAGCCGGCCTGGCGGGCAGGCAGCCGGATCTCGCCCAAGCCGGCATCGGGGCCGGAGGAGAGTAGGCGCAGGTCGCCGGAGACTTTCAGCAGATTGCTGGCCAGGGCGTTGAGGATGCCGCTGACTTCCACAAAGGCATCGGTGTTCTGGGTGGCCTCGACCAGGTTTTCGGCCCGGGCCAGACCGATGCCGGTGATGGTCCGCAGTTCCTCCACGGCTTGGAAGATGTACTGCCGGGGGGCGCCCAGGCCGGTGCCGACGGCGGTGCCGCCAAGGTTGACCACGCGCAGGCGTTCCTCGCATTTGTAGATGCGCCAGCGGTCGCGGGCAAAGGCGTCGGCGTAGGCCGACATTTCCCGGCCCAAGGTGATCAGCACGGCATCCTGCATTTCGGTCCTACCCAGTTTGACGATGCCGGCGGTTTCCTTTTCCTTGGCTTGGAAGGCCTCGACCAGGGCGGTCACCGCTTGTTCAAGCTGGCGGCATTTCCAGATGGCGGCCAGCTTTAGGGCGGTGGGGAACGTATCGTTGGTGGACTGGTGGCGGTTGATGTCGTCCAGGGGGCTGATGCGCCCGTAGTCCCCCGGCTTCAGGCCCAGGATCTGCAGGGCGCGGTTGGCGATGACTTCGTTGACGGCCATGTTGGTGGAGGTGCCCGCGCCACCCTGGAGGGCGTCTAGGCCCAGATGGTCGGTCAGCTTGCCTTCCATTATTTCGGAGCAGGCAGCTTCGATGGCCGCGAAGGTGTCTGAATCCCAGGCTTTCAAGCGGTGGTTGGTACGGGCGCAGGCCAGTTTGACTGCCCCGTAGGCGGCGATCAGGGCCGGGTTCACGCTCCGGTGGGATAGGGGGAAGTTCTCGCGGGCGCGCAGCGTGTAGATGCCGTGCAGAGCCTGGGCAGGAAGTTGCCGGCTGCCAAGAAGGTCGGTTTCGGTACGCATAGTGTTGTCCACGATTGGTGCCCTCGCGGTTTGAAAATAGGGTTGCTGCAAACATAGCGCCTCCTGAACCGTTTGTAGCGGGAAACGGGGTGAAGATGTCCGCTGCCACCGGCAGTGAGATTAAGCATGAGCCGCGCCTGCCCGCCGGTAGACGGGGCCGGGGGGCGGTGATATGGTGCAAGGGAGTCGAAACCGAAAGGGAGACAGGAAATGAAGAAAATAGTGCTAGGGGTTCTGGGAGTAGTGTTGGTATTGACGGCCGTGGCCCTGGTCGCGGTGTATTTGTCGTTGGGAGCGCTGGTCAAGGCGGGGGTGGAGCGAATCGGTCCTCAGGCGACCCAATCGGAGGTCGGGGTTGGCAAGGTGACGCTTTCGCCCTTGAGCGGCCGTGTGGAGTTGCGCGATGTTCGGGTCGGCAATCCCGAAGGGTTCGAGACGGATGCGCTTTTCAAGCTTGGGTTGATGCGGGTGCGCCTGGAACCCAGGTCTTTGATGTCCGATACGATCCGTGTTCAGG
The DNA here is from genome assembly GCA_041623325.1 of Lentisphaeria bacterium. GTDB lineage: Bacteria > Verrucomicrobiota > Lentisphaeria > Oligosphaerales > JBFJXC01 > JBFJXC01. The sequence goes on along the minus strand of JBFJXC010000351.1, from coordinate 48 downwards.
AAATCATCATCGAGGGGCCGGAGTTCACCTACGAAGCCAGCCTGAAGG
>JBFJXC010000350.1:0-4487 GCA_041623325.1 Lentisphaeria bacterium | reverse complement strand
GGTCAGTCCTCCGAATTGCTCATAACGATGCGGCGTGCAAAGAAGCGTTCTAACCGCACAGCTCCATCATTTACTGTGAAAGACAAAGAAAGGAAAAACGATGAAAACACGAACCCTGCTCGCCCTGCTGCTCTCGGCAGCATCCATCACCTTTGCCCAGGAGGCAACGCCGGTATGGGAACTGGACAAGAATCCCATCGACCCGAACCTGACAACCGGAAAAATCGAAGTGGTCGACGGTGTGGTCAGCGTGGATGGCACCAACACCTTCGCCCTGCCCGCAAGCGTGTTGGGAAATCAAAACAGCTACACCATTGAGTTTGAAGCAAAACGCCCGGCCGATACGAAGACTGGCCATTCCATTACCCTTTGTTCCAACAACGACAAGGCAACGAAAACCGGCCTGGCCATGGTCTATCATCCGCCCTCCTACCACTGCGGATGGCTTTTTACCAACGGGGCTCACACGGCTAATCTGGCCAAAGCGCTGGACGATCAATTCAACAAATTCACCTTGCTCGTCAAAGACAAGGAGCTGCTGCTTTTCAAAAAAGATCTGCTTTTAGTCGCCACCGATACGATCAACCCCAGCAACCTTCCTCTTCGCTTTGGCGGGCAATACCATTCCCAATACGCTCCCCAAACCTATCAGCTTCGCAACATCAAAATCTATCAAAGCGCCGTCTTCCCCGCCGGGTTCGACAAAAGCACCGAGATCATGCACACGGTCAGCGGCGACCAATACACCATGCATCGGGCCAAGATCACGAACCCAACCCTGCCCCGTATTCTCGTGATCGGCGACTCCATCTCCATCGCCTACCGCCAATACATCACCGCCCACTTCAAAGACAAAGCCTATGTCGACTATTGGGTCGGCGGCCGGTGGTATGAACCCGCTTCGCTCAAAGATGAAAACTCCAAGGTCAAACTCGCCTACAAAGGAGTGCTGGCCAACGGTCCCTACGAGGTGGTCTCCTGGAATCCCATGACCCTGCATATGTGGAACTTCCACAATCCGCGCGTTTGCTCGGTCGAGAACTTTCCGGCCAACCTGACCGAGATGGTCGGCTATCTGAAAACCACCGCCCCGAACACGCAATTTCTTTGGGTCCGCTGCACGCCCTATACAAACCGGGATGCAACCAACAAGATCATCATCGACCCCAAACGATCCGAGCGGCTGGCCGCGTTCAACCGGCTCTCCGATGCGATCATGAAAAACCAGGGGATCCCCACGGTAGACCTCTGGGCGATTTGTGAAAAACATCCCGAACTGAGCAGTGGCGACGGAGTCCACTGGAGCGCGAAAGCCTCCAAGCTGTTCGCCGATGCCATCTGCACGGAGATCGAGAAACAACTGCCGAAAACGGCCTCCGAATAGACCACTTGGCTATTTCAGACCGAGGATTGGAATAAAAACTCAACAAACGTGCCCCCCTATTGGCCGCGCGCCTTCAGCGGCGGGGAGAGCGCACAGGGCGGACCGAGCCGGCCTGCTTCTTCAGCGCCAGAGTCATTTTGCCGATGGCGAAATCGGCCACGTAGGCTTGGGTGATGTCCAAACTGCTGCTGGTGGCCGTCCAGTATTTTTCGGGGGGGAAATTCAGAAACACCCGCCCGTAGTCCTGAGCGTCCAGTTCAAGCAGGTGCTGCAGCTCATCGTCGGTGGGCAAGCGCCAGTCGTCGAAACCGGCGAAGACAAGCTTGTCAACCCAGACCAGAGTGTCATACCAGTTCTGTTTATTTCCGGCATTGCACCCGGCCCCGGCCCCGTCGCGGGGCCACATCAGGCCGGTGCGAAAATCTTGGACCACTCCGGCCAGATCGTAGACGAAGCGTTCGGCCGGCAACAGCTTTTGCAGCTGCAAGTACAGCGGCTCGGCCTCCCGCCACCGCCGCTGCCTCCAGAGCACATCGCCCCGCTGGGCCAAGTCCTTGATGGTGTTTCGAGACTCCGGCATAAAGGCCTCGATGCCTTTCTGATACAAACCCAATAGCTGGTCAGAGGAGCCTCGCGCCTGGGTGGTTGATTCCTGCAGGCGCGCCAATTCCCGGAGAGCCTGGTCGAGTCGATCGGCGGCGGCCTGATTGGCATCGGCGGCGGCCTGCAGATCTTCCAGCTTTTCGGCCCGCTCGGCCTGGGCCTTGCCCTCGATCACCTGATCCCAAAGGGACGGGGCGTTCATTTTCAACAAGTCCGGATTGGCCCCCGCAAACAGGCTGCCAAAAGCGTTCTTAGCCTTTTCAGCCGCGGCCATCAGCTGGTCGCCGGCATCGAGCAACTGGTCAGTCTTGGCGCTCATGAGCTTGGCCAAATCGACCATCTCGACATAATCGGATCCCTGTTTGAGTTTCTGGATTCGCTGATAGCCAGTTTCAATCACCTGCCACTGCTCGGGCCAGTTGCGCCGATAATACTTGGGTCTGGCGGCCAACTGTCGGTAAAGGGTCTCGAACCGGGACAGAATGGCTTCGTGACTCCTTTGGGCCTGCACGACCTTCCGCGAGGTTTCCTCCAACAATTGCCGGGCCTTGCCGACCAGCTCCTCGACCTTGCCGTACTCATACTGTTGCAAATCAGCCTCCGCGCTCTGCCTCAATCCTTGAATCTCCCCCCAGGCACGTTCGGCATAGCGCTTCATCTCCTCCTGGTTCGCCTGTTTCAAACTGAGGTCCAATTCCCGCACAAGCTGCTGGCTGGACATTCGCTTCCGTATCAGTTGCTCCTGGCCGTCCTGAAGCATGATGGCCGCCTGCTGATACAGGCCAGTGCCCCGCTGCCAATCCATCCGCCGCGACGCCGACTCCGCATTTTCCACCAATTTCCGGATCCGGGCATGCTCCTCCGCCAAGTTGACCTTCCACTCCCCTGGCACGGCCTGCGCCAACAGGCCCGCGTACTGCTTTTCGGCCTGTTCGTATTCGCGGATATACCGGTAGTAGGGTCGCATCTGGCTCAGCACGGCATTGGCGCTTTGCAGCTTCTTGACCGCGTGATCGGGATCAAACGAGGCCGACCGCTCATCTCCTGCCTCCGCCTCCAAAGCCAGGACATTCTTCCAGAGTTCCGGCGACAACTCGTCGATACTATGGCTGATCGCCTCCCGTTTCAGGACAACAAACCTCTCGGCCACGGTCTTGTAGCCGGACCACACATCCTGGGCACGCTGGTCGGCCTGACGCAATTTCACCAAAGCCTGTCCGTAGGCATCCAGCGCTTTTCGGCGGGTAAATAGGGAATTGAGCTTCTCCCCCTGCTCCCACAGAGCTTCGGCCTGCGCCAACTCCTCGCTGGCGAAACGCCGGATGCGCACCGCGTCCATGGTGCTTAAAGCGGCTTGATAGCGGAGGCGGCCCTGCTTGACCTGCGAACCGGAGATCATCACATAGATGCCAACCAGGACCAACGCCCCGCCCAGCACCGACAGCACAATGCGCGGAAGCAAACCCCGCAGCAGGCCACCGCGCATCTCGTGCCGAATCGACTTCAGATCCCGTTGTTCGGCCAGCTTTTCCTCGCGGGCTTCCAACTCGGCCAGACGCCGCAGTTCTTTTTCCGTTTGTTTGTCCATAAGCTGAGACCGCTTTCCATTTCGTCGGCCGACTGGGGGCAACGATGGCCCAACACCGTACTCCTCCTCGTTCCCTAATGGCGTTTTTAACATAGCATAAATAAGTGATCAACCGGAAAATTCAACAACCGGCGATCCACAAAGAGATTCGATTTTTAAGGGGCACAGGATACAGTACAAGCTTTTGTCTGCATAGCCCTGCCCAGCGTAAAGAAGGTATGATGAGCACACCGACCGCCAACTACATTCCCGCCGAGATCGAGCCCAAGTGGCAGCAATACTGGCTGAACAACAAGACCTTCAAGGCGGCTGACCTGGACTCGTCGCGGCCCAAATTCTATGTGCTGGACATGTTCCCCTATCCCAGCGGGGCCGGACTGCATGTGGGCCACCCGGAAGGCTATACGGCCACCGACATCTACTGCCGCTACAAGCGCATGCAGGGTTTCAACGTGCTCCATCCCATGGGCTGGGACGCCTTTGGACTACCCGCCGAACAGTACGCCGTGGAGACCGGCACCCACCCGAGCATCACCACTGAGCAGAACATCGCCAACTTCCGCCGGCAGATTCAGTCCTTCGGCTTCAGCTACGACTGGGATCGGGAAATCAACACCACGTCCCCGGAATACTACCGCTGGACACAATGGATCTTTCTGCAACTGTACAAAAAAGGCCTGGCCTACTTGGCCGAAGTGCCGGTCAACTGGTGCCCCGCCTTGGGCACGGTCCTGGCCAACGAAGAGGTGGTCGACGGCCTCAGCGTGCGCGGCAGCCACCCGGTCGAACGCCGCCCCATGAAGCAGTGGATGCTGAAGATCACCGAGTACGCGGAACGCCTGCTGGACGACCTGACCGAGGTGGACTGGTCCGAAGGCATCAAGGAGATGCAGCGCAACTGGATCGGGCGCT
>JBFJXC010000349.1:0-4521 GCA_041623325.1 Lentisphaeria bacterium | reverse complement strand
CCCTTGAGAGTCACCTTGCTCGTCAACGGCCTGTCCTGGGTATTCCAGACCACCCAGACATCGTACAGGCCATTGTTGCTGACGTAGTGGCGGCCGTACACCTGCGGCGAATCCGTCTGGATGCGCGCGCCCTCGACCTTCAGCCAGGTGAGAAGGGCGCCGTACAGCTCCCGCATCCGCGCGACTTCTCCCGGGATCGCCTCGCTCATCACCCGCTGCGGCAGCTTGGTGCCGGCGAAATTCGCTCCGACATGGATAACCATTCCCTTGCCGAGCTTCCTCATGCCCACGGCCGTAGTGCCGTCTTCCCAGAGCAGAAGGTCCTGGCAGTTGTCCGCCACCGGCTTCAACCCCAGACCTTGAGAGCGGACGCCATTCCATGACTCGCCGTAGATGTCCTGGCCGGCGGCCGCCCGCAGAAAATGCCAATCCAACACCTTGCCTTCCTTGTCGTAGGCATCCAGCCGAACGGTCTGATAGCCGCTCAACGACTCGATCGGCCAGCCATTGAATGTCGAGGTCGTGTGCCGGCCAGTCTGGCCCGAGGTGACAAAGACACCCCCGGCACGCACCCAGCTCTCGATATCCTCGCTCAGCCCCTCATCCATAATGGAGGTGTTGGAGTCGATGATGATCCGGTATTTGGCGGCATCGCCGAGGTCGAACGACGAATCACTGAGGAAATCGAAGGGATAGACGCCCAGCAGCGGACTGGAAATATTCCACGGGAAATAACCCGACCGCAGCACGATATTCGGATCCCCTTGCCAGGGAAATTCGGTCAGGCGCCGGGCCAGGGTCGAGAACAGGATCCCGACCTCCGCCTGCTCCGCATGATATTTCCCGAACAGATGATAGACATCCAGATTGTCCTCGAAATCCTGGCGAATGTCCGGATTCCACAGCACATCGCCCGCATGAATGAAATAGTCGACCCCGTTGACCCCTTCGGTCAGATATCGGCCCATATAGGCGCGGAACTTGGCGACATCCTTGGCTGGGCCTCCGGGTTCCGCCGTCATCGGAAGCCCAGCCCCCTGCATGAGTTCAGACAGATAATCCGCGTAGAAGCCCGCCATGTAGCCGGTGTTGTGAAAATCCCCGCCGTAGGTTTTCGCCTCCACCAGCACGGCGTCCGCATAGCGGTCGGGCGCGGAAAGTTCGATGGTCTTGTCGGGGGCCGCCTGTCGGATCGCCTGCATGCCACGCCTGACCTGGCTGCCGCGCCCATATTGATGGAACCGCATGACGTCCGCCCACTGTGCGTTCAGCTTTTCGCCGAGGTTGGGGTACTGCTTCGGCGCCACCGGCGAGAGATAGACCCGATACCCGAGAAACCCCTGGGGCAACCGCAGCGCCAGAACGTTCTCCCCCGGCTTCAGGGCCGCCGACACCTCGAAGGCGCCCCAATGAGGAAACGCATACGTGATGGCGCTCTCGCCGACCTGCGTCCCGTTCAAATGGGCGCTCAACGTCGCCCCTGTCGCACCGTTCAGATCCCAGACATAGAGCCACCAGCGCGTTGACTTCTTGAGCGTCTGCGCCGGCATGACGAAGCCTCTGCGGTAGACGGCGGGCTGATGAGGGAAGAACATGGACCTGTCATGCCCCGGTGCGATCACCGTTGCCCACGTGGAATCGTCGAAATCCGGCTGCAGCCATTCCTCGGGAGTCCCCTTTGTCTCGATGAATCTGCGGTAGTTGCGGTCATTCGTGTTCCGGTTCGTCATTTTCATCGACGGGTCGACCAACTCCTCGAACTTCAGCGACCACTCCCCTTGCAGGTCGACCGAGTCCTCGTTCCAGCCCGCAAACTTGACCAACTCCGGCACGCGCACATCCTCCCACGTCAAGCCGGGCACCTCTTCGCCGTACCAAGCCCGGCTCAGCGCACGAATATCGGAATAGCGCGTCTTGAGGAATCTCCGGTATCCCTCATCCGCCACCGGCCCGTATTCAAGCAGGACGGCCTGATCCCCGTGATGCAGCTCGCCGTGTGGCTCCATCTGGCTGACGATGCAGTCGAAATCGGCAAACCGCTCGATGCTCTCCTTTACGGACGCCAAGGCCACATCGTAGACTTCCTCGGCCACCCAGTAAGGCGTTCCGCGGCTTCCCATGTAGGGGTCGGAAATCCGATACACGTTTCCTGAAAACTGCGGCATTCCCTGCTGGGCCTGCTCCGGATACTTGTTGAAAATCCAAGTGGGGAAACTATAGGCCTCCACCCCCGTATTCATCATCACCGGCAAGCCCCGCTTCTCGCAGGCTTCGACAAGCCAGCGGATTGAGCTCTCCATCCGCATCCCTGCCGCATCGTTGATCTGGTGGGGCTTATTCCAGAAGACCATTCCCGAGTGATCCAGCTTCTCGGAATCGTCAAAGACACTCAGGTAATCGAAGTCCTCCTCCTTGACACCCCGCGGAAGCGAATGCCGGTAGTAGAACCGCCAGCCATACTTGTCCCAGCGATTCATGACCATGGGCACCTTGACCTGCGGTTCCGTCGCCCCTTCCGGAGCGACGCGCGCGATCAGTTTCTCCATCGATGCGGCATCCCGCGCCGCCAGAAATTGGATCTGGCGTCCGTGGCACCAAGCCGACACCACGCCTTGTCCCGGCAGGCGATAACCGTGAAACGATGCGTGCCGGACCGCTTCCACGTCGCCACCCGGCATCACGGTCAAGTCGGAAAGGTACTTGGCGTGAAGCAGGCGCGCCTTGTCGTCGGACTCGCACTGGACCGTCAGCAACGAGCCTTCCTCGAACCGGTATGCCGCACCCCTGACGTTTCCATAGCCCCTGAGTGAAACGTCCGAATACGTGCGCACCGGCTCCGGCAAGGGGAGCGGCTCCCCAGCGGAAGATCCGCCGATCAAGAGTGTCGAAACCAGTCCGAAAATTAGAGTTGCAGGGAGGCTTTTCATTCCGTTCTCCTATGAGTCTGATGGTGATACCACGATTAGTGAAACGTTGTTTGGCTGTTATCGCGTCGCGTTTATCGCAGAAACAGGTCCCGGGTGTTCTGAAACTCCGCCGGGATTTCGGGGGCGGCGATGGCGAGCAGATCGCGCCAGAGGGCTTTGCTTTCGGCGGTGTCCTGCTTGACCGGATAGCTATAGAGCGCTTCGAAGAGAACACGCGGATCCCGGGTGGCGATGGCATCGCCGAGCAGGGTCTGGTGGCTGGCCAGGCCGCCCACCAAGCCTTGGAAGACAGCGGGAACGCTCAGTCCGTCGACGGGACGAAGGCCGTCTTTGCCCAGAATCTGCGAATATTCCAGCACGGTCCGGTCGCTGTAGCCGGGCACCGCGCCCCGGTTGGGATAACTGGTGGCGATGGCATGCTCCTCGAGGCCCCCAACGGCTTTGGCAATCTTGACCATCACATCCTCGTCGGCCCGCATCAGGTAGAGGTGGTCGGGACGGGCGGTGTTCCAGTCGGACGCGCTCATGTCCGCGTCCAGCCAGGACCGGAAACGCTGCTCGACCGCGTTGCGTGCCGCGAGCCATTTCCGGTCTTGCTCTTCCCGTTCGGCTACCGAGCGCAGCGCTTGTGTGCGGGCGACTTCCAGATAGTGGCCTTCGATGTCCAGGTGGGCCATGCCGTCGCCCTCGCTGGAAAACACCAGGCAGCCATATTTGCGGTAGAGCTTGATGAGCTTGTCCATGCTGCGCTGCATGTTCTTGCGGGACGCTTCGGACCAGCGGTCGGACAGCGCCGGCGGCGTCGTCCAGCCTTCGGCGTCGCACTGACGCGCCATCTGGTAGATATCCTGTCCCCGATAAGACGATCCGGGCAGGATGAAGCTCATGTGATTGACCCCGGCGCAGCGGATCTTGAACTCCGCGCACTGCTCGTCCTTACCCAGTAATAGGCGCGTCAAATCCCACTGATGGTTGGTGTAGCCGGCGCATACGCCCAGGCACTGAATGTTGGTGTGGTTGTTGACCGCCGCGCTGAGCACGGCGACCGGGTTGGCGAAATCGCACAGCATGGCGTCCGGGCAGATGCGCTCCATGCGCCGGGCCAGGTCCATCAGAATCGGTCCGCCCTTCAAGGCCAGCATGGCGCCGCTGGGCGAAAGCTGGTCGGATGCCATGAACCCATGGCGGGCACAGGCATCGCTGAGGTCGGCGAAATTGCCGCGGCTGCCTGCCATGAGGACGACGAAGACCAGGTCGGCCCCTTCCAAGGCGACGTCCAACTCGGCGCCCCAGGTGATGGTGCAGTTCAGGTCTTGGTATTCGGGGGATTTCATCGCCAGCCGACCGACCGCTTCGGCCCGCTCCACGGACAGGTCGTACAGATGGATTTCACCCTCATCCATCAACCCCGGCACCGCCATGATCGACCGGGCAATGCTCAAATAGCGGTGCGAACCGCCGCCAAAAAATACGATTTTCATGGTTTTTTTCTCCTAATCACAGTTTTCCAACAAATTTGTTTTTTCAGACACCCCATCTCGGCGAATGCGAAGCGTTTGCAGGCAATGGGCCTTGATTGTTTCCCTGTAGCGTT
>JBFJXC010000348.1:0-4579 GCA_041623325.1 Lentisphaeria bacterium | reverse complement strand
GGTGATGGCCACCCAGAATCCCATCGAGCAGGAGGGGACCTACCCCCTGCCGGAGGCACAGGTGGACCGGTTCATGTTGAAGGTGGTCATCAGCTATCCCAACCGCGAGGAAGAGCGCCGCATCATGGAGCGCATGGCCCATCCGGTTAACGACCTGGCGGTTCAACAGGTGACCTCTCCCGAGGAGATTCTCAAGGTTCGCCAGTGGGTGGATAAAGTCTACATGGATGCCAAGATCGGCGAGTATATTCTGGATCTGGTATTTGCCAGTCGCCGGGCAGGCCGGGAACAGCTCTCGGAGCGCCAAAAGGAGGCCAGCCTGGAGGAAATATCCGGGCTGATCGAATATGGTGCCTCTCCCCGCGCCACCTTGGCCCTGACGCTGGCGGCCAAGGCCCATGCCCTGCTGGAGAACCGGGCCTATGTGGTCCCGCAGGATGTCAAGGACGTGGCCTTGGATGTGCTCCGGCATCGGATCATTCCCACTTACGAGGCAGAGGCCGAGAATCTGACCAGCGACGACCTGGTCAAGAAATTGCTTGACGAGCTGCGCACTCCGTAGGGGTGTTGTGACATGGTGACTGGTGGCGGGAGCTTCCAACTCACGGGATGAAGCATCACGCTCCGGAGCAGGGATGCTCCACCCATAGGTTCCCTGACCCTGAACACTGAAACCCAAACCGGCTATTTCGATGACGGGCGGTTATCTGAAACCCGAACCCCCAAACCTATACCAACGACCATGCTGACCAAGGATGTCATAGCCAATATTCGGCGCATCGAGATTCGTACCCGCAAGATTGTGGACGAACTGACCGGAGGGGCGTATCAGAGCGTCTTCAAAGGCCGCGGCATGGAGTTCGACGAGGTGCGCGACTACCAGGCGGGGGACGATGTCCGCACCATCGACTGGAATGTGAGTGCCCGCATGGGCAGGCCGTTTGTCAAGAAGTTTGTCGAGGAGCGGGAGCTGACCGTTTTTCTGGCGGTGGATGTCAGTGCCTCGGGGGATTTCGGCAGTACCGACCGCAGCAAGAATGAGCAGGCGGCCGAACTGGCCGCTCTGCTGGCTTTCAGCGCTATCCGGAACAACGACCGGGTGGGGCTGCTGCTGTTTACCAGCGAGGCTGAGCTGTTCGTGCCGCCGCGCAAAGGGCGGCGGCATGTGTTGCGTTTGATCCGGGAAATGCTGGCCCATCGGCGCCAGAAGCGGGGTACGGACATCGCTTCGGCTTTGGAATCCCTCATGAGCTTGACACCGCGCCGGGCTGTCGTGTTTCTAATCAGCGACATGCTGGACAGTGGTTTTGACAAGGCACTGGCCGTGGCTGGCCGCAAGCACGACGTGGTGGGCATGCGCATTCTGGATCGTGCTGAACTGGCTGCACCGGTGACAGGCCTGCTCGAACTGGAGGATGCTGAAACAGGCCAGGCCTTTAGCTATTTCGGGCGGTCCAAAGGCCAGCGCCGTCAGGCCAGCCTGGAGGCCAGTGCGCTGCGTTTCGACCAGCAGCAGTGGTTCAAGAAGGCCAAGGTGGATTTGATCGATATCATCAATGGCGAGGACTACGTGGTGCCGCTAATGCAGTTCTTCCGGACCCGGGAAAGGCGGCGTTGAGCGATGAACTGTGAATTGCTAACTGTGAATTGTGAACTGTGAACTGTGAAGGGTTGGGGCTGGAGGGCGAGACTCCGTCGAGCCGCTGTCTTGATGAACCAGCATCACTGTCCCGACTCGACGGAGTCCCGCCCTTCAAAATCAATAGCAGCCATCGCTTCGCGAGGTGGGCTGCTTTCCCCGAAGTGGGTACGGAATAAAGCCCGGGGTAAGGCCGATGGCCGCCACCCTGGGTTTGATTGGAAATAGGAAATTGCTCCCTGAAGGGGAGCGGGATATCGCCGGGGACGCCGGTCTCCATGGCAAAATAAATAATTATATGCAGACACAGATACCATCATATTTCAAGAAACTGGCCCGGGCAGCCGCAGCTCTGGGCGTGCTGCTGCTCCTAGTCATCCTGGGGCTTTTCGTCCGGGGCTGGCAGCAGAATCGGCCTCCCACCCTGATGGAGTTGTCGGTTACCCCGGAAACGGGGATCCATCTGGGGGTTCCGGTTGAAGTGTCCGCCCGGGTGGAATGCCCCTGGTACCGATTGCCGCGAAAGGACATGGATGTGCATGGTCTGCCGGAATCGCTGGGCCGGTTGGGCGAGCCCAGCCGGCGTCTGGCGGGTATTGGGCCAGGAACCTGGCGTTGGACCTGCAAGGTGGTGCTGCAACCGTTCGACCTGGGCACATTGGTTCCGGGGGAGTTGTGGATCGGGTTTACGGAGAACCGCAAGCAAACTCCGGATGATGTCGTGAAGGTGTTGTTGCCTCAATTAGAGGTGGTGGGAATGGATCCTTCGGGGGTGGTTCTTGACATGGCCGGTCCGCTGGAGGCCGAGCGCTTTGGTTGGCTCAAACGCTGGGGCTGGGCCCTCGCCTTGCTGGGGATTTTGATGGCGCTGGCCGGGAAGATCTGGCGGCAGAGGTCCCGCCCGCCGACACCCGTGCCGGTTGTCCCTCCATGGGAGACTGCCTCGCTGGCCCTGCAGCAGCTTAAGGCCAGACTGCCTATGCCGGCGGAGGCATTCTTCGTGGCCCTGACCGACATTGTTCGGGACTACCTGGAGCGCCGGTTCGATCTGCCGGCCTCCGGACGCACGACCCCTGAATTTCTAATCGAAATGCAAGGCCGTGAGCAGCTCCGCCGTGAGCATCGCTTGCTGCTGACCGAGTTTCTGACCTCCGCGGATATGATCAAGTTCGCCCGGGCCCAGGCCACGCAGCAGCAGCTGGAGCAGGCGTTGGGGCAAGCCCGGCGCTTTGTGAGCGAAAGTCAGCCGAAAATGCTGGAGAACACAGGGGAGGGCGGACCGTGATGCCTCATTTTTTCAGCCCCTGGTTTGCACTCCTTCTGCTGCCGCTTTTGGGGGCATTCTATTGGTCTCTGCGCCGCCGCCCCCCGAGCCTGCTGGTCTCCCATGCGGGGACGTACGGGGCGGGCAAGAGCCGATCCCTCTGGCGTCCCGTTCACGCGCCCCTTCTCATCCAGACGTTGGGCCTGGCCCTGCTAGTGGTGGCCCTGATGAGGCCGCAGGAGGGCCTGGAGAAAGTCATGCAGCATGCGGAGGGGATCGATATCATGCTGCTGCTGGACGTCTCCGGTAGCATGGAGGCCTTCGACCCCTCTGCAGGCCTGGGGATGGACGAGGCCGCTCGGCAGATCCAGAGTGGCTTGCTGAAGAACCGGTTGGAGGTGGCCAAGCAGGAACTTGCCAAGTTTGTTCAGAGGCGCCCCGGCGACCGCATCGGTCTGATCGCCTTTGCCACCCGTCCCTATGTGGTCTGCCCACCTACTTTGGACCATGATTTTCTCTTGAACCATCTCCAGACGCTGCAGCCCGGTATGTTTGCAGACAACGGCACGGGCATCGCTCCGCCAATTGCCTCGGCCACCAGCCGCCTCAAGGATTCCCAAGCCAAGCGCCGGGTAGCCGTGCTGTTCACGGACGGCGAGAATAATGTGGAGGCCAAGATCACTCCCGTGGAAGCCGCCGGAATTGCCGCCCAATTTGCGGTTTCGGTCTATACCGTCGGCATAGGCGGCAGACAGGCCGTGGCTATTCGGTCGGGCTGGTTCGGCCGGCGGCAGCTGGTGCAGGCTGGTTACGGACTCGATCAGGAGCTGTTGGAGAAGATCGCCGCCGAAACCGGGGGGAAATATTTTGCCGCTCGGGATGCGGCGATGTTCGGACAGGTGATGGAGGAGATCGACCAGCTGGAAACCATTGGCATGGAAGTTCCCCGCTTCATGGACTATCGCGAACAATTCTATTCTTGGATGCTGACCGGTGCAGGCCTGTTTCTGCTCGGTCTGTTCCTGGAGTACACCATCTTTTTGCGCGGCCCTTGATCCCAAAGGACCCGGTAAAATCTGCGCGAGTCGGTTGCAAGGCGACAATGCCGGTTCATATTATGCGAGTTTTCCGCTTGAAATGGTGGTTGTAGCTCAGTCGGTTAGAGCGCCTGGTTGTGGCCCAGGAGGTCGGGGGTTCGAGTCCCCTCATCCACCCCATTCTTTAGCCCGGCCTCCGGCCGGGCTTTTTTGCATCTGGGAGGGGCCGTGTTCCATGTATCACGTTTACATCTTGTATTCCCCGTCGTTGCAGCGCTTCTACATCGGCATGTCCAAGTTTACGGCCAAGAGGGAACGTCAGCATCGGCGTGGCCAAAGCAGCTGGACATCGCGGGCGGACGACTGGCAGCGCGTCTGGTGGGCCGACGTTGCCGATTCCTCCGCAGCCCGTGCTCTTGAGAAGAAGATCAAAGGCCGTGGTGCCAGGCGTTTTCTCCAGGACCTGGAGGGTGGGGGGCAATGTTCTTGACTAAGTTTCCATGTGGATTCGTCTTGCGCAGTCGTGCCCCGCACTCCTCTTGCGCTTTCCGCGGTCGGGACCCGACGATGGAGCACGGCAACGGTACACGGCAGCCATGAAAAAAGTTTGACTCAATGACTCGAGGTCGGGGTCCCGCT
>JBFJXC010000347.1:0-4599 GCA_041623325.1 Lentisphaeria bacterium | reverse complement strand
GCCAACGAACGGATAACCTTCGATATGGACTGCGGAGTATGGGTCTCTCAGGCTCTTGCGGCTCCAGGTATTTCGTTGCTTCCCCTTTCTCCCGAGATTGCCGTTGCCAGCACCCGCATGCCCGGCGTTTTTCATGGGGATCCAGTCGACCGCATCATCATTGCGACGGCACGGCAGTTGGGTTGCACATTGGTGACGGCCGACCGCGCCATACTCGACTACGGTGAATTAGGCCATGTGCATGTTCTACCAGCCTCGTAGTCAAAACCTTGTGAGTCAAAAGGACTATCAGATGAAAAGTGCGTTTGAATTGGCGATGGAACGCATGGGCGGGCCGTTGAAGGAATACAGCCCCGAGCAGAAGGAGCAATTGGCCCAGATCGACCGGATTGCGGATTCGAAACTGGCTCAGGCGAAGTTCGATCTTCAGGCGCGTTTGGCCCAGGCAGGAGGCGATGCGGAAAGGCTTGCCCAAGTTCAGCGCGACATGGAGGTGGAGCTGGCCTCCATCGAGTCGAAGCGCGACCGGGACAAGGACGCGCTGCGCAAACAGTTCGATTCGGAGTGAGTGAGGAGCATGTCGGAAACGCTGGTGTATCTAGACCATGCCGCCGCAACCCCGGTGTTGCCGGAGGTGGCCGCGCGGCATGCCGACCTGTGCCGGACCTATTTCGCCAACCCCCACGGAACCAGCCGCCAGAGCGGGCAGTGCCATCGGGCGGCGCTGAGGGCCGAGCAGGAGCTCTTGTCGCTCTTGGGGATTCCGCCCGGGGACGCCGAGGTGGTCTGGACCAGCGGCGGAACCGAAGCGTGCAATTTGGCCTGCCTGGGCTTCCTCCGGGGACGAAATCGGGCGACGGTGGGGGTGGCGGCCACCGCGCACCATGCCATGCTCGATCCGTGCCGGCAGTTCGCCCGGCACGAAGGTGGCCACACGTTTGAGTTGCCGGTCCGGCAGGACGGGTCCCTCGATCTGGAGGCGGCCGAGCGCGTGCTTCCGAGGGACACGGATTTGCTGGCCGTCTGCCACGTGAACAACGAGACCGGGGTAAGACACGATCTTCAGGAGCTTCGCCGCTGGATGCGCACCGTAGTTCCCAAGTCCCGCCTGGCCGTGGATGCCATGCAGAGCGTGGGCAAGCTGCCGTTGCCCTGGCGGGAGGGTGGCATCGATTTGCTGGTGGTGGGGGGGCGCAAGCTGGGAGGCCCGGCCGGTGTCGGGGCCTTGGTTCTCCGGCGGGGAGTGGAACTGACGCCGTTGCTATATGGGGGGGGGCAGCAGAGGGGACTGCGACCGGGAACGGTGGATGTGGTCGGCATTCTGGAGTTCGTCCAAGCCGTTGGTCTGACTGTGCAGCGCCGGCAGGAGACGCTGGCCCGAATAGCCGAATTGAACCGGGCTCTGCGGGGGCGCTTGCAGGAAGATGGGCGTTTTCCGTGCCAGGTGCTGTCGCCGGAGAGCGCTTCACCTTATATCTTATCGTTTACGCTTCCGGGTTTCGAAGGCGCGGTGCTAATGCGGGCCATGGCCGAACGGAGCGTGGTGGTGGCCACCGGCAGCGCCTGCACGGCCGAGTCGCCGGATATCAGCCATGTGATGAAGGCCATGGGTATTGACGAACGCCGGGCCCGGGGTGTGCTGCGGGTCAGCTTCGGGCAGGCGAGCAGCCAGGCCGACCTGGACCGGTTCCTGGATGTGCTGGCCGCAACGCTGCAAGACTATTGACGATCGCTTAGCTTGAACAGGTGGTGATGGAGTGAAAAAGAAGCAGGAAGACGCGGTCATCCTGAGCAACAGCCGCTTACAGGACGATTATTTTCGCTTGGAGTTGAAGGCCCCAACGGTGGCCTCCCTGGTGCAGCCGGGACAGTTCGTACATGTCCGTTTTCCCTATTTCGAGCATCGGGTTCTCCGGCGGCCATTCAGCGTCTGCGACGCCGACGCTCAACGCGGGGTGCTGGTGATCGTCTACAAGGTGGTCGGTGAAGGAACGAAACACTTGGCCGACTTGCCGATTGGGGCTGCGGTGAATGTGATGGGTCCCCTAGGCACCGGCTACTCCCAGCCGACGGCCGGGTCGACGCCGATCATCGTGGCTGGCGGCTATGGCTGTGCCGCGACCTATTTGTTGGCCAAGCGCAGCCCGGTTCCCTGCCGGGTGCTAATCGGCGGGCGCAGCGCACGGGATCTGTTGCTGGTCGAAGAATTCAAGGCGTTGGGCTGTAGCGTGGAGGTTTCCACCGACGATGGATCCCGCGGCCATCACGGGCTGGTGACGGACCTGCTGAAAAAGGCGTTGAACGAGAGTGCCGGCTCCCCGGCCGTGTTCGCCTGCGGGCCCAACCCGATGCTGCGGGCGGTCAGCCTGATTGCCTTCGACAGGGGCGTGGATGCGGAGATCAGTCTGGATCATGCCATGTGTTGCGGCGTAGGCGCCTGCTTTGCCTGCGTGGTGAAGATGAAGGCGGACAATCCGGACGGCTGGGAGTATGTGCGCACCTGCCACGAAGGACCGGTGTTCAAGGCGAGCAAGGCATATTGGGACTAGGCATTATGGAAAAAATCATAGAAAAAGCCGCGGCGCTGATCGAGGCGTTGCCCTACATCCAGCAGTTCCGCAACAGCGTGGTGGTCATCAAGTTCGGTGGCAGCGCGATGGAAAATCCGGAATGCACGCGAAGTGTGCTGCGGGACATCGTCTTTATGGAATGTGCGGGCATGAAGCCGGTGATCGTGCACGGTGGCGGCAAGGCCATCAGCGCCCGCTTGAAGGCCGAAGGAGTGGAAACGCGCTTCATCAACGGTTTGCGCTATACCTGCGAGAAGACCATTTCGGTGGTGGACGAGGTCCTGCACGGGGACGTGAACGCCAGCCTGGTGGCTTCCATGCAAAACCACGGCGGGCGGCCTCGGGCCGTTTCCGGCAAGAACATTCTGCGTGCCGAACGGATCGGTTCCGTAGATCAGGAGACGGGGGAGGAGTTGGATCTGGGCTATGTTGGCCGGGTGATCAATGTGGACGCCGAGCAGATCCGCTGGGTGCTCAACCGCAACGAAGTGCCGGTGATCACCCCGGTCGCACGCGACATGGACGGCAAGGTCTACAACGTCAATGCCGACATGGCCGCCTGCCGTATCGCCGCGGAACTTCAGGCCGCCAAGCTGGTTTTCCTCAGCGACGTGCCCGGCCTGCTCCGGGATCCCAAAGACGAAAATTCTCTGATCTCCACGGTGCGCTGCGACGATGTCGACGCCCTGGTGGCCGATGGAACGATTTCCGGCGGCATGGCCCCCAAGGTCCGCAGCGCGGTCGAAGCCCTCAACGCGGGTTGCGGCAAGGTCCATATGATCGACGGGCGTCTGCTGCATTCCCTGCTGCTTGAAATTTTCACTGTCGATGGCATCGGCACCCAGATTGTGCACTAGAAAGACTGATCCATGATTGCTGTTGTAGACTATCGGGCCGGAAACTTGACCAGCGTGCTGGCGGCCCTGACTTATCTGGGCCACGAAGGCCGCATTACCTCGAACCCCGCCGAGATTGCCAGTGCCGACCACATTATCTTTCCCGGCGTGGGGGCTGCCGGCGAGGCCATGGGCCATTTGCGGGAGCTGGGCCTGGAACAGCCTCTGCGCCAGGCCGTGGCCGCCGGCAAGCCATTTCTGGGAATCTGCCTGGGGTACCAGATTCTGTTCGAGCGCTCCGAGGAGGATGGCGGGACCGACTGTCTGGGCCTGTTGCCCGGACAGGTGGTGCATTTTGCGGAGAATCTGACCGAGAAGGGCAGCGATCGTGCCCTTAAGATTCCGCAGATGGGCTGGAATCGGGTCCGCTTTGCGGGCGATCATCCTGTCTGGCAGGCTCTGCCTGAGGGCAGCGAGTTCTATTTTGTGCACTCCTATCATCCGGTTCCGGCGCCGGAAGTGGTCTGCGCCACCGCGACCTACGGGTACGATTTCGCCTGCGGGGCGGCACGGGGCAACTTGGTGGCCTTCCAGTTCCATCCGGAGAAGAGCGGCCGCCCTGGTCTGAAGTTGCTGGACAACTTCTGCCGCTGGACGCCGTAGGGAGGTTTCAGGTGTCGGGCGTCAGGTCCCGCCTTTGGCGGGATAAATGTCGGGCTTGCCCCGCCAGGGGCGGGGTGTAAATCGTGATCGCGCTCGTCATCGCGCTCGTGATCGACTTTAGGGTTTTTAGTGTTCAGGAATTCAGGTTTCAGGTTTCGAGTGTAAATCGTGATCGCGCTCGTGATCGCGCTCGTCATCGAATAGTCAGGATTCAGGAGTTCAGGTTTCGGTCCCAATCCCGTTTCAAATCGCTAATTTCTAATGTTTAATACCGGAGTTTCTCCCATGCTCAGCAAACGCATCATTCCCTGTTTGGACGTGCGCGACGGCCGCACCACCAAAGGGGTGAAGTTTCAGAACAACGTGGACATCGGCGATCCGGTCGACATGGCCCGCTACTACTACGAGGAAGGCGCGGACGAACTGGTGTTCTACGACATCACCGCCTCGTCGGAGGGGCGGGGCATCATGCTCGAGGTGGTGCGCCGGGTGGCAGCGGAGATCTTCATTCCCTTTTCCGTGGGGGGGGG
>JBFJXC010000346.1:0-4622 GCA_041623325.1 Lentisphaeria bacterium | reverse complement strand
TGCCGTGGTGATCAATATCGACGGCGACGGCAGTTTTCAGATGAACATCCAGGAGTTGGGCACGGCTCACTGCGAAGAGGTCGGCGTGAAGATGGTCATTCTCAACAATCAGCACCTGGGCATGGTGGCCCAATGGGAAGACCGCTTCTATGGCAGCCAGCGGGGCAACACCGTGCTGGGCAGCGAGCATTCGGACCAGCCGTATCCCCGGTTCGTGGACATCGCCAAGGGCTATTTGATCCCCGGCCGCGATGTCTGGACGGTCGAGGAGCTGGACGACGCCATCCAGGAAATGCTCGAGACCGACGGGCCTTTCCTGCTGGATGTTCACGTCCAGTACCAGGAGCATGTGTTGCCGATGATTCCTCCGGGTAAAACCTACCAGGACATCATCCTGGAGTAGGATGGCCACGGCAGATTCTTAATCCAAGTGTACGAAGCGGTGCCGTCCCGGCACCGCTTTTTTTGTGGGAAAATCGGAACGGCCTGCGGCGCCGCGGTCCGTGCGGTCGCCATGCGACCGCAGACTTTCGGCTAGGCAGGTTTAGGCCAGAGGCGAATGCCCCCACCCCGCCGGCTATTTGAACGGTTATATTGCAGGTCCTCTGTTCACAGCTGAAAAAACAAATCTGTACGGCAAAAGAAGACGTAAATGAGTGGGTTGCTATCCCTGAATGAGTGCGTGTTGGAACTGCCGTCCGGACTGGAAGCCGGTCCCTATACCTTTGCTATGGAATCGGGCCAGGCCTGGGCGTTGGTTGGGGCGAACGGATCGGGCAAGACGCTGGTCGGGCAGGTTCTGGCGGGGCAGGGCAGGGTGAGTTCCGGAACCGCCCGATTCCCGGAACGCTCCGGGTATGTCTCATTTGAACGGATCGACGAGATTATCGAGCAGGAGCGCTACAACGACGACAGCGATCTAACCAACCGGGTCGATCCCGGGCGCCTCGCCGGCGAGTTCATCCTGGAGGAGGGCGGCCGCGCCGACGAGCTGGGGGAGCTTTCCAGGCTGCTGGGGGTGGACGGTCTTCTGGAGCGGGGCATCAAGTACCTGTCCACGGGGGAGATGCGCAAGGTGCTGATCTGTCGGGCACTCATTGCCAAACCCCGGGTTCTGGTGCTCGACGAACCCTTTGAAGGGTTGGACGCGGGCAGTCGCGAGCATCTCGGAGCCATGATTGGCGACCTGGCCGGCCGCGGTGTCGGCGTGATCCTGGTTGTCAACCGCTTCGACGAGATCCTGCCCTGGATCACCCATGTGGGATATGTCCGGGACCGGCGCCTGGTCCTGGCGGGGGAAAAGGACGCGATGCTGGCCTCCGCGGCCTTGCAGCTATTGCACACCTACCACCACAGTCTGCCGGAGGAATTGCCCGGGCAGCACCGGCTGCTGGACGCTGGACGTTTTGCCGGCGATCCGCTGATTCGCATGAACCAGGTCCGGGTTGCCTACGGCGACACCACCATCCTTCGCGAGGTGGACTGGACGGTGCGCCGGGGCCAACACTGGCGCATTGCCGGTCCGAACGGCTGCGGCAAGTCCACCTTGCTGTCGCTGGTCAGCGGCGATCATCCCCAGGGCTATGCCAACGACATCGAGCTGTTCGGCGTTCGGCGGGGAACGGGGGAGACGGTGTGGGACGTCAAGAGGCGCATCGGCCTGGTCTCCACCCTTCTGCAGCGGGACTACCGCGTGCGCACCACGGTGCTGACCGCGGTGGTGTCGGGGTTCTTCGACTCCATCGGCGTCTACGGCAAGGTCTCTGCCCAGCAGAGGCAGGAAGCTCTTCACTGGCTTGACATCCTGCAGCTGGCCGACAAGCAGGACGTGCCGCTGCGCAGCCTTTCCTATGGGGAGCAGCGTCTGGTGCTGATCGCCCGTGCCATGGTCAAGCACCCCGAAGTGCTGGTCCTGGACGAACCCTGCCTCGGGCTGGATGCCCCCAACCGCGAGATGGTCCTCAAGCTGATTGACCACGTGGCCCAACACTCCGGCACCCACGTGCTCTACGTGAGCCATCACGCCGAGGAAACGCTGAGCAGCATCACCCACCACCTCAACTTTGTGCCCGTCGAGGGCGGGGGCTACACCTGTCGGACGGGCTGCGCCCGGCAAAGCCCCCGCTAACGCCCCCCAATAAGCCGCCTTCCGGGAAATGGGCAACCTAGCTCAAGCCTTCGCGGCGTTTCCGGCGGCGCGTTTGAGCAGCCAATCCAGATCGATGCGCGCCAAGTCCGGGGCTTTCAACGTTGCTCCGGGGTGCGATGCGGCCGCGCCTACGGCGAGCACCGGCATGTCGGCGGCCAGGGCGGCATCCACTCCCGCATCGGCGTCTTCGACGACCAGGCACTGCCGCGCGGGCAGTTCCAGCATCCGTGCGGCCAACTGGAACACTTCGGGATCAGGCTTGGAACGGCTGATGTGCGTGCCGTCGGCGACCGCGTCGAAGGTTTCCCCCAGGCCGATGGCCTCGAGGATCGGCTGCGCGTTTCGGCTCGAGGAGCCGATGGCGATCTTGACGTTTGCCGCTCGCAGGCCGGCGATCACGTCTTTGACACCCGGCAGGACGTCGGTGGGGGAGAGCGTCTTCAGGGAATCCCGGTAGATGGTGTTCTTGTGTTCGGCCATCTCGCGTTTCTCGTGGCCGGAGTATGACCGCGATGCCTTTTCCAGGATGATGTCGAGCGACTCCATGCGGCTGACGCCGCGCAGGCGGTCGTTGTCTTCGCGTTCGAAGGGGATGCCTTCGGTTTCGGCCAGGCGCTTCCAGGCTCGGAAGTGCAGATCGTCGGTCGACACGATGACGCCATCCAAGTCGAAGATGACTGCCCGGATTCTGCTCTCGTCCCTGTCGCCTCCGTATGCCGCCGTTGCCTCGGGTGCATCGGCCGTGAGCTGGAGGGGTTTTCCCCCCAGGCTCAGAGAGCAGCCGTCTCCGGCGAGGAGTTCGACGCGGCAACGACGGTGGTCGATGTCAAAGAAGAGTCGGCAGCCTTGAAAGTAGAATGGGAAGGTCAGGCGGGTCCATTGCGCGGGCAAACGCGGGTCGAACCGCAAGCCCTGTTCGGTCAGGCGCATGCCCGCAAAGCCGGCCACGGTCATTAGCCAGGTGCCGCCGGAACAGGCGAAGTGGATGCCGTCGCGGGTGTTGCCCTTGAAGTCGTCCAGGTCCATGTACGCCGTTTGTCGGAAATAGTCGTAGGCCTCCCGGTCGTTGCCGATTTCGCTGGCGATGATGCCGTGGGCGCTGGGGGACAATGAGGAGGCGTGGCAGGTCCGGGGCTCGTAGAATTCGTAGTTTCGGCGCTTGGCTTCCGGACTGAAGTGATCGGGCATCAGGACCATGGCCAGTACCAGGTCGGCCTGCTTGGTGATTTGCCGGCGCGAGATTTCCAGCGTGCCCATATCCTGTTTGATTTCATAGTTGCGGGGCACCTTGTCCATCTTGACGGGGTTGCGCGTCAGGTAGCCGCTATCCTGTTCATGCACGCCGAATTCTGCGCTGTAGGGCAAGTGCATGTTCTCGGCGGCCCGGCCGAATTGCCGGAGCTCCTCGTCGGCAATGCGCAGGCGCTTCAGCAAGTCGTGGGCAAAAGCCGGCTTGTGTTCGCGGGCCATGGCCAGGGTTTTCAGGGTGTTTTCGAAGAGGCTCTTGCAAAGCAGGTTGGTGTAGTAGTTGTTGTCGACGTGGAAGCTGTATTCGTCGGGACCGCAGACCACGTTGATGACGAACTTGCCCTGGAGGGCCGGAGAAAACGCGCCGAGGTCTAAGAAGAACCGGGAGATCTCCAGCATCATCTCCAGGCCCTTTTCCACCAGCCAGTCGAGGTCGCCGCTGGTCAGGAAATACAACCAGGCGGCGTGGGCGATGTCGAGGCTGATGTGATATTGGGCGCGGGAAACGAGCAGATCGTGGTTGGTTTCGTGGCCGTTGATGGTCGACCAGGGATAGGCGGCACCGCGGCTGTAGAAGAATAACGCGTTGGCTCGGGCCTGGTCCAGTTGGTTGTAGCGGAAATTCAGCAACTGTCTCATTCTGGCCGGGGAGGAGAAGTTGAACTGAGGCGCCATGAAGATTTCGGTGTCCCAGAAGATCCACCCCTTGTACTTGGCCCCGGTCAATCCGGTCGCCGAGATGGAGCCGCTGTCCGCGGGCGGCAGGTTTTGCCGCATCATGAACTGGTTGTAGCGCACGGCCTGCAAGTCGGCGGTGTTCCCCTCGATCTCCACGCCGTTCTCCGCCCAGAACTCGCTCCAAAAGCGGTGCTGTTCCTGGGCCAGCGTCTCGAAGCCGTCGCCGGCGGTCGCGGTTGCCGTCTGTCGTGCGCTGTCCAGATCATAGGGTTCGGGATCGACGTCGGTGTAGAACGCGGCGTGTTTTTCGAGGATGAGGGTTTCCCCGCAGGCCAGCCGGGCGGAGAAGTCGGTTTGGCAAAGCGTGCCGGTTGTGGTGGTATTCCCGACGGCGGCCGGGCGGGAGTCGGAGGTGCGGCAGGTGTGCCTCACGGCCGCCGTCATGGTCAAGCCGCTTACCTCGGCTTCGCCGACAAAATCAAAGCGGTCGTGCTCTGCCGCCAGACGGATCGTTTTCAACCCGGTTGTGCCGAATTGCTGCGTATAC
>JBFJXC010000345.1:0-4631 GCA_041623325.1 Lentisphaeria bacterium | reverse complement strand
GGCGCATATGGAAGGGCGCGAAAAGGCGAAGGTGCCCATCGAGATCGTCAACTCCGAGTCTCCGGTTCTGCGCGGCGTGGCCGGACTCGTGTTGAACGAAATCTTCAAAGGCGACATGGGTGTGCCGGGTTCGGGTGAGCAGTAAACGAGTGCCTATTTTTCGACGGGCACCACGATGCCGCGCATGATGATGTTCTGGCAGAGGCTGAAGATGACGAAGGTGGGGACCGCCGCCACCAGCAGTGAGGCCATGACCACGCCCGTGGTGCTGCGCTGCTGCAGCTGGTAGAGCCAGGGCATGAGCGGCCACATCTTCTCGTCCTGGCAGATCAGCAAGGCCATCATGAAGTTGCCGTAGGCCAGGGTGAAGGTGTTCAGGGCGATCACCGCCAGGATCGGCTTGGAAAGGCTCATGGTGATCTGGAAGAAGATGCGGAACTCGCCCGCGCCGTCGATGGCGGCGCTCTCGTAGAGTTCCTGCGGGAGGCTGTCGAAGAACCCCTTGAGCAGGAAGATGGAATAGCCGTTGGCCAGTCCGGGCAGGATCAGGGCCCAGAAGCTGTTGAGCAGGTGCAGGTCGCGCAGCATCAGGAAGACCGGGATCTGGGTGACCATGGGAGGGAAGGCCATGGTCATCATCAGCACCAGCAGGACCTTGTAGCTGGAGGGGGGCTTGTAGCGGCTCAGGGCGTAGGCGGCCAGGGGGTTGATGGTCAGCGCGGCCAGAATGGCCAGACTGCAGTAGATGATGGTGTTGAGAATGCCGCGGCCGTGCATCACGATGTAGTCGAAGACGGAGATGAAGTTGCGCACGGTGAACTCGCGGCGCAGCTCGCCGGTATGCGCTTTGAAGTATTGATAGTGCAGGTCTTGCTGCGGGGGACGGATCGCCAGCCAGTCCGAAAAACTCGTTCCCGCCTTGGCGTTGAAGTCGGCGATGGTGCCGTGGCGGGCCTGGAGCCAGTCGCGGAAGATGAAGTCGACGCTGTGGATGCGCAGCGACTGCAGCGGAGCTTGATGAAGAACATCCGTCTGCGGATCTTTCCAGCCCTCGACAAAACCGGCCCAGTCCGCCTGCACCAGCCCGGCCAGCGCGGGCTCCTCTACCAGAGGAATCTCGCCAAAGTCGGAGTAGGCTGTCTCGTAGCGCTTGTTGAGAATGGCAATCGTGTCGTACTTGGCCTTGAGGTAGGCGTGATAGGCGGGGGCGGCCGTCTTGTCGCAGCGGACCCAGAGCAGATTGACGATGCCGCGCACGAAGCTTTCCCAGTCGTCGCGTTCGAGTTGGCTGCGTCCGTTTCCGTCGGGGAGGCGTCGGTCAAGGTGGACCTGGTCCCATCCGGCATAGGCCGTTTTATGGCTGGCATTGTAGCTCTCGATAGACTTGCCGTAGCGGAGCATCAGGAAGTTGTGAAGGTAGACCCCCTCCAGGCTGACGTAGTAGCGGACGCCGATCGGCTGTGCAGCGGCGAACCCGCGCTGGACACTGGCGAAGGGGGTGAGCGAGGCTTTGCGAAACCGCAGGTCCAGTGGCTGGACTGGCGCGTTGAAATTGTTCCAGCTGACAAAATTCATGCCCAGCTCCCCGTTCAGCGCGTCGATGTCGTTGTTGAAACGCTCGATCATCTGCCTCTTGAACATCCGCAGACGACGGGGCAGGACCCCCCGGGAGTCTTTGACGTACAATTCCCCGACATCGAAGCAGTAGAAGGGCAGATTCGCTTCCCGGCAAAAGGTCTCCCAGATGCCGGTCAGGCGGGGGTTGATCGTCTCGGGCGGTTTGACGTCGCGAAAGGAGGTGGCCTCCATGCCGTAAGTCGCCTTCATGACGGAAAAGGCCTCGTTGAACTGCGTCTCCATGTATTTCTGGTAGAGCGCCAGTTCGCTGCGCAGGAAGGGCGGGATGATATGCGCGTCCGGCGAGTCCACCGCGCTTTTGGTGCTGCCGGCCAGCATCAGGCAGAACGGATAGAGCATGGTCAGAGCCCCGATGCTCAACCCCGCATAGATGGTTCCGATCAGCAGCCTGACCTTGAGGGATTTGCGTCCAATTGTTGAAATGATCGCCATGGTTCGTTTCCAGAATTAGCTGTTGTCGATTGTTGGATGTCGTCTTTTTCCACACGGGCCCGTCACTTGGCCGATCCTTGTGCCTTGAATTCGACCCGGGAGAGAATGCGCAGCTGGTGGACGGTGAAGCCGATCAGCAGGAAGCCCAGCATCCAGGCCATGGCCGTGGCCGGACCGAACTTCAGGTAGGTGAAGGCCTTGTACCAGATGTGCAGTCCGGCGGTCTCGGTGTTGGCGCCGCCGCCGGTCATCACCAGGATGTTGCCCGTGGCCGAATACCACGACGCGATGAAGGCGCCGACGAAATTGATGATGACCAGGGCCTTCAGGGTGGGAAAGACCACGAACAGCAGCTTGTCGATAAAGGTCGCGCCGTCCATGTCCGCCGCCTCATAGTAGTCGTTGGGAATCCCCTTGAGCGCGGCCAGATAGATCAGGCAGCCCGGTCCCATGCCGGCCCAGATCATGGGGATGACGCAGGACAGCATGGAGGTGCGGGGATCGCTGAGCCAGTTGTAGGCTTCCGGAGTCACCAGAAAGAGCCGGCCCGCCAGGCGGCCGAGACTGGTGCCCAGGCCTTCCCCTGCCGGGAAGAGGATCGGTCCGGCCAGACTGGCGAAGGTGTAGAACAGCATGAGCCCGGCGACGACGAAGCACCACCCCTGCCAGCGCATTTCGTGGAGCCAGAGGCGGCGGCTGAAGGCGAAGCAGATCAGGAAGAAAGCCAGCCCGGCGCCGATGAAGCCGATGGCCGGGATCTGCAGGACCAGGGCATTGAGCGCGCCCCGCTCGCTCGGGGCGTAGAACTGTTTCCAGAGGAGGACGGTCACCAGACCGGAGATGACCGCCGGCAGATAGTAGATCAGGCGGAAGAGCAGTTTGCCGCGCGGAACCTCCTGGAGGGCGATGGCCAGAATGATCGGCGGCATAAAGGTCATCGACAGAACCAGGAAGCTATAGCGCAGGGCATTCCAGACGGCCTGCCACCAAAAACTGTCGAAGAGCAGGTTGCCGAAGTTGTCCACGCCGACGAACGTGGATTTTCCGAGCAGGCGGTAGTCGCAAAAGGCCATCAGCGAGCCTCGCAAAAGAGGGGCATACTGCCAGGTCACAATGGAGATCAGGGCCGGCGCCAGAAGCACGTAGGCCCAGCCGTAGCGGCGGAAATCCCAGCTTTTGCGGGGCTGGTTGGCATAGCTGGCGGGCGGGGTGAAGATTTTGATGATCTTGCGGAAGACGAGGGTAAAAGCGACGAGGATGCCGCCCAGAGCCAGCCAGGCGACGATGCGCCGTTTGAGGCGTTCGGCCGGAGTGATGATGCCGATCATGATTTCGTTGGCGCGGGCATTGGCCTCGCGCAATAGTCCCTGCATGGCCTCGAGTCGTTGTTCCGGATCCTGGGGCAGCGCATCCTGACGGGCGAGCTGCTCGGCCTGTTGAATGGGATAGGTCATCATTTCGTAGGCCACATTGCTGTTTTTGCCGTAGGGTTCGGGTTTGCCGGTGCCGATGGCCACCTGGAAGGTCTCGGCCCAGCCCTTGGGACTCAGGCGCTCCAGTTCGCCGTAGCCGTAGCGGCGCAGATGGGCCGGATTCAGGAATGGGCCGAAACCGCCCTCGACCATGATCCGGGTCTTGATGGCGTTGGCCTCGTCGCTTTCAATGAAGCGGATGTACTCCCAAGCCGCATCCCGCACGGCGGCATCCTTGATCTCGGCGAAAAGCCCCATCATCCGGCTGTTCAGCTCGCCTCCGCGCATCCCCGTCGGACCCAGCGGCACCGGGGCCATGCCCGTAATCTCCGGATTGATGCTGCTCATGAGTTTTTCTTCGACATAGGCCATCATCATGCCGATTTCGCCGCGTTCCCACTTGGTGTAGGACTCGCCGGCGTCCTTGGAGGAATAGCCGCGGCGGATGGCGCCGCTCTTGTCGGTCCACTTCTCGGCGCTCAGGCGAGTGTAGAAGTCCAGGGCGACGGCCGCCTCCCGGCTGTCGAAGCTGCAGCGCCACTCGTCGGTGTCCTGGTTGTAGACCATGGCCTCGCCGCCTGCCGACCAGAGATAGGTCATCCAATGCCAGGATTCCTGCTTGCCGCGGTTCAGCATCATCCCGTAGGTGCCCGTCGCCGGATCCGTCAGGACGCGGCAATCCTCCAGCATCCGGTCCCAGGTGTAGCTGGCGTCGGGATAGGGGAGCTTGTTGGCATCAAAGATGTCCTTGCGATAGAGCAGCACCTTGCCCAAGGCGCCGCCATAGGGCATCGCCCAGACGTGCTCCTGGCCTTTGGGCCCCTTGCGCTTGATCACCGGCCATAGTTTCGGGTTCACCCGCACCGCCAGCTCCTTTTGGGGAACTTGGGACACGTACTCGTCCAGCGGATAGATAAACCCGTTGCGGATGTAGGTGTCGGACTTGCGGAAGTTCACGTAGAGCACGTCCGGAGCCATGCCGCCGGCGATCGCCAACAGGTCGGTCTCCACACCCTCAACCTGGATGCCGCTGAACTTCTCCAGCTTCACCTCCACGTCGTCCCAATTGTGCTGCCCGTAGAGTGCGGG
>JBFJXC010000344.1:0-4645 GCA_041623325.1 Lentisphaeria bacterium | reverse complement strand
TCCGTTGAGGTCGAAGACTTCGCCCAGATCGCCTCCGAGATCCGCCACACCTAGAAAGGAGGACGGCCCGATCAGATAACCGGGTCTGGAGGCCTTTGCCGAATGGGAGCCATGGACGGAGGTGTGCTTGTTGGGATAACCTCCAATCACGTGTCCGTCCTTTTCAATCGCAATAAGAGGATCCTGGTTGACATAGACGCGCCCATTGGCGCCGCCGATGATCATCCCCTCGCCATTGCCTTTTCCGAGGATAGGCTGATCCACCTTCACCACCTGCAGATTGCGGACATCGTACATGGGGGCTCCGACGCTGTTGATTCCCTTGATTGGAACCTTGATAAGAGCGTTTTCCCCTTTGGCCAAATAGGTGAGGGTCCCGTCGTTGTCCGGCAGTTGCCCCCAGTAGAAACTGGAAACCTCCACCGGCTTTCCATCGATTATGGGAGTGGCGAAACTCACCTCTTCCTTCTGGACAAGTCCGTCTCCATTCTGATCCACCCAAGCATAAATCTGTCCCCCCCGACCCGCGAAAATCTCATTCTTGAATTTGGTCCACTCCCCGACCAAGTCTTTGAGCTTGTGTTTGGGCACAATGCCCACGTTGGCCACGCTTCTCCAGAGCTTGCCGTCCCAGTGCACACAGGTAACGTCCGAGGCACCGCGCGCCGAGCCGCCGGTGTAGCCATAAAGGTTGCCGTCGCGTTTGACCATCTTGCTGGTCACATAATTGTGAAGCCGAGCCGGAAAGATGTCAGCGGGATCGCCCGTATCCGCCATGGAATAAACGGGTTCATACGTCCCCTTCCCGAGATCGATGCGATAGACGGTGCTATTTGAAAACGCCATCGTCGGATCAAAGGGATTGATCGCGCCCGTTCCCGCGTAGGTTGTGGTTCCGACAAAATCCTTGATCAGCCTTCCGGTGCGGGCATCCCAGAGGCTGGTGCGTTTCGGATTCATCGTCTCCTCGGTCACCCACAGGCGATTGCGGCTGTCGATGGCGATCTGTCCGGGATTGCGCATCGCGTTGGCGATGAACGCACCGTTCAACGGACGCCCCCCTGGCTTGCCAATTTCCCTGATCAATTTTCCTTTCGGCGAGAACACCTTCACGTTCTGCTCTTTGCCGCGAACGGAAAGATAGACATTCCCCTTGGAATCGGTCGCCAATCCATAGCCTTCCGCGAAGCTCCCGGCGGCGAAATCCGCGATGTTGCCGTCATGGCCGACGGTCACGAGCTTCCCGTCGGAGAGGACGATCCAGCCGTCGCGGTTGGCCGTCACGGCTTTAGGGTGCTTGACCGTCAGTTCGGACGTCACCTCGCCGGTTTCGGCATCAAGGATCTTGACGAGATTCTCAAGGTTCAAACAGACGGCCAGTCGTCCCTGGTTGAGAGCGATAGCGGTCATGTTGACCCGGGACGACTGGCTGTCCACGTCTGTTTCTCCGTGGCTTGCCCCGGACCCATGCTCTGGCTTGTAAGTTGAAACCAGCAGATCCAGGACCGGGGCTGCATTGCCTGCGGCATCCTGAATCGTTCTTCTCCAGGGCGCATACTTGCCCGTGGCGATGTCCACCCGGTAAAGGGTCGCTTGCTTGCCTTCGTTGGAGATCCAGAGGGTTTTTCCATCGGTCGCAAGAGAGGCACGCCCCCCGTCAAAGGCCACCCGATTGGCCAGCCCCCACAGCCTTTGCCCGGTCAGATCAAGGCCGATAAGATATTTGCCCGCTTCGCCCATCGGACAAGCTAAGGCCACATAGTCACCCGCTGCCGCTGCCGCATGGGGTGCCGTGTGATCACCATAGAAGGCACCTCTGCCATCGGACGTGGCCCAGCTCGGATTGCCAGGATTGGCAAAGGACATGACGTAGTTGACATGGATTCCGTCGTGGCGGATTGCCTTGAATGTGTAGTTGCCGGCCGGTACCGGTTTTCCGGCGTCGTCGAGTCCGTCCCATTTCTCGACATTCTTGCCGGCCTTGCGCGGGGCCTCGGCGACCAGATTGCGGACGCGCCGGCCCTGGCTGTCGTCGATCGCCAGCGTCACCTGCGCATCTTTCGGGAGTTCATAGGAGATCTCAACCGGGCCTGTCGCCTCCTCGACTGCGGTGGCCTTCATCCAGGACGGCTCGGGAAGTTTCAATTCCCCCTGCTTGGACAGGATCACTTCCCCCCAGCTTTTATAGGCAGTCCAGAAAAACTCGCGACTGCTGGTCCCTTTCATCAGATTGTCGGCGTAGCGGTGGACGGGCCAATCGGACTCGCCCCAGAGCAGTTCAACGCCGATATGGATCGTGTCTCCGGCCTTGAACTTCTTGTTGGCGACCAGGCCCCATGGCAGTTTGATCTCCTGCACGTACCCTTTGCCGTCGGCGTCCTTGCTGAAGGCCATTTCGGCGCCATCGCTCAGTCGGGAGGATCCGTCAGGGCTCAGCAGGAGCTTGGTTCCTCCTCCGAAAGGCGCGGTTAGGCTCTTGCCATAGTCGATCTGGATTGCGGCCGCTTTCTTCGGGGCATAGTACCATGCGGTCACATGGCTGATTTTGTCGGTTATCATCCGCAACTGAACGCAGTCTCCCGCCCAGCCCTTGTTCGCGGCAAAGTGAGGGTCGTGGGAGTTGCCCAGAGGAATCGGATCCTTCCATTGGATGGCGGCATAGAGGTTGTCCGCGTCGTACATGAAGGCCACGGTTCCGCTGTAGACATCCTTCAACTTCTCCACATCGTAGCATTGGAGATACTGCCCTGACAGATCCCAGTCCTCGAGCCTGCCGTCGATGACCACCGGCTTCGCCTGGCCGGAGCCTGACTGTGGCACCGGAACGGCATAGGCCCCTCGTGTCTCGGTTTGCGTCGCCATCGCGGCACCCGCCGCGAGCATCGCCAAACTGGTCAGCGCTTTTTTCAGTATTCTCGGACAGTCGAGTTTCATCGCACACCTTGCTCCTTGGATGAGGTTTTATCTATAGTGGAGAAGATTTTGAGTTTGAGTCACGGGGGAACAAGCCCCGAGTATGGCGGTGTAGAAAGAAATCTTGCCTAGGGTGTAATCTGCGTGGAGGCCGGCGGTCGGGTGGCGTAGCGCAGGTCGTCGAGGTCGTCGCCGTCCTGACCGCTGAGGTCGATGGCGAACTGCCATTGCCACTGGATGAAGGTGCTTTTGAACACCAGCAGGTTCCAGCCTTTCCGGAGCGTTACGGCCGAGGTTGCCTTGCGCTTGGGCTCGCCCATGAGTTTGCCCGCGTAGGTTTGCTGGCCATTGAGCCAGACGCCCAGACTGTACATGCCGGCGAAGGCCCGCGTGCTCAGATTCAGGTTTGCCGGCCGCTCACGGTCGCTATGGATCCAGCGCGCTCCGTATGCCTGGTGGCTATGCCGGAAAAACACCACGGCGGCCATATCCACGCTGCCGGGATTGTCCAGGCCCGTGTAATCGTTGCTGGGCACATACAGCGTCCAAGGAGCGGGTTCGCCTTTGGGGAGGGGAACGGGGGTGGTCAGGCCATCGCCGTTGGCCAGGGATTCGTCCAATGGTTGGCGATCCTGCGTGGGGTCGTAGATGGTGTTGCGCGTCCAGCCCCGGTTTTGGCCCGGACCCGCGGCGATTCGCCAGCCCGCGGGAATCGCGATGGTCTGCTCGCGGCTGTCGCGGCCGGCGGTGGCGGTGAGGGTGATGGTGTTTCGGGCGCGGTCCAAGGGTCCGGTCAACTCGAAGCGCCCCTTGGCCGCGGTCAGGCTTTCGGGTGTCGCCGTCCAGCCGTCGGGCAGGGTGGGTTTGACCAGCGGGGCGGCTTGCTCCGCGGCGGCCGTCCAGTGGTAGTCGACCATAAACCGCTGCCTCTCGTCGTCCGGAGAACCGGCCTTTCGGGTCAGGCTGTAGGACAGGGCGGGGAGCGTGCCGGCGGCGGGTTGCCACAGCGCCGAGTATGTCGCCAGCAGCTTCTCGGCAGCCGCGGCTTCGCCCAGGCCGCGCAGCATGCCAACGGCAATGGCCACATGGCCCGCCCGGTTGGGGTGCACGAAATCCCCCGTGACCCGGAAGTCGGGTTTGCCGGCGCGGCCCAGCGCCTGAATCTCGTAGGCGGCGGCGTTGGTGGGCAGCAATCGGAACTGCTTCTCCCGGGCCAGGTCGGCGAGTCGGCGGTTCAACTCGGCTAGCACCCGGTTTTTGGGCGAGGCCGGATCTTCCGTGCAGGGCGTGACCGTGGCCAGGGCGATCACTCGGGGGTGGCTCCGGGTGCGCAGGGTCTCGACCAGAGCGGCGTAGCGGGCGAGCCAGGCATCGAAGTTGGCCGGGTCGTCTCGCAAACTCGGCGCCAACACGTCGTTCATGCCCAGCATCACGACGATGATCTCGGCCCCGGCATCGAGGGTTTGGCCCACATCGATGGTTTTCACATCCAGAGCAACGGGGCCGGTGCGGCTGCGCTTTTCGAAGTTATGCCAGGCACCGACGGTGGCGCCGCTGCCGCCCAGCCCGATCAGAGTCGGCTGGGCTTCGGGGCGAGCCAGGGCCAGGCCCTCGCCGATCATGGCAATCCAACCGTTCTTGCCGGCTCGGGCACCTTGCCCGGTGATGCTGTCGCCGATGAAGACGATGCGGTCGCGGTCCTGGATGGCGCTGTCGGAGGGCTCGCTCTGCG
>JBFJXC010000343.1:0-4682 GCA_041623325.1 Lentisphaeria bacterium | reverse complement strand
GGCGGGGGAGGAGGGGGCCAGTCGCCGCCTGGATTGCCAGGCGGTTCCGGTGGCCTGATTGGATTGAGGAACCAAGGCCGCTGCCGGCGGTCGAAGCTCTCCGCCCCGAAGCGCCGCTCCCATTTGGCGTTCTGCTCCTGGCTGAGCAGAGCTTTGATCTGGCTCTGCATCTGCTGATATTGGGCATCGATCAGCGGACGGCTTTGGTCGCGAAGGCGTCGCATGTTCTCCATGCGTTCATGGACAATGGCCCCGACCTGCCGGCGCTGTTCGGGGTCAAGGTTCAGTTCGCGAGTCATGTGTTCAACGAGATTTTCGTGGAGCTGGCGAGGTTGGCGCATAACCTGCTCGACTCGGTAGCGCATGAACATCAAAATGCCGCCACTACCCAGAAACAGTCCGCTCAAAAAGATCAGCAGGCAAAAGGCAAGGAGATGGCTTCGGTTGACGCACCACTGCCTGGGAGGGGGTAAGGTTGGAGTGTCCATAATCGTTTACTCGCGTTATTCTGTTACGTACGCCTCGTTTGCCACAAGTTGTCCCCGTGGCCAAACGGGGTGCATCCGCTGAAACTCGGTTTGGCCTCTACCAGGCCATGGCGTAGAAAGCCTGCATTAAGGGGTTGGTCAGCTGAGTCCAGCAATACACCCCCCCTGCGGCAATGGGTGCGGCCGCGGCTGCGGCAATCGCGGCGATCCAGGCCAGCGGCCGTTCGCCGATGGTCACGATGCGGGTCTGGGAACGCAGCCTAGCCAGCACTTGATTGGCCACATCCACCCGGGGTGGCTGTTCCAAACGGGCGCGTGCGCCCAATTTATAGAAAGAGGATTCGTTAAACATCGATCCGTCTCCCTTCATGGTGGTGGTAGAGTTTTTGCAGCTTTTGCCGGGCCCGCCAAATTTGGACCTTGACCATGCTCTGGCTCCAGCCGGTCAAGGCGGCGGTCTCCTTGACATTCTTTTCATCCAGGTAGCGCAAGGTCAGGACCAGGCGGTCGCGCGGAGGCAGTTGAGCCAGAAGGTCATGCAATATCTGCCCGGCTTCCTCCGGAGTAAAATCCGAAGGCGAGGCTTCCGGCAACTGGTCCCACTCCTCCAAGGGCACGTTGACGCGCTGCTTGGCCTGGCTTTTCCAGAACCGATAGCCGACCCGGGTGGCAATGCGAGCCAGCCAGTGCTCGAATGCGGCGCGTCGTGCATAGCCGCGCAGGCTGCGGTAGGCTTCCACGAACACGTCCTGCACCAGTTCTTCATGCTCACGGGGCTGGCGGCAAAAGCGCCACATTTGACGACCGATTCGAGCCTGATAGCGTTCCACCAGGCGCCGATAGGCATCGCCGTCGCCATCCAGGCTGCCTTTGATGTCTTCCCAGTCGCTATCACTTGCGACCGCTTCATCGTTTTTGCCGCGAATGGCAAAAAAAGCCGGCCAGCCAAGTGGCGGAGCCGACGCGCCTCCGGTGGCAAATAGTCGAAACCCAGGCATGGCGCTTGGCCTCCGTTTCGGCTGTCTTGTAAGCTGAGTATAACGTTTCATGGACCGAACATAACGTCAACTCTTTCGCCCGCCAACTCTGTTCTGCACCTACGTCCCGCCACCAAACTGTATCCGGCGGTCTTGGTGAATGTTTCGTTAAGTGAGTGGTTCGTCGTGCCGAAAGGTTACAGCCCGTTTGCAGAAAACGGGATGGTTGGCCGCCAGTCGAGCTGGTGGGGGCATCGTCAAGTTTGGGAGTGTCGTGCCCCGTGGCCGCCGCATGCGGGTCACGGGGGGGTTGGCATTGTGCAAGGCGATTGTTTGTCAGTTGCCGGTCTAGCGTTATGGTAGGTTGCACGTTGGTTTCACAGGGAAAGGTTTCCGGCCAGAGACTACGGTTGTTCAAAACGGAGGAAAGACAATGAAACGTGTACTTGCAGGAATCGCAGTCGGTGTGATGATGGGCGGTCTGGCGTTGGCGGGGGAGATGACCCATTCGGTGGACCGGGATTACTGGACCACGAATGTCCCGGACATTGGGAAGATGGACAATGCCCCGGCCCCGACTGGCCAGGACCAGCTCAAGTCCTTCGAGGCCGTCTCTTGGATCGACGGCAAGAAAACCGCTCAGATTGCGGACAACTACAGCCAGCGTGTGCGCGGCTACCTCGTCCCCAAGGTCTCGGGCGACTATGTGTTCTGGACCGCCGGCGACGATAAGACCTATCTCTATCTGAGCAGCGACGCTGATCCGGCCAACAAGAAGCGCATCGCCTACAACTTTTCATGGACAATGCCGCAGGCTTGGACCAAGCAGCCGACCCAGAAGTCCGAGGTGATCAAGCTTGAGGCGGGCAAGGTCTACTACATCGAAGGCCAGCACCGCGAAGGCGGCGGCGGGGACTGTTTCGCGGTCGGTTGGAGCAAGCCGGGCGAATCCCAAGACACGGCCTCCGAAGTGATCCCCGGCGAGGTGCTATCGTCCTTCAGCGCCGGCGTGCCGACGAAATAACCGGTCACATTTCAACATGTTCAGTCAGGCGGTCCCTTTGCGGGGGACCGCCTTTTTTTCGGTTGCGTCCGTTGTGTCTGTCTCATGCGCAGCTCGACGGGGTAGGCTTTCTTTAAAACATATCTTGCCATTCCTGCACTTACTCCTAATCGTACTTCCCCAACTGTGGTTTTGTGAATAGGAATCAGGAGTAAGAGCAGGAGTAAGACACCGGACCATGAATTAGGCAACCGTGCGGAGCGTCCGCCTTTGCCGGCCCCGTAATCCGGCTGTTATTACGGAGGTACGGACTTGAAAGGCTCCCGGTCTGGACTACGATAAATCGTACCAGCTGCGGTGGCCGGTGTTTTGTCAAGTCAATCGAGGAACGAGCATGAGTCGCAAACCCAACATCGTGATGTTCTGCACCGACCACCAGAGGGCTGATTATCTGGGGTGCGCCGGTCATCCGCTGATCAAGACCCCGAATCTGGACCGTCTGGCGGCCATGGGCGTGAGGTTCGACAACCTCTACGTTCAGGGTGCGGTCTGCATGCCGTCGCGGGCTTCCATCATGACCGGCACCTATCCCTGCCGGCATACGGTCACCGACAACGGCTACAACCTGCCGGAGCATATGACGACCATAGCCGATGTGCTTGCCGAGAATGACTACCAAACCATGGTTGTGGGGCGGACCCACATCGTTTGCACCCAACCCCGCCCCGAGTACCCGAAGAGCGGATTTTACGGGTTCAACAAATGCGCTCACACTCAGGTCTATTGCGGCAACACCGATCCCAACAACGACTACCTGGATTGGATCCGGGAAGAGCACCCCGAACACTACGAGGCGATCGCCTTCGCCAATGAGCACTGTTCGCCAGCCTTTCCCGGCGACCACACCGATGTGCCGGAAGAGCTTAGCATGACCAGCTGGGTCGGCAGCAAGACCTGCGAATTTATCCGGGAGCACCAGGCCAACTTTCCTGACAATCCCTTCATGATCTGGGCCGGCACCTGGGATCCACACAGTCCCTACCGCGCCCCCGAACCCTGGGGCAGCATGTACGATCCCGACGATGTTCCTCTACCCAAGAAGACCGAAGAAGAGCTGGCAACGTATCCGGAAGGCCTCCGACGTTTGGCCACGACCCAATGGTGGCGCGACAAGGATATGCCGATCGACGAGGTGATGCAGCGGGCGACCGCGATGTATATGGGGATGGTATCCCACATCGACGACCAGCTCGGAAGGATTCTGGATACTCTTGAGCAGGAGGGAATTCTCGACGAAACGATCGTTCTCTTCACCTCCGACCACGGCGACATGCTGGGCGAACACTGGTTCCAGGCCAAGCGCATCTTCTGCTACGACGGTGCGCTGAAGGTTCCGGGGATCATCGCCGGGCCGGGCGTCCCGCGAGGCAAAGAGGTAAGCGCTCTGGTTGAGAGCGTCGACATCATGCCGACCCTGCTGGAGCTATCCGGCATGGAGACGCCGCGGCAGGTGCAGGGAAAATCGTGGGTGCCCCTCTTCAGCGGGGAAGAAGAGGTACTGCATGAAAACGTCTACACCGAGCAGCAGTACCACAGCACCCCGCCGAACAGCGATGAAGACACTGCCAACGATGAGCACATTTTCTCCATCTACGACGGGCGCTACCGCATCGTGACCTTCGCGCGCCGGGAGTACGGCCAGCTCTTTGATTTTGAAACGGATCCCGACAATTTCATCAACCAGTGGGACAACCCTGACTATGCGGAGATCAAGAACCGCATGCTCAACAAGCTTCTTTACCGGATGATGGACAATCTGCATCAGCCTGAGACGCGCCTGGCTCATTGGTAGACCCCCTCTTTAATAGGCATGGCTATGTCACGACCCAATATCCTGATCTTCATGACCGATCAGCAGCGCGGCTCAACCATCACCGACGAACGCTGCCTGACCCCGAATCTCGACCGCTTCTGCGAGCGCGGCGTCACCTTTACCAACGCGTTATGCCCGTCGCCGCATTGCTGTCCGTCCCGCGCCACGTTCCACACCGGCCTGTATCCCAGTGAACACGGGGTTTGGCACAATGTGGGGGTGACCAACGCCATTACCCGCGGTCCGAAAGAGGATGTGCGGATGTGGTCGCAGGACCTCGCCGAAAACGGCTACGATCTGACCTTCTCCGGCAAGTGGCATGTGAGTGCGCTGCGGGGGCC
>JBFJXC010000342.1:0-4741 GCA_041623325.1 Lentisphaeria bacterium | reverse complement strand
TGAGCAATTCGGAGGACTGACCCCCAAATCGGGGTCAGTCCTCCGAATTGCTCACAAGGGGATGGTGCTCCCTTCAAATAAGTATCGTTAACCGCACAGGCCCTTAATAATAATCGTATCCGATTAGGTTCGAACTGACACTGCCGCTGCCGGGACGTCCGAAGCTGACGGCATCGGCGGCGCCCCATTGGCCCACGTGCCCGTCGGAGAACCAGACGTTGGCATGGCGGTTGTGGCGCAAATGCAAGGACTTGTAGCCGGATATCATCGTCCAGTTTCTGCTTTGTATGCAGCGGTCCAACGTGTTGCCGCTGGCGTCGCGAGCGGGCGTGGCGGTGTCCACCATGTATGGAATCTGATTGGGTTTGTAGAGCGAGTTGAATTTGATGAACTGACGGTTTTGAACGGGTGCGCTGGTGGAGGCGATCAGCTCGCCCGGATAGTGAAAACTCCAGTAGAAGCTGCGCAGCCCGTAGCTATGGTCGGTCGACGAATTGTTGCCGGTGGTGGTCGGAAAGGGGGTGCCATGATCTTTGTACGCGGCCGGGGGGGGCAGAGTGGGGCATTGAAAGACCTGGCCGAATTTCACGGTCACACGATCCGAACTGAGGTTACCCATCGGGGGCGCGAAGCCCATGCCCATCATCATCATGCCCAAGGTCGGATACTCGGCGAAGTTGCCATCACAGCCGCCTCCGAGAACCCAATCTTCGAAGTCATTGGCGTAGCTGCCCAAGGCGACCCCGCATTGGCGAAGGTTGCTTTTGCATTGGGTCGCGAGGGCCTTCTCCTTGGCTTGACGCAGCGATGGCAACAGCATGGAGGCCAGAATGCCTATGATCGCGATGACCACGAGAAGCTCGATCAGGGTGAACTGTCTGCTTTGTTCTGCTTGCGGCATGGCTTGTTTCTCCTTTTTTTTGAACCCGGACCTGGCTTCCGGCGGGAAGCCAACGTCCTTGGGATTCGATTACTTACCAGCCTCCGCCCCACCAGTAATCGTCGTCGGCCGGGCCAACCAGATTATAGACGTAGGGCAAGTTTTCGAGCCTCAGCCGAATGGCCTCGTTTTCCGGAATCCAGACGATCTGCATCGGTCCCTCGATGGCCCCCGCGCCCTGGAGATTGTTGGCTTTGATGACAATGCTATTGCGTCCGGCCTGCAGCAGGTTAGCGGGGAAGTGATAGTGGCGCGGGGCCGACCAGAAGTTCTGGGGATTGGAATCCTTTCCGGTGTGGCCAATCCGCTTGCCGTTGACGAAAATGGTGTCTTCGTCGTCGATGCTCGAGATCATCAGGCAGGGGCGCGCTCCTTCCGGGACGGCCTTGATGTCGACAAAGCCGTCGTACCAGACCGTGGAGTTGGGGGTGTCCGTTGTGGAGGCCGGCAAATAGACCCGGTGCTTTGCCCAGCGCGAATCCCTGGTTTCAGGGATGTTTTCGCTCGGGTCGAGGGTTTCCATGGCCAATTTCCGCCAGCGATGCCCGCTGAGGTCGACCGGCGGCATGAAAGCCAGGGCGAGGTCGTGGTCGATCTGCTTGGGTTCGGCCTTTTGGGGCTCGGTCCATTCGATTCTGACCGGTTCGGTGCTGAGTCCGCACAGGTCGCCGCCGAGGTTGCGCACCTTGATCATCAGCTCGTTTTGGCCCTTTTTCAGCAGATTGGTTGGGATCTTGTAGCGGCGGGGTGCCACCAGCCAGTCGTCGATGTTGGTGTCCCGACCGGTGTGGCCGATTTTCGTGCCGTTGAGGTAGGCGTCGTCTTCATCGTCGATGGCACCGATGTAGAGCATGGCGGTATCGGCCCAGCCGTCGAAGTCGAATTCGAGTCGGTACCAGAAGAGGAAATAGCCGTTGTCGCGCCACTCGTGGCGCTGTTCGCCGATGGCTCCGGGGACTTGAACCGGCGCCCAACGCGAATCAACCGGAGTCGGGGTGGCCTCGTTTTGGTAGGCGGTCTTGAGTCCCTGCCAGTTTTTCAGAGGGGCGAGGTCGAGGATCTTCACGGGGGTTTGGTCGGCAAAGGCACCTTCAGAGTCTCGCAGTCCCCGCGGGGCGCGCATCGGCACCCCCATGTTGTTCAGCAGCACCTGAATGACCCGAATGCTGTCGCGACTGTCGTTTCTCATGAAGGAGCGTTTGGAGAAGTCGATGGAATCGGGCCAGACCTGACAGAGGATGGTGCGCCCCTTGCCGTCGGGAATCTCGGCGATGGTTCCGGGTTGGGTTACGAAGGCGCTTTCGGGGAGGTTGGCCAGAGTCAGGAGCTGTACCGGCGCGGTGTAGTACAACTCGCTGTTGGACATGCCGGCCAGGATTGGTTGGGTCGGCTTGTCGACCACCGTGGCGTCGACTGATGTCTCCTTCAGCTCGACTTTGCCCGGCAGCCAGGACAGCTCGCCTTGACCGCGGGGAAACGAGAAACAGGTGCCGCCTTTTTTGACAAACGTTTCGATGTCGGCTTTCCATGCGGCCAGCCGGGCGTTGTCCAGCTCGTCGCCCAGGATGAGCACTTCGCCGACTTGAGCTTCTGCCGGAGAGGCGATCGTGCGGAAATTTGCCTTGAGCAGCGTCAGCAGGTCCGCCCCTTTGGCACCTCCGACATAGGCGGCGCCGTGGCTCCAGGCGGCGGGTTTGGCGTGGTCGAGGTAGCGGATCATGTTGGCCAGCAGGCGTTCGGCGGCCGGCTCCGCTTCCGTCCGACCCGAGATATCCATTTGGCAAAAGAGCAGCTTGCCCGGGCCCTGGTCAAACTCCAGTACCGCCGCGTAATCCAAGTTTATTCCGCAGTCCACCAGGGTCCGGAAATTGCCGCGTTCGGGTTTATGGATGAAGACCGAGGCGACGCTGTGATTGTTGCCCCAGCGGAAGTGGCGGTTATGCTCCTTGCCGTCGTACCAGAGCACCTCGCGAACATGCTCTTCGTGGGCAGGACGCAAGTTGGCGGTCAGCAATTCGTAGCCGTCGGTCAGGGTGGCCGCCCCGCGCCAGTAGGCCAGAAGGGTGTCCGGCAAGTCGGCGGTGACGGGGTGATCCCCGACGCGGCCGAAGCCATGGCGCGGCGGCACGTCCTCGGTCCGGAGGTTGAAGCGGTTGTGCAGCACCTCGGCGGTCTGCTCCATGATCAGCACGCGCTTGCCCGCTCGGAGCAGGGCCGCGATGTCGAACTCCTCGCCAAGCATCTTTTGTTCGTAGCTGAGTGCCTTTCGGCCGATCACCACCACGTTGTATCCCGACAGATCGGTGGTGAAGTGGACGCGTTGATACGGGATCCGGCAGCGGTCAAGTTCGCCTGCGGTGTCGCCGAGTGGGTCGATCAGCGCCACTTTTGCGGAGAGAGCCGGCGGCGCTTTTGGGGCCATTACCTGGAAGTCCATCGTGTCGGTAACGAGTTCGTTGCCGACTTCGAATAGGGTGGCGGTCAGGGCGCCGGAGGCGTCTTGGTCCACGTCCGGCATGGTGACGGCGATCAATATGGAGGCCTGTCCGCCGGGGGTCGCCTTGGCCTTGACGGTCTCGGAGGCGATCGTCTTGCCGTTGAGAGTCGCGGTCCACTTGCAGGTTACCTCAACATTGTCGCGCTTGCTGTTCAGAATCAGGAATTGGCGTTTCCAGCGTTCGGAGGGGCGGAGAATGTGGGTTTTGTCGGTGCGGCGGGCCGGTGGCCCGGCGATATACCCGGTGACGGGGGCCCAAACCTCCTGGGCCTTGTCGACCCCGGTGCAACGATCCATCCATGGCGTATGGACCCCGAGTCCGTCGGCGCGGAAATTCAGCCAGATCTCCCGGGCCCGCTCGTAGTTGACCTCGGTGAAGACGCTGGGCGAATGGGGCTCTGCTTCATAGGGGTACAGATAGTCGAACAAACCTTTGCGGGGTTGACCAATCAGATCCATCACCCGGCGATCGACCGCCTGGCGGTGAAAGGCGCGGTCGCCTTTGGTCTCGGCCGCGTATTCGGCAACCATGGGGTAGGAACCCTCGTGACCCCGATGGCCAAGACGACCGCCGGATCCCCAGTCGAAGCAGATCGGCGAGGCGTTTTCGTTGAAGAACATGGGGGTGGTGCCGTTTTGGCGCCAGTACTCATTGGATTCGATCAATTCCTGAAGTGGGCGGAAGCCCTGGTAGTCCGTAGTGTAGTTGGTGGTCATCTTGCCGGTGAGGGTCGAGGCCCGGCTCGGGTCCACGGCACGAATGGCATCGTTGATTTTTTCCTCGACGGCCACGGCGTTCTGCATGAGGGGGCGCCCTTTGTAGTCGTTGCGCCAAACATCGCCGACTCGTGCCGGGTTGCGTCCGAGAAAGACTTGTCGGGTTCCGCCTCCGACCGGAAAGAGGTAGCCCGGACGATTCCCGTTGCGGCGCATGAAGAGATCGAGGAGCCGGCGGTAGGCCGGCCAGAAGATCGGGTCCTGGCGAAAATCGTTGCCGTCGGCGTAGAACGCCTTGGTCAAGTTCATGGTGAGAACCGAGCAGCCCAGATAGGCGTAGGTCCCGTAACCCGCCTCGTCGGCCATATCCAAGTAGTTCTTGAAGAATTGATACGACACCCCCGACCCCTCGCGGTAGCTGGAGTAGAAATTGCTGCCAAGCCAGTTGGAATGGTTTCGGGCCATGCCTTGAGCAAAGCCGAAGCATCCTGCCATGGCAAGGTTGGTTGGCCCCTCAAACGAAATGGGGTTGCCATTGATCGTGATGATACGGCCATCGAAGGCGACCTCGCGAAAGCCAAAACGCT
>JBFJXC010000341.1:0-4745 GCA_041623325.1 Lentisphaeria bacterium | reverse complement strand
TCATTATTCGGTCCCGAAAACCCGTGGAGAAGACCTCCGCGGGCAACCAGACCCAGAGAATGAGCATTTATGGATTGACGTATGAGGACGCCCTTCGCATCCAGACGCTCTTCCCTCAAGTCCAGGTTCAGGTACCCGCCCGCATCATCACCCAGAAAATCCGGCAGGGGGCGGCGAGTCTGCCCGCCGAGATCTTCGGCACGGTGCCGTGGTATTTGAAAAACTCCGGCCTGCAGTTAAATCAAGGGCGCTTTATCGATGCGGAGGATGTGCGCGGCATCGCCAACGTCTGTGTGCTGGAAACGTCCACAGCCCGGCAGCTATTCCCGGTCGACTGGCCGCTGGGACGCACCGTCTATCTTGGTAGTGCCGCCTACACCATTGTGGGTCTGGTCGAAAAACATGCCCGTAGCGAGTCCTCCCGCCAGGAGGTGCACCGGGTCTACATCCCCATTTCCTCTGCCCGCAAGCGGTTCGGAGAAGTTCTAATCAAGAGCGAGACGGGGACCAGAGCGTTCGAAAAAGTCGAATTGCATGAATTGACCCTGACCGCGGAAAATAACGAGCAGGTCGTGGCCCTTGCCGATGCGGTCCGGTCCATGCTGAACAACTTCCATCGCCAGGAGGACTTCGAAATCGTAGTTCCTTTGGAGCTGCTGCGGCAAGCCGAGGAGACCAAGCGCATTTTCAACCTGGTGCTCGGCAGCATCGCGGCC
This sequence comes from Lentisphaeria bacterium, assembly GCA_041623325.1. Lineage (GTDB taxonomy): Bacteria > Verrucomicrobiota > Lentisphaeria > Oligosphaerales > JBFJXC01 > JBFJXC01. Next base: position 4,029 of record JBFJXC010000341.1, on the reverse strand, counting down.
ATCAGCCTGTTGGTCGGCGGTATCGGCATCATGAACATCATGCTGGCCAGCGTGACCGAGCGAACTCGGGAGATCGGCATCCGCCGTGCCCTAGGGGCAACCCGGGGGGACATTGTCATTCAGTTTTTGACCGAGGCCATGATCCTTTCCCTGGCTGGCGGTCTCCTGGGAGTGGCTCTTGGGGTGGCCATTCCACTGATTGTCAGCCGCGTGGCCGGCTTGGCCGCCATCATTCTGCCATCTTCCATTATTCTGGCTTTCGTGATTTCAGTGCTGACCGGATTACTTTTCGGGATTTATCCGGCCGGACGCGCGGCCGTGATGCCTCCCATCGAAGCCTTGCGACACGAATGACCGACAACCCTAATGCCCCAGCAACGGACCGATTCATGCAGCGCACTCCCAAATCCCTCCGCCTCCATATCGGCCTCTTCGGCCGCCGCAATGTCGGCAAGTCATCCCTTCTGAACGCCATGACCCGCCAGACCGTCTCCATTGTTTCCGACGTGGCCGGGACCACGACCGACCCCGTCGAAAAACCCATGGAGCTGCTGCCGATCGGACCGGTGCTGTTCATCGACACCGCCGGGGTCGACGATGTGGGGGCGCTTGGGGACATGCGGATTCAACGGACCCGGCAAGTGTTCGACCGCACCGATGTGGGTATTCTGGTGGCGGAGTCCGGGCACTGGGGGGAGTTCGAGGAGGGCATCCTGTCCGAATTGAAGCGCCGCCAGATTCCGGTTATCGCCGTACTCAACAAGACCGATATTCAGGAACCGGCCGCCGAGACGATGGCCAGCCTGGCGGAGCATAAAATCCCTGCCGTCAAAGCCGTGGCGGCTTCGGGCGAGGGGATCGCGAACTTGCGCCAGGCCTTGGTGAACGCGGTGCCGGAGGACTTCATCAACGCTCCCAGCCTGGCCGGGGACCTGGTTCCCGCCGGCGGCCTGGCCATCCTGGTCGTACCCATCGACATGGAGGCGCCCAAGGGGCGGCTGATTCTGCCCCAGGTCCAAACCATTCGGGATCTGTTGGACAACGACTCGTACTGCATGGTGGTCAAGGAGCGCGAACTGCGCCAGGCCCTGGACAATCTAAAACAGCCGCCCGCCCTGGTCGTTACCGACTCCCAGGCTTTTCTGAAGGTAGCCGCCGACACGCCGGCGGATATTCCCATGACCTCATTCTCCATCCTGATGGCCCGCAGCAAGGGTGATCTGGCTGAATTTGTCCGCGGCGCCCGCGCCATTGATCAACTCAAGGCCGGAGACCGTGTACTGCTAGCCGAGTCCTGCTCCCATCATCCCATTGGCGACGACATTGGCCGAGTCAAAATCCCGCGCTGGCTAACCCAGTACGTCGGCGGAAAATTGGAGTTTACCCATACCCAGGGCAGGGATTTTCCGGAAGATGTCTCCCCCTATCAGCTGGTCATCCATTGCGGTGCCTGCATGTGGAATCGACGCCAAATGCTGTCGCGCATTCTCCAGTGCCGCCAAGCCGGCGTGCCCATCACCAACTATGGCATGTGTATCTCGTACTCCCTGGGTATTTTTCAACGCGCCCTGGGCCCTTTCCCCTCGGCGATGGCTGCCAGCTAACCCGATCCCGCATACCGCAGCCCTTAAATGCCCGGTTTTGTGGGTCTGTTTCTGTAGACGACGGCCAGCCGCGAACACGCTAGGGGCATGGCGCATGCCCGGGATACGGGTTCGAACCGAAAGGCCAGATGGCGATGCCACCGTTTGACGGCCTTGGCAAAGAATCTCCTCAGTCGTTGCGTAAGCGCCATTTTGACACAATATTACCCAGTGAAAAACCTGGGCAACAATGACTCACCGGATTGGGCCTGATGATCAATAAGAACAATTTTTTGGACCGCATCATCGAGCGTCTAGACCGTCTGGATCCTTCCAGCGTTCAGGGGTACGTGCTGCGCTTGGTGCGGGAGAGGGGTTTTCTGGAGACGGTGTTCAACACCATTCGGGAAGGGGTGATGGTGATCGACCATGAGCTTGGCATCCACTATTGCAACCCTGCCTCCCAGAGCCTGTTGGGTCTTCCGGACGATTTCAGCGAGCTGCGCCTGGACCGCTTTCTGCGGGATGTGGACTGGAAGCGGCTGATGTCGGCCGACCCGGCCGAATGGTATCGCATCTCCATGCAGGAGATCGAGGTTTATTATCCCATTCATCGCTATTTGAAATTCTATCTGGTCCCCTACAAGAGCGAACACGAGCGCGATCTCTTTCCCATGGCCATCATCATTCTGCACGATGTGACCGATGTGCACAAGGACACGGCCGAGACGATCGAGTCCCAGAAAGTCAAGGCCATCACGATGCTGGCCGCCGGCGTGGCCCACGAAATCGGCAATCCCTTGAACAGTCTGAACATCCATCTTCAGCTGTTGGGCCGCCGCCTGGCCCAGACCACGGACAAGGTTCTGGCCGCCGAGGCCAAGGAGTTTATGGACGTGGCCACTCAGGAAATCGAGCGCCTGGACACCATCATCAACAATTTTCTGAGGGCGGTCAGGCCGGTAAGTCCCGAGATGACCCGGCTGCGCATCAGCCAAGTGCTTTCCGAGGCCCTCGGCTTCATGCGTCGGGAAATCGAGGACCGCAACATTCTGGTGGAGGCTTCCTGGGCTGAGAATCTGCCCATGATCATGGGTGACGCCGACCAACTCAAGCAGGCCTTCTTCAACCTGATCAAGAACGCGGTGCAGGCCATGCCGGATGGAGGCCTGCTGCGCATCGGCTGCAAGAATGGCGACGAGATGCTGGAAATCAGCTTTGCGGACAACGGCAAGGGCATCCCCCAGGAAAAGCTGGGGCGCATCCTGGAGCCTTACTACACGACCCGATCCGATGGAACCGGCTTGGGTTTGCTCATTGTGGACCGCATCGTGCGCAGTCACGGGGGCGAATTGGGAATCGACACGGTCGAGGGCCAGGGAACGGTCTTCACCATCCGCCTTCCGCTCCAGGAGCGCAAAGTGCGCCTGCTCAAGGCCCCGGGAACCCCCCAAAAGCCGGGCCCCGGCACCTTCGACAACTAGCCTGCAACCCTGGAGCCTGCAACCATGTCCAAACCTCTTATCCTGGTGATCGATGACGAGCGCAATACCCGGGAGGGCCTTCAAAAGGCTCTTTCGGCAAAATACGACGTGCTGACCGCCGAAGACGCCAGCCGCGGTCTCGACATACTTTCGGACAACAGCGTGGATGTCGTGCTAACCGATTTGCGCATGCCGGGTATCGACGGCATGACCTTTATCCGCCGGGCCACGGTCGACGAAAACGCGCCGCTGATCATTATGCTGACCGCCTACGGAACGGTCCAAACCGCCGTGGAGGCCATGAAGGTGGGGGCCTACGACTACCTGACCAAGCCGGTGAATCTGGACAACCTGGAGATGGTCATCGAGCGTGGCCTGGATTCCCGGCGGTTGCGTGCCGAGAATCTGAAACTGCGCCAGCAGCTGGACAAGCGCTACGGTCTGGAGCAGATCATCGGCAATTCGCGACCCATGACGGAGGTGTTCGAGACGATTAGGCAGGTCGCGCCGGCCCGTTCGACCGTGCTGGTTACCGGCGAGAGCGGCACCGGCAAGGAGTTGGTGGCCCACGCCATACACCGCCTTAGCCCCCGTTCGCAAAAACCCTTTGTGGCCGTCCACTGCGCCGCGCTGAATGCCAGTCTGCTGGAAAGCGAGTTGTTCGGCCATGAGAAGGGTGCCTATACCGGGGCGCACGAACGCCATGTGGGCCGTTTCGAAAAGGCCGATGGCGGCACCCTTTTTCTGGACGAAATCGGGGAAATCGACGCCTCCACCCAGGTCAAGCTGCTGCGCATATTGGAAAGCCGCACTTTCGAACGGGTCGGAGGCAGCAAACCGGTCGAGGTCGATGTTCGGATCGTGGCCGCCACCAATCGCGACCTCAAGGAGTCCGTCAAGCAAGGGACCTTTCGCGAGGATCTTTACTACCGTCTGAATGTGGTCCAGATCCACATGCCCGC
>JBFJXC010000340.1:0-4795 GCA_041623325.1 Lentisphaeria bacterium | reverse complement strand
CAGCAGAGGGTTCCCGGAAGCCAGCACGGCGATTCCCACCAGCAGCCCGAGAAAACGGGAGCCGGCGTCTCCCATCAGAATGCGGCTCGGCTCGGCATTGTGCCAGAGGTAGCCACCCAGGCTTCCGGCGGCCGTGAACAGCAATATCGCCCACCGGGCCCCTTCGGGATTGTGGGGCACCAGCAGATATTCGGCGAACTCGCGGTGGCCGATGATCACGTAGAGGAAGCCACCCAGGTTGAAGAGGGACAGCAGGGTCAGCGAACCGGCCAGCCCGTCCACGCCGTCGCTGCAGTTGGTTGCGTTGATCGTAATCCAAAGCAGGGCGGTAGCCAGGGGCACGAAAAGACCGGGCGGCAGGTCGAGGCTCTGTTTGATCAGCGGCAGCCAGATCGTCATGGTTTGCATTTGGCAGAGAGCCAGGGCGGCCAGCAGGGCCACGAGCAGGTCCAGGCTTCCTTTCAACAATTCCCCCCAGGGCTTGGCGCTACAGTCATCCAGGTATCCACTGACCATGGCCAGGAGCAGGCAGCCCACCACCTCCCAGATCTTGAGGGACAGGGGCAGCACAAGTATCAAAATCGGCAATGAGATGAGGACAAACAGAAAACCGGCCCCGGTTGGTTTGCCCTTGGCGGCCTGTGGGGAGGGGGTGAAGGCGCGACCCTGGTCCGACGGCAACACGTGCCACAGCTTGGGCAATAGATACCAGGTGAGGGTGACCGCACTGCCTGCACCGAGTCCGATCAAAACCAGATAAGAGCTCAGCAGTCGGAACGGCCCCCAAAAATCGGACAGAAAGGGCGCGAGAAATGGCAGCATGAATAGACGGCAAACGCCCGCAGGCAGCCCCGGACGTGACTATTGGTTGTGGGTTGTCAGGAAAAACGAGACCGGGCTAACGTAACCCTGACAACGGTTTCTGGCCACAGCGACAGAACGCCAAATCAGGGGTTGACATCACTGCCTGGAATCGGCCCGGCATGATCTTTCCAGAAGTTCTGGATAAAGTTCCAGGCTTGCTCGGCGCTTTCGCAATAGTGGAAAATGCCGAGGTCTTCGGGGCAGATCAGGCCCAGTTCCACCAACAGATCCCAATTGATGATCTTTTCCCAGAACTCCCGCCCGAAGAGGACGACCGGGATAGGGGCGATCTTGCGGGTCTGGATCAGGGTCAGGGTCTCGAAAAGCTCGTCCAGGGTGCCGAAGCCGCCCGGAAAGGCGCAGAGCGCCTTGGCCCGAAGTAGAAAATGCATCTTGCGGATGCTGAAATAATGGAATTCGAAGCTGAGTTTATCCGATATGTAGGGATTGGGAACTTGCTCGAAGGGCAGGGCAATGTTCAACCCGACCGATTTGGCCCCGACCTCGGCCGCGCCCCGGTTTCCCGCTTCCATAATCCCGCCCCCGCCGCCAGTCATGATCACGTAGTCGCAGGTCTGGTCGAGTTGGCAGCGGCTGCTGACCAGGGCCGCGAACTCCCGGGCCACGTCGTAGTACCGGCTCAGCTCAAACATCTGTCGGGCCTTTTTCACCCGGCGCTGCAGCGCCGGGTCGGCCGGGTTGTCGGTCAAGGCCTTCTTGGCGGTTTCCAGCTCTTGACCGGAGCGCGAGGGCGAGGGAATGCGGGCACTGCCAAACAGCACGATCGTAGAGCGAACCCCGTGCTCCTTCATGATCACTTCGGGTTTGAGAAACTCGAGTTGGAGCCGGGTAGGCCGACAGACGTCCTGCTTCAGAAAGTCCACATCTTCATACGCTTTGAGGCGGACATTCTCCATAAGATCGTTGTGCGTCATCGAATCGTTCCTGGCACCGGTTCTGCAGTGGTGTTGAGCAAATGGTCTCGGACGCCGGTTTTCCCCTGGCTGTCCATTTCCGCCAGCCTCCAACAGCCCCGGGCGACCAGCGCCCAATCTACATGAAAAACGCCGTTTGCACAACCGCTTCCCCAGCCTCCAATTTATTTACACGAACACGGCAGCGCATTAAATTAGATCAGAAGCGATTACGCCGCAAAGGAGGCTGCCGCATGCATCCGAACCTCCATTTCTGGCAGCGCCACTGGCATCGGCATGCGCCTCACCCCAACTGGCATGCCATAGTCGACGGAACCAGCCACCTGCTGCACAATCGGCATTTCTGGCTGACAATCGGCTTGGTGGCCCTGTTTGCATTTTTTCTAGCCATGGCCGTATGGACCACGCGGTTGGAAGGCACAGGCCAGTGGCCGATGAGCTTGCCGTATAGCCCGCATTAAGGCGGTTCGCGGGCATAAAAAATGGTCGGAACGGGGAGATTGGCGCTTGCGTCGCGGCGCTGCCCCTGGCAAGCTCGGGGCCCGTCTCGTCGCAGACTCCTCGGCTCGACCTCCCTTCGGGAGTTCTCATCTCCCCGGCAGGCGGTGCGCGGGCATAAAAAATGGTCGGAACGGGGAGATTCGAACTCCCGACCTCTTGACCCCCAGTCAAGCGCGCTAACCAGGCTGCGCTACGTTCCGACCTGAATGTTTTTCAACACGAGGCAGTAAAGTACTCGGGGATGGGTTCGATTCAAGCTCGGGCGGGCGGAAAGTGGCAATTATTTTCACCATCCCGCCCCGGGCGAATCGGCTTGGGCCCCTGAGGGGTCTCACGCCTGAGACGGCCTGAGAGACCGCGCCATCTTTCCCTTTTCTCAGAAATAAGACAGCGGACACCGGTTCCTGGCCTGGCCCGAAGGCGTGTTTCATCTTGGCACCGCTTCTGCTGCCAGTGGCTTTCCCTGCGCTGGAATTCGATCTGCTGCAGGATACGTTATGCGCTTTGAAGCGGGAGCTTACGCGGCTTAGGCCGTGCACGTCATCCCCCGTCACCGTCGGAAAGGGATACGCTATGCGAATTGCATCTGACCACATGTTGGCCACGGACGCCCCCGAGGCCTTGCACAGTCTGAGCCAGCTGGGAACGGTCGCCGCTCTTAAACTGGGTTTTCAGAATCATCTCAAATACAGCCTGGCCAAGGACAAGTTTTCGGCCACCAACTACGACCGCTACTACGCCTTGGCCTTGACTATCCGGGACCGCCTGATCGAGCGCTGGATCAAGACCAGCCAGACCTACTACGAGAACAACGCCAAACGGGTCTACTATCTGTCGATGGAATACCTGATCGGCCGGGCCATGGGCAACAACGTCATCAACCTGGGCCTGGACGACGCCGTGAACCAGGCCATGCGCGAGCTGGACGTGGACTGGGACGAGTTGCGGGATCTGGAGCGGGATGCCGGCCTGGGCAACGGGGGCCTCGGACGCCTGGCGGCTTGCTTTCTGGATTCGATGGCCGCTCTGGAACTGCCTGGATATGGCTACGGGGTGCGCTACGACTACGGCATCTTTCGCCAGGTGATCAAGAACGGCTTCCAGCTGGAGGAGCCCGACAACTGGTTGAGGCACGGCAATCCTTGGGAAATTGAGCGCCCTGAAAACAAGTTCAACGTCCGCTTCGGCGGAGAGGTCGTCGAGGAGCTGGACGACGACGGCCGCTATGTCAGCCGATGGAAGAACTACGACACGATCGTGGGGGTCCCGTACGACTTTCCCATCGCCGGCTACGGCAACAATACCGTGAACAACCTGAGGCTTTGGACGGCCAAGGCCACGGAAGAATTCGACTTGGAGTTTTTCAACAACGGCGACTACATGAGGGCCTACGAGCAGAAGACGCTCAGTGAGAACATCACCAAGGTTCTCTATCCCAACGACCATATCGAAAACGGGCGCATGCTGCGCTTCAAGCAGCAATACTTTTTCGTGGCCTGTTCGCTGCACGACATCGTCCGCCGCTTCAAGATTATGAACGAGGACTTCCGCACCTTCCCCGACAAGGTGGCCATCCAGTTGAACGACACCCACCCGGCCATCGCCGTGGCCGAACTGATGCGCATCCTCATCGACGACGAGCGCCTGCCCTGGGCGACCGCCTGGAAAATCACCTGCAATACCTTCGGCTACACCAACCATACCCTTATGCCCGAGGCTCTGGAGAAGTGGCCGGTGCGTCTCTTCCAGGAGCTGCTGCCCCGCCATCTGCAGATTGTCTACGAGATCAACCGGCGCCTTCTGCGTCAGATCATGAACAAATACCCGTGCGACAACGACCGCCTGCGCCGCATGTCCCTGATCGAGGAGGGCAGTGACAAGCAGGTGCGCATGGCCTATCTGAGTATCGTGGGCAGCCACAAGGTCAACGGCGTGGCCGCCTTGCACTCGAAGTTGCTGCAGGACACGCTCTTCAGCGACTACTACCAACTCATGCCGGAAAAGTTCACCAATATGACCAACGGCATCACTCCCCGCCGTTGGCTCCTGAAGTCGAACCCCGGCCTGGCTAAACTGATCACGGAGCACATTGGCGATGCCTGGGTGCTGGATCTGTCCAAGCTTCGCGCCCTGATCCCCCTGGCCGAGGACCCGCAATTCCGCCGGCAGCTGCACGAGATCAAGCGCCAGAACAAGCAGCGCCTGGCCGACTACATCTGGGAAAACAACGGCATTGTGGTGAATCCGGATTCGCTGTTCGACGTTCAGGTCAAGCGTCTGCATGAGTACAAGCGCCAGTTGCTGAACGTGATGCACATCCTGTACCGCTACAATCAGCTGAAAGCCAACCCGGCTATGGCCATGCAGCCGCGGACCTTCATTTTTGCGGCCAAGGCGGCCCCGGGATATGTCATGGCCAAGCGGATCATCAAGCTGATCAACGACACCGCCGACATCATCAACCACGATGCCGAGGTCAATTCCAAGCTGAAGGT
>JBFJXC010000339.1:0-4811 GCA_041623325.1 Lentisphaeria bacterium | reverse complement strand
CGCCATGAACCCATGGCGGGCACAGGCATCGCTGAGGTCGGCGAAATTGTCGCGGCTGCCTGCCATGAGGACGACGAAGACCAGGTCCGCCCCTTCCAAGGCGACGTCCAACTCGGCACCCCAGGTGATGGAGCAGTCCAAGTCCTGGTATTCGGGGGATTTCATCGCCAACCGACCGACCGCCTCGGCCCGCTCCACGGACAGGTCGTAGAGATGGATTTCGCCCTCGTCCATCAGCCTCGGCACCGCCATGATCGACCGGGCAATGCTCAAATAGCGGTGCGAACCGCCACCAAAAAATACGATCTTCATCTGTTCACTCTCCTTTGTTATGCAGAATCATGAATAGCAGAATCATTTATTATGGAGCTGAAACCAAAACAAGGATCACCGACGGCGCGGTGAACCTACCGGAGGCAAAGACCGTCCTCGCCTTCCAACAAGTTTGTTCTTTCACACGACCCGTCACGGCGAACTCGGAGCGTTTGCAGGCAATGAGCCTTGATTGTTTCCGTGTAGCGTTTGCGGTATAGCGTAAAGGTGAAGTCGGTATCCTGGCCGGCCACTTCCCAGAAGCGCAGGATCAACGCGTCGCCGTCTTCGGACTTCTTCATCGCCGACAGAATCACATTGTCGCGATTGGTGGCGACGAAGGATTCCCTTGCGGGCGTGACGGCATCGCCTTTGGTGGGGAAGTAGACCAGGGAATCCAGACCGACATTGTACTCGTAGGCCTTGCGCATCATGCTGTCGTTCGCGGCGGCTTCCTCACCGAAAACAACGGTAAAGCTTGCCTGGCGCTCTCCCTGGTCCTGATGGGGAATTCTGCGGTTGTGATAGCGCTGCCAATCCGGGGCCACAGCCATGCAGCCGTAGGCCGGGCTGCGCAGGACGCTCAGCCAGGTGGTATTGCCTTGCTGATGGTAGCCATGAGTGCCGTGCGAGATGATCCCGATACCGGTCGTCCCGTCGCTTCGGCGCAGGAAGTGCTGAAAGCTCCGTTCGCGCTCCGGGGGAGACACCGCATCGGTTTCGTCGTCGATGCTGTAGCATTTTTCGGCCCACACCTGATCCAAGGTTTGGGCGGGGGTAAATCCGAGCTTGAACATCTTGTCCTTTTCCGTCCAGAGGATATCCAATTCGATCTGAATCACTGCACTGCGTCGCGGGCTCGGCCCGTCATGTCGAGGCTGGGTGGAACCGCCCCCGGTTTGGGGAGACGGCGCGCCCACCACGTCGGCGCTCTTCTTATTGATGATGTAGCGCTGGACAAGAGACGTGTGGTTGCAGACAAAGATGGCTTCGACGATGGTCCGGAATGGGCCGTCTTCGATAATCTGAACGGGTTTCTGCAGGTCCCGGTATCCGGGATTGACGCTTTCGCTGCTCAACAGGCGGGTCGCCTCCTCCGGAGTGGCCAGACGGAAATTCTCCCGGGAGCGCGTCCAGGTCTTGGGACACTCCCAGCTGTGGGGGAGGTCGTCGAAGATCACCGGCTCAAAACAGCCGGGTTTGAGTTGCTCCCGACCCTCAAGCCTGACGCTGTCGATCAACCCGCTGGTCAGATTGATCTCCACCGACACGGCCTCGCCATCAATGGTCAGGCGATCGCCTTCCGGCATCTTCGGCGACTGCCAGCGGACGACCTCCTCGTCCGGCAAGACGCGATAGCGGGTGTCGAACCGTTTATAGGACATCGGCGGGATGGTCACTTTAAAGACAGCCTTCTGCCGCCATTCGCCCCAGGCCGGATTGTCCAGGTTCAGGTCCCCCTTTTCAAATTGAACCTCCACTTCGCGACCTTCGCAGAAAACCGTCCGGACGATCGAATCGGTCCCCGCCTGCGTCGCGGTTCCGTATTCCACCGCCACTTCCCGGGTGACCTCCCAGTTGAAGGGATTAAAGATGAAGAACGGGGTTTCGTCCCGCTCGGCCAGAGGCTCGTCGCGCAACAGGGCGATCCAGGCCTCGGCTTTCTTGCGGCGCAGGATCTCCTCGCAATGTCCCAGCATCTTCAGGCTGTCTTCTTCCACCTTGGGAATTCCGGAACCGGGCAGAACGTCGTGGAACTCGGCGAAGAGGATATCCTTCCAGGCCACTTCCAGGTCTCTTTCCGGGTAGTCGCGGCGGCCCTGCCACCAGGCCATGGCGCACAGCTTTTCGGTGAGGTGCATCAGGTTTTCCATGCGCCGGTGTTCCTGCTTAACCCGCAGCATGGAGGTGTAGCACCCATCAAAGACCTGGTTGAAATCGCCTTTCACCTCCGGCAGACTGTCGCGGTCGCGCACCTTCAGCGTGTGGGCGAAGAAGGCATCCGTTGTGGATTCGATGAACTGGACGTTGGGGAAGTCGGCGCGCATGGCCGGAAACTGCGCGTACTCGCGGTGCGTCGCGCCGCCGCCATGATTGCCGAGTCCCCATAGAAACATGAAGTCGCCTTCCGCCTCCCGGTAGTGCGCCGGGAAACTGCCTTCACGCGAATCGTTCTCCAGGTCGGCCTCGTTGCCCTGCACCGCGCTGCCGAGCATCTGCCGGCGGATTTCCCCCTGGGTGATGTAGTGGTCGTCGCTGCGACGGGCCACGATCTCGCTCCCCGAGGCGTGCCGCCAGCGAAAACTGCCGATCGGCAAGTCCCGCAGGGCGGCGTTCGGACGGCAGAAGACGTAGGCGTCGAAGCCGCAGCCGGCCAGAATCTGGATCAGCCCCTGGGGATGACCAAAGGTGTCGAAGTTGTGCGCCACGCGCGACTCAACTCCGAACTTCTCGGCAAAGTACTGTTTGCCGAGCAGGAACTGGCGGATCACCGACTCTCCGGAGGTGGCGATCAGATCCGGCTGAAGATAGGCACCCCCGGCCGGATGCCAGCGCCCATTGGCCACATGCTTTTTGATCCGCTCAAACAGCTCCGGATCATTGCGCTCGACCCATTCGTAGAGAAGGGATTCATTGTGGTTGAAGACGAAATCCGGATACTGGTCGATAAAATCGGCCGCCACGCGAAAGGTCGAGATCGCTTCGGCCAATCCTTCCTCCCAAGGCCACAGCCAGACGGGATCCAGATGCGCGTTGCAGACTAGAAAGCATTTTTGTTTTTTCATGGTCTCGGGTTCAATACATTGACGTCATGAGGCTGACGTGGCGTGTTCGTCGGCGACAATCAGGTTCTTCTGCGTTGGCTGCTATTCGCTTATGGAAAAATAGTTTCCGCAGACATAGAAATGGTCGCCGCCGGAATTGAAATAGCCGTATCCGTAAGTCGAGGAACTCTTGAAGTTCCCGGCGGAGCCGTCTGCGCAGACGCCGCTGACATTGCCGGGCCTGCCATGCCACATTCCCAGGGGCCCCGGCACACCATGGGTATCTTTCAATTCAGCGCAGACGCTGCCGTGACTGCCTTTCCAGACTTCCCTTCCGAGGCCGCCCCAGAATTCAAATGCCATGAACGTGCCCGAGGGATTATCAAAGGCTCTCAACGGCGGCGCCACCTGGTATTTCTCCGAAAACACATTGGCCAGACGGCCCGAGTCTTTGGCATAAACTTTTCCCCAAATCATATCCGCCGCACCGTCATAGTCGCCGTTGGTCTTCCTGTAGGCAACCATCGAGTAGGTCATCGTCCGCTTGTCATAAGTGGAATCCCCGGTCGACTTGCGGGACGGGCAGCGCAGCAGCTCCGAATTAAACTTGTCATCGACGGCGCTGCCAATGTATTCGCGCGCCCGCCATTCCCAGGGCCCGCGGTCGGGATTGGAGGTGGTGTACAATTCCCAGACCGTGATCGGCAACCAATCCTCGTTGTCGTCGGCATACATCTGCAGCCCCAGCCCGATTTGCTTCAAATTGTTCAGACACGACGCCTTGTGGGCAACCGAACGGGCCTTTCCCAACGCCGGCAACAGCATGGAGGCCAGAATGGCGATGATCGCGATCACGACCAGCAGCTCGACCAGGGTGAATCGTTTGTGAGTGGAACGGCCAAGGAGGGCTGTTGCGTTGCGTTTCATGCTGCGTTTTCCTTTTCTGCTTATTCGGTTTCAGGTTTCAGTGTTTAGGTTTCAGTGTTCAGGCAGGATACTGAGCTTCTGAAACCAAGGCATTCAACGGTATGGTGGTTTGAGGTCGCCTACTGAGTTTCGGTCCGTTTTATGTCGCACTTAAGATTCGTCGACGATCCGGAAGTCCATCACACGCTCTGCAACCGCCTTGCCTTCTTTCTGAAAGCGGATCTGGTCGATCATGGCCGCAGCCCAGGCGGCGGTGTCGCTTTCAACCCAGCTGACTGGCAAGGGACAGGCAATGTCGACGCCGCTGTTGCGGTGGAAAACCATCTGCAGATCCTCCGGCACCCGAACCCCGAGTTCGAGAGCCGCGACGATCACCCCGCGGGCCGCCGTGTCGGGAAAAACCATGATGCCGTCGGGGTGTTCGGCTTGGGCCCACAGTGCTTTGAAACTGGTGTAGCCGTACGACTCAATGGCGGGCTGCCAGGTGTCGGGCACGGCCATCCAGGCGTCGCGCGTGCTCAGACCGACATCGCCGAGAATGTCGATGACGCTGCGATAGAACCGGCGCTCGGATGAGTCAGGCGCTAGATGCGGGGAGTTCTGAATGCTGCAGATCAGGCCCACCGTGCGGCAACCGCGGTCGCGCAGCCGCTCCAGACCGAGGCGGAGCATTTGATCGGAATTGCTGTAGAGCCGGTTGGGAATCGGCGAACTGGTGGAAAACGAAGCCGCAACCGGGAGGCGTTTGAGCCACGGCAGATTGAGGTGGTCGCAACTGGTCACCAACAGAGCCTGCACTTCGTTGCT
>JBFJXC010000338.1:0-4818 GCA_041623325.1 Lentisphaeria bacterium | reverse complement strand
CTGGCCGTCCTTTTCGGCATCCTGCTGGTGGTCTGGTTCGGCGTTCCCTGGTGGAAGGTGACGGCGGCGGGTGCGGCGCCGCTGGTGCTGGCTTTGGCGCTGCCGCCCGGCGGGCTCTGGGTGCTCCTGCCGTTCGGCGCAGGTGTGGTTGGACTGGCTGTCGTGCTCAGCACCACCGAGGGCGAGATGCAGGAGTGGTTCGGCACGTCCTGGACCTTTGCCAAACAGATCCTGCCGCTGCTGCTCAGCGGCGTGGTCGTGGCCGGGCTGTTGCTGGGTCGCGTCGGGCACGAAGGGCTGATTCCATCGGGCTGGGTGGCCGGGCTGGTCGGCGGCAACTCGCTCTGGGCCAATTTCTTCGCGTCCGTGGTCGGAGCCTTCATGTATTTTGCGACGCTGACCGAAGTGCCCATCCTGCAGGGCCTGATCGGGGCGGGCATGGGCAAGGGGCCGGCCCTGGCACTGCTGCTGGCGGGCCCGGCGCTGAGCCTGCCGAACATGATTGTGATCCGCAGCATCATGGGCACGAAGAAGACGGTCGTGTTCGTCTCGCTTGTGATCGTGATGGCAACCATAACCGGAATGGCCTTCGGAGCGTTCTTCTAGAAAATGCGAGACTAAGACTCAAGAGGAGAGGCCCACGTGAACACTGCGTCGCACTTGACCACACTGACAGGTATCATGACGGCGCTGGCCGTCCTCGGCTCGGGCTGTGCGCTGACGCAGCCCACCGACCCCTGCGCGGGAATGACCAGCCGGCCCAATCCGATTGTCGGCGGCCAGAGCACCTCCGCCAGGCAGCCGGTTCTAGGCCCCCTGACGCTCGCCGAGGCGATCCGCCTCGCCCTGGCCAACAATCCCGAGGTGGCGGCAGCCGAACATGACACGACGGCGGCGGGCGCCAGCCGGGACATGGCGGCGGTGAGCAGCAGGTCGAAAACGCGGCTTGACCGGGGGCATTACTTGGCTATATTGGCAAGTATGCTGGACAAACGGAACCTAGGGCTGTACGGAGCGACCGAACCATGGATGAGACAAGCAGGGCTCGATACGAAGCCAGAGCGCAGGTTATCAAGGCGCTCGGGCATGCCAGTCGCCTGATGATGGTCGACGAACTGTCGCGGGGCGAGCGCTGCGTCTGCGAGCTGCGCGAGCTGGTCGGCGCCGATCTGTCGACGGTGTCGAAGCATCTCTCGGTGCTGAAGAACGCCGGGCTTGTGGAGGACGACAAACGCGGGGTGCAGGTGTTCTACCGCCTGAAGGTCCCCTGCGTTCTGAACTTCTTAAGTTGTGTCGAGGCCGTGCTGGAGAACCAGGCCCGCGAGGCACAGAGGATAACCCAGTGAGCGAATCGGCGGCGGCGCGACGACACCTGAACACGATTTGGGGTCCGAGCGGGAACCTCCGGTTTTTCCGGGCGTCTTATTGGCAGATTTGCCAACAAGGCACATGTAGCGTTTGTGCCGACGGTGAGGAAACGCAAGAAGCAAAGGAGCTGAGCAGATGAAGATCCAGATTCTGGGCACCGGGTGCCCGAAATGCAAGAAACTGGCGGAGAACGCCGAAGCGGCCGCGAAGGCGGCAGGCGTGGAGTACACCCTCGAGAAGGTGACCGACATCAACCAGATCATGACGTTCGGGGTGATGATGACCCCGGCGCTGGCGGTCGACGGCACGGTCAAGACCGTCGGCAAGGTGCCGAGTGTCGAGGACATCACGAAGCTGCTTGCTTGAACAGGTCAGATTCCAGGTCGGCGACTCCCACACCCACAGGAACCCCAGCCACAAAGGACCATCATGAGAAACATACTTGTATTGGCAACCGTAGCCGTGCTGACTGCCTTCGGCATCCAGTCGGCCCGTGCGGAGGGCGGCAGACCCAGGCTACTCGATCTGGGGGCTACATCCTGCATTCCCTGCAAGATGATGGCCCCGCTGCTCGACGAGATGAAGAAGGACTATGCGGGCGTGCTGGACGTGGAGTTCATCGATGTCTGGAAGAACCCGGCTGCCGGCAAGAAATACGGCATCCGGCAGATCCCGACGCAGATCTTCTTCGACGCCAAGGGCAAGGAGCGCTTCCGGCACGTCGGCTTCTTCGGCAAAGAGGAGATTCTGGCCAAATGGAAGGATCTGGGCTACGACCTGAAGTCCATGGCGGCGGCCAAGTCCAACGACAAGACGAAGCAGACGCCCGCCCAGGTCAGCCAGGCCTGCAACGCCTGCGGATGCGCCTCGCAGTAAGGACGGCCCATGAAACGCCTCCAACCCATGGTCAAGAACATCCTGCTGGCCTTTGTGCTCGTATCCATCGGCTTCGTGCTGGGAAAGCACAGCGTCCGCCAGACTTCCACACCCGTCCAACCGCCTCCTGCCGATGCAGAGGCTCTGGCTTCCTCGGATGAACTCCCCGTGAAACTCCGGGTCTACTACCTGCACGCGACGTTCCGGTGTGCCACCTGCAACACCATCGAGAAGATGACCCGCGACCTGCTGGACCAGCAGTTCGGCGACGCGCTTGCCGACGGACGCATCCAGTGGCAGGAGGCCGACTTCCAGGAGAACGAGGCCCTGGCAAAACAGTTCGACGTGATTGCCAGCTGTGTCGTGGTCGCGAGGATGCGGGGCGAGACCGTTGTCGACTACAAGCGGCTGGATGAAGTCTGGACCATGCTGCAGGATGTTCCCCGTTTCAACACCTACGTCGGCAACGCGATCCGCGTCTATCTTCCCGACACGGCGGAAGGAGGCACGCCATGACCTGGTTTGCGCTGGGCTCCGCCCTTTGGCTGGGCATTCTCACGGCCATCAGCCCTTGCCCGCTGGCCACGAATATCGCGGCCATCTCCTTTATCGGGCGCCAGGTGGGCAATCGCCGAGGCGTATTGGGATCGGGTCTGCTCTACACGCTCGGCCGCGTTCTGGCCTACGTTGCACTCGGCACGGCGGTCATGGCGGGACTCATGGCCAGCGGGGAATTGTCGCGCTTCCTGCAGAAGTACCTCAACGAGATTCTCGGTCCTGTGCTGATCGTGCTTGGGATGGTCCTGCTGGGCATGATCGGATCGGGAGCGTCCCTGAACCTGGCCGGAGGCAAGATTCAGGAGCGCGCCGCCAAAGGTGGCGTGCTGTTCGCCCTGCCCCTGGGGGTGCTGTTCGCCCTGTCGTTCTGCCCGGTGTCCGCAGGTCTGTTCTTCGGGGCGTTGATACCCCTGTCACTCAAACACGGATCACGGTTTGTGCTGCCGTTGGTCTACGGCGGTGGCACGGCACTGCCGGTAATCGCCTTCGCGTTCCTCATCGCCTTCGGGAGCGAGTACCTGGGCAGAGCCTTCAACCGTCTGAGCCATGTCGAAGTCTGGGTGCGGCGCGCGGCGGGAGTGCTGTTCATTGCTGCCGGCCTCTACTACTGCCTGACGCACATCTACGGGCTCAGCTTCATCGGGTGACCACGGCCTTGCCGACGGTGCGGCCCGATTCAGCCTGCCGATGGGCCTCCGCCAGTCTGTCGAAGAGGAAAGCAAGCGAGACGTGCGGCTTCTAGGTGCCGACCTCGAGCATGCCCTTCAGGGTGTTCATGCCTGCGCCGAGCGACAGGCAGTACCAAGTGCCCGTCCCCTAAAGCGCATCCTTGGTTCTGACCCCAGAGTGGGATTCAGGTCTCCGGTCTTTGGGGAACAGAGTCTGGGCCACGATGGTCTCGCTTCGGTTGCGGGAATCGTACAATCCGAACAATCCTCTGTAATCCCAGTTTGTCCAGACGATCCCGCAGGCATCCATGGCTTTCACAAAATCCAGGTACCATGCCTTTCTAATCTCGGGATCCACCCATTCGACCACCCCGTATTCATTGCACCAAAGCGGCAGATTGTACGCTTTGGCGACCTCGACGGCCGGCTGCAGGGCCTCGATCATCACGTCGCAGTCGTAATGTTTGTTGAGCGCTTGGAACCGCTCTTGCTCCTCCGCAGGCATGGCGTCCCAATGCGCTTCGGGGATTGGCCGCCCCGGATATTGAATGGGTCCGGCATAATCTCTGGCTTCGGCCCACCAGTCCGCTTTGTAGTGAGTGATCAGCATGGGGAAATAAAAATGAACGACCAGGATGAGGTTCGGATCCTGCTCGGGAACTTTGAGATACGGAAACATCTGAACCTGGCACCACTCATTCGAACCGATCGCAATGGTTCGGTCGGGTTCGGTTTCGCGGATCGCGTCGTATGGAATTCTCAGAACCCGGTTCCAGTCTTCAGGATCATCGGCGACCGCCTCGTTCATCAATTCATACGCGACCCAATCCGTTGACCGGTCCTTGAATTCCGAGGACAAGTCGCGCCACAGATCGCCCAAGTGCCGGGCCTCTTTTTCGTCTGTAAAAAGGGTATTGTGGCCATCTTCGTCGCAGAAGCAATGGGAGCGAAGGATGTGCAGGTCGATAATGGCTTTAAGTCCGGCTTCTCGACACCAATCAAGGGCGTTGTTCAGCAACTCCCATGCGTCGGGTTCTCGATTGCCGGCTTCATCCCACATCTGCTCTTCATCAATGGGAATGCGCAAGTGATCCAGTCCAAGCGAGGCCAATTGAAAAACATCGTCGCGTTTAAAATAGTCTTTCCGCTTCCGGCCTCTGGCGTCGCTCTGGCTCAGCCAGTGAGAAATATTCGTGCCTCGACCAATCTTAAAACTCATGACGACTCCTCTCGTTCACCTCCACCCCACCGGGGCGAGCCCGGCAGAGGTGTTTCAAGTTCAATGTCATACACCAACACGTTTAGCATTCCGGGGATCGGCGGCTACGGCACCGCCACCAGCACGTTG
>JBFJXC010000337.1:0-4819 GCA_041623325.1 Lentisphaeria bacterium | reverse complement strand
CGGTTCTGTTCAAACGCTTCGCCGACATCGATTCCATCCCCATCTGCCTGGACAAGGTCTTCAACGAGGCCGGCCGTACCGATCCGCACAAGCTGATCACCATCGTGGAGGCGCTGGAACCTTCCTTCGGCGGCATCAACCTGGAGGATATCGGAGGACCCGCCTGCTTCGAGGTGGAATCCGAACTCAAAAAACGCATGGGCATCCCTGTTTTTCACGACGACCAGCACGGCACCGCCATCATTTCCCTGGCCGGCATTCTCAACGCCCTTAAGCTGGTTGGCAAGACCCTGGACCAGATCCGGGTGGTGGTCAACGGGGCCGGAGCCGCCGGAATCGCCTGCACCGAATTCTACATCGCCGCCGGGGTCCGCCGCGAAAACGTCATCATTTGCGACTCGTGCGGCGTCGTCTACAAGGGGCGAACCGAGCGCATGAGCCCGGAAAAGGAGCGCCTGGCCAACGACACCCCCGCCCGAAGCCTCGCCGAAGCGCTGGTCGGGGCCGATGTCTTTCTAGGCCTGTCCATTGCCGAATGCGTCAGCGCGGACATGGTCAAGTCCATGGCCAAGGACCCGATCATCTTTGCCATGGCCAACCCCGTGCCGGAAATCTTCCCCGATGTAGCCCTGGCCGCCGGGGCCAAGGTCGTGGGGACCGGACGGACCGACTTCCCCAACCAGGTCAACAACGTGCTGGGATTCCCCGGCATTTTCCGCGGAGCCCTGGACGTTCGCGCCACCGACATCAACGAAGCCATGAAAGTGGCCGCCGCCGAGGCCCTGGCCGAACTGGCCACCGAAGCGATACCCGCCGACGTCAAAGCCTACCTCAGCCAGGCCTATCCCAAGCACGCCGCGCAGGGCATGTTCGAAGGCGACAACCCGCTGAAGCCGGATTACGTCATTCCGAAGCCATTTGATCCCCGGGTCGTGCCGCGTGTGGCCCGGCGCGTGGCCGAAGCGGCCATGCGCACCGGCGTCAATCGCATCGCCATCGAGAACATGGATGCCTACGAAGCCAGTGTCCGCAAGCGCCTAAGCGGCAGCTAACAACGATTCCAAGGCCGGCGGAGATGCCGCCGGCCAACCTTGGAGCCCCGGATCACCCATGACGATTCACATCCCCTCCATGCCCATACCGCCGAGACCTTCACCGCCCTCGCGGTCCCAATTCCAGCCGATCTCCGGCGCCATGGCCTGCCCGACCTGCCTGGAAACGCTCACCCGCCAGGACTTGGAAGGCTTCGGACGCTGTCCCTACTGCGACCATGCATTCAAGCTGGATTCCGCCCTGGAAGACTTCCTGCTGGCGCCGGTCATCCGCCAATGGAGCGAACAGGCCCACATTATGGAAGCGGACTAGTTCCAAGGTCAAAGGCAGCCGCAGGCCGATGATTGCCTGCGTCTTCGTTCATCTCTGGGCAAAGACGAATTCCCAAGGTGTGACAGGCCTTCTATTGCACCGCATGCTGCCCCCGCACTCCATTCCTCCATCACTCCTGCGGGAGGACGGTGATGTAGCTGCCTTGCATACCGCCCCGGACCACCCTTCGACTGCAACCTCATGCACCATTTGCTGTTCTCTGCTTTTAGGCTAGCTTTTGGGCTACCCATCCCAAAGCATGGTTCACACCAAGAAGAGGAGAAAAGCATGGACATGCCGAAATGGATCGCAACCGGAATTGCCGCGGCCGCAATCCTGCCTTTGGCGCAAGCCGAGGTGAAGATGCCGGAAGTTTTCAGCAGCCACATGGTGCTACAGCGGGATGCCGCCATCCCGGTTTGGGGCTGGGCCGACCCCGGGGAAACGGTCACCGTTTCCATCGCCGGACTGCAAAAGAGCACCACGGCCGACCCGAAGGGAAACTGGCAGGTTGACCTGCCGCCAATGCAGCCGGGTGCACCGTTGCAACTCTCCGTGAAAGGCAACAACGCTCTTGTCTTCGAGGATATTCTGGTCGGCGATGTCTGGCTGTGCTCGGGTCAGTCCAACATGGAATGGCGCCTGTCCAACACCGACAACGCCGCCGAGGAAATCGCCGCGGCCAAGCACCCCACCATCCGGCTTTTCCATGTCCAGAGAAGCTGGAAATCGGTTCCGCAACGGAACCTGGAGGCAACCTGGAAGCCCTGCACCCCGGAAACCGTGCCCTCCTTTTCAGCCGTTGGCTATTTCTTCGGACGAGAACTGACCCAAAGCCTGAACGTTCCGATCGGCCTGATCAACTCATCCTGGGGAGGCACCCGCATCGAACCCTGGACCCCCCCGACCGGTTTCCAACAGATCAAGGAACTGGAGTCGATCGCCCAGCAAGTCGAACTGAAGGATCCGGCCTCGGCCGTTCGCAAAGCCGCTCTGAAAAGGAGCATTGACCAGTACAACCGCTGGATCCAACAAGCGGAGGCCTCGATTGCCAACAGCACCCTGGTGCAGGCGCCGCCGGCATTTCCACAGGAATTGCTGGACTATACCAGCCACCAGCAACCCACCGTGCTCTACAACGCCATGATCCATCCTCTGCTGCCCCTGCCCATCAAGGGGGCCATCTGGTACCAGGGCGAATCCAACCGCGGCGACGGCATGGACTACGCCGACAAAATGCGCGCCCTGATCGCCGGCTGGAGAAGCGTCTGGAACAACCCCGAACTACCGTTCTACTTCGTCCAGCTCGCGCCCTACGACTACCGGAGCGCCCCCTACCTGTTGCCGACCATCTGGCAAGCCCAGCAGCAAGTCGCCAAGACCGTCCCGCACACCGGCATGGCCGTCATCAACGACATCGGCAACGTCAAAGACATCCACCCTCGCAACAAGCGGGACGTGGGTCTGCGTCTGGCCAAACAGGCACTGAACAAGACCTACGGCAAAATAGAGATCGTCTGCGAGGCCCCGGTCTTCCAGGAGATGGAGATTCAGGCCGACAAGGTCCGCATCACCTTCGACCATGCCCGGAGCCTAAAGACCCGCGACGGCAAAGCGCCGGACTGGTTTGAAATCAGCGGTGAGGACGGCATCTACAAGAAGGCCGATGCCACCATCGACGGCACGGCGGTGGTGCTGTCCGAAGCCAGCATTTCCAAACCGTGCGCCGTGCGTTTCGCCTGGCACATGCTGGCCGAACCCAACCTGACCAACGAGGCGGGCCTGCCGGCTTCGGCCTTCAAGGCCGGCAGCATCCCCGAGGCGGCGGCGGTAACCAGCCGGGTTCCCGAGGCCAAGGGATTCCAGGCGATCTACGAGCTGGACCCGTCCAAGCCGCAGGCCAGCAGCACAAGCATCACCTACACGGCTGACAAAAGCCAGACGATCGACGGCCAGATCGAACAGATCGCCTACTTCCTGCTGCTGAACGACAAGGACTACGTCTTCGTGTCCATGGATCCCTTCACCCAGGATCTCAAGCAGGTCGGAGTGCCCACCAAGGATTCGGGAGCCTTCTTCCAAACCAAGATCAATAACCTGTTCGTGAAATCCAACATGGACGACATCAAGAACGGCCACTTCCCCGAAGGCGGCAACATCGAATTCTGGCCCAGCAACTACGGTGGTCAAAACTCCGCCCAAGTTCCTGGCGCCTCTGGCTCGACCTTTGACTTTGGCGACGGCGGTGCCGACACCGGTGCTGGCTACGGCTCCATGCAGGTGCACAACTACAGCGCCAAACAGACCCTCTTCGCCTTCAACAACTGGAAGTCAGGAAAAGACGCCGACCTGGGCATCGGCAACCAGAAAAGCGGCAACCCCGACTGGACCTTCGCCAGGAACGCCGGCAAATATACCTCGGCCAAGCTGGTCGTCCTGGTCAAAACCAAATAAGTCGAACAAGACCAAACAAGGCCGCCGGGAACACCCGGCGGCCCTTTTTTATGCAGTAAGCGCCCTTGAAGCCGCACCTTTCACGGGTAAAGTGAACTTTCACGGTACCAGCAGCTCTCCCAAAGGAAGGCTGCCACAAGACCTAACAGGGAAAAGAACAGGGAGAAGAACCGATGAAAAAACAGATTCTGACCACCGCCGCCCTCGCCATGCTGGCAACCTGCGTACAGGCCGCCGATATGGCCAGCCTCGTGCCCGAGTCCAAGGACTTCAAGACGGTCTACGAGCTGGATCCCTCCCAAAGCGCCGCCTACACGGTCGACAACAGTGACCAGATCAGCGGCCAGATCGAACGCGTCGCCTACTTTATGCTGCTGAACGACCAGGACTACGTGTTCGTGGCCATGGATCCGTTCACCCAGGACGTCAAGCAGATCGGTGTGCCCGCCACGGCGAGCGTCTTCTTCCAGACCAATGTCAACAACATGCTGGTCAAGTCCAACGTGGAAGGCGTCGAAAACGGCAGCTTCGAAACCGGCGGCAACATCGAGTTCTGGGCCACCAACTACAGCTCGAAAAACGACAAATCCATTCCGGAGGCCTCCGACAGCAAGTATGACTTCGGCGATATCAAGAGCGACGGCGGGGCCTACGGCTGCATGCAGGTGCACAACTACAGCGCCAAGCAGACCATCTTCGCTTTCAACAGCTTGAGGGCTGGAAAGAATGCCGACCTTGGCATCGGCAACCAGCCCACCGGCAACCCCGACTGGACCTTCGCCAGGAATGCCGGCAAGTACACCTCGGCCAAGCTGGTTGTCCTAGTCAAGACCAAATAGTCCGCCCCCCCCCTCTCAAGACCGCCGGGTGCAACGCCCCGGCGGCTTTTTTTTTGCACGACTTTAACCGGCACCCGACGGGTCCGGACGGGGATTACTTTCCGACCCGGACCCGCACATCCGTGGGCGACAGTCCGGACACCAGCAGGTCCTTGCGCCGG
>JBFJXC010000336.1:0-4834 GCA_041623325.1 Lentisphaeria bacterium | reverse complement strand
TACGACGATCTGGTCTTCGGCGAGATAACGGTGGGCAAGGCGGGCTCTCCTCCCGCCAAGCTGTATATCGGCCAGGAAGTTCCCGTCCGAATTACCATTTTCGTTCATGAGCAACTCTTTAGCAACATGGGTTACCCGACCGTCGACATCCCCAACGCCTCCTTTCGGGATTACTCCGCCCAGAATCCACAATCTCCACACTTCCTGCCGACCAAAAGCACTCGGCAACGCCGTGAAAACATGACCTTTATCGTGGTTCCCTTCGACTGTATGCTCTCACCCAAAACGCCCGGAGCCCTCAGCGGCACCATCTCGGTGAACTGCCACCTTAACGATCCAGACAGAGGACGGTCTTCGCGACGCAGCCCCTTCGACATGTTCGACGACGATTTCTTCGCCTCCCGCCGCAAGGTTCAGCGAACCCTCCGCCTCGACTTTCCCGAGATCACGGCCCTCCCCCTGCCCGCCCCGCCAGCATCCGACACCTTCCTGGGACTGGTCGGCCAATGGAATGTGGCCATGACCCTAAAGCCTGCATCCGTGCGAGTGGGCGAGCCAGTCACCCTCACGGCTGAGATCACCGGCACCGGCAACAGCGATCTCTTTGCCCCCCCCAAGCTGGATTGCCCCGGATTCCGTATCTTCGACCCCGAGTTCAAAAAAGACAGCGCACCAGGGCAAACCAGCGCCCAGATAACTTGGGTCATGCTGCCGCTGGGCAAGGACAGCCGGCTGCCCGAGGTGGCGTTCACCAGCTTCGATCCTGCCAAGGAGACCTACATCAGGCATTCGCTGACAGACAAGCTGACGGTTCTGCCTCCCCAGCTTCCCGAAACCGGCGCCATTATTGCAGACAATTCGCTCGCCCCCCTGGATGAGCAGCGCTCACGTCAATCCGACCAGGCCGCCGTGGATATCCTCTATATCAAAACCAACCTGTCACCAGCCACCAAACGCCCCCTTTGGTTGAACGTCTGGAAGCCAACCCTGCTGTTGCTGCTCCTCTCGCCATCGACCAGCCTGCTCTGCTCCAGCCTGGCCCGCCGCCGCGACCGGCTCAGCGGAGACCGGTCCTACCGGCGCCGACAGGCAGCACTCAAGCAAAAAAACCGGTTGCTCAGACAACTTCGCGGCTGCCCGCGCGAGCAGCTTCCCAGCCTAATCCGCGAACAACTGGTGCCGTATCTGACCGACCTGATCGGCCTGCCCCCCGGTACCTCGGCCCCCGCCACGGCCGGGCATCTGGAAACCCTCGATCAGCAGGAACTGGCCGACGCCATCCGCCAGGCCGAACAAGCCGGCTTCATGCCCGGGGCCGTACAGGGAATCGACACGGCCAAACTGACAAAACTGCTGGCCAAACTCACGGCGGCCATAAGCGTCACACTGATTCTGCTCTACCCGAATGCCCACGCCCAAAGCACCGAACCGGCCACGGTCCTTCAGCAAGCCCGGGAAGCCTACGACCGGGGAGACGTGGAAGGGGCGGACAATCTTTACGAAAGCCTGCAAAGCCAGAATGGGGAAAATGTCGCGCTGCTCTACAACCGGGCCAACTGCGCCTTCCGTCTGGGCAATCCCGGCCTGGCCATGGCCTACTACGAACGGGCCCGGCGTCTGGCCCCCAGAGATTCGGACATTCGCGAGAACCTGAATTTTGTCCGCCGGCAACTCGACCTCCCCCCGGTCCTGCCGACCCGTACCCCGACCGAGCTGCTCGTGCGCCTGCGCGACCATTTCCGACCCGACGAATGGCTGCTGGCCTCAGCCATCGTCCTGTTTGGCTGGAGCCTTGGTTCGGGCCTGCTCAGACTCAGGGGCCGGCCGGCCACGTGGCTGCATTTCGCCGCGGGGCTGACGCTGATTGTCTGCCTGCTGGCCGCCTGGAGCCAGAGCCAGAGTAGCTACCGGACCGGCGCCCAGGCCCTTGTCGTCGACAAACACGCCAAGCTCTTCTCGTTGCCGGGCGGCGAAGGCAAGGAACTGGATTTACCCGTGGCTTTGGGGGACCAGGTTCATGTTGTGGAAACGCGGACGGATTCAGCGCGGGTGCGCACCGGAGGGGCCGAAGGCTGGATCGACCGAAGCCAGATTCGCCTGATTTGGTAGACGCGACCCAGGCGAGGCCGCCCTTACGCCCCAGTATCCTCGTAGATCGTCTCGACCGTATCCCAGTCGTCGGGGGCGCGGAAGCAAACGGTTTCGATGGCCAGAATGCGGAAATCGGAGGCCTCCAGTTTCATGAGGGTGCGCAGGAGTTCCGGGTCCGTCTGAAAACTGGAATCCGGGCGGCCATCGTAGACAAACCGAATCCGATAGGCATTCTCGCGGGGGGATTTGAGCCGTCGCAGGGCCGGGGGGCCGGCCGGCTTGGCAGGCTTGGGTTTGGCCTTGTGTTGCAGGGCGGACGGCAAGGGGGGAGGCGCAGGAAACTGGAACGAAGGCCCGACAATCTTCGCGATCATGTCCTCGCACTGCCAGACGCGCACAAACTGCCCCTCGCGCTCCCGAAGCAAATCGACCACGGTTACTTGATCACGGCCGTTCATACGCTGGCGCTGCTCGTTTCGCTCGCCTCCTCCAGGGCCACTACAGCGATGTTTTCGCTTTCGTCAGGCCCTTTTTCAGACGGTTCGCCGTGTTCAGCCTGCCCCGTCGGCACGTCCGTCGAGGACGAGGCGGCTTCGGGCTCGCCTTGGACAAGAGGCTTGGCGGCCGGCCTGACCACTTTAGGCAGGATTCTGGTCGCCGGCAGCAGCTTGTTCTGACTGGCCACCGGACAAGGAGGTGCCGGAAAAACGTAAACGCCTTGCTCTCCGATCACGTCCTCGATCTGCGTCTCGATCTCGAAGATCCGCTGATAGGCCTCTTCCCGCTGCAGCAGCAGGTCGTCGATCCTCACTCGCGCCTCGTATGCCGCCTTGATCACCTCGGCCTCGGCATGCATCACAATGTCGGCAAAGGCCAATTTCTCAAATGCTTTCGGCTTCTTGGCCATCGTCTATTCCTTTTTCTATCTCACGTTTTCCATAGGATTGAAATTCCAACCACTCGGGGCGCGACGGCAATCACACTTGGGGACCGGGCAGTCAACGATTCACCGGCCAGAAGACGAGGCCACCCCACCCTTCAACACCGCGACTTTCTTCAACAATCGCTTGATAACCCCTTCCGGAGCCGTGGGCTCGGGCGGTTCCTGCTTTTCCTGTGCCGCCCGCCGTTCCTCCTCCAGACGCCGCGCCACGGTTGAGGACACCGTCTTGTCAGGATCACTGGACAGAAACTGCCGCAACCCGGCCGGTAGAGCAGGATTGACGGCCAGGCTCCGGCGCACCGATACCGCCGGATCCACACTCAGCTTTTTCATCAGCTCATCCGGCAAATGGCGCGAAGCGGCCGCGAAGGCCCTGAAAGTGGGCAAGCCATGCTGCGCCAGGCGTCTGGTTCGTTCCTGGTCCAATTCCGTGAACACCCTGCCCTGGATGGCCAGATGGTAGAGAATTTCCTCGGAATCCCAGGCCACAATCATCCGGATCAGATCCGCGGTCAAATCCGAACGGGCGGCAATCATCTTGCGCACCACTGAATTGTCACGTTCAGCCAAAGCCGTCAGGACCCGAGGCGATAAGCCGGCATTCTCGGCCAGCCGCTGCCAGACGCCTTCATCCGTATCGGCGGCCATGGCTAAGGCCACCTCTTCATCGAGACTGGGATTGGCCGCGAGGGTGTTGCGCACCGAAGCATCCTGATCTCCGGCCAACAGTTCCTGTATCTCGGCGGGCACGTCCGACCGGGCGGCAATCAGGGATCGAACCATCGCGTCTCCGTTTTCCGTCCAGCCCAGCAGTTCGTCGGCGGACAATTGCCGAAGGCCGATGGCCTGGGTTTGAACAGCCTGGTGCTGACTGAAACACAGCGATTCCATCACCTCGTCCGGCAGGTTGCGCCGCAGCAGGAGGATCACTTGGCGGAACCGGTCGTCCGAATCCGCCCAGGCCAGCAGCCTGGACGGCTCGACCTTGGAGGCCAGAAGGGTGCGAGCCCGAACCAAAAGATCCCCGTCCTCGGCCAAACGGGCCAACACTTCAGGCTCCAGGCGCGGTTGCTGCAGCAACGCGGCCCGGACAAATGGAACCGCATCCTTCGACAACTCAACTTGAATTCTGGCCGGAAGTCCCGGATTGCGGGCCAAGGCCAGGCGGACATCCACACTGGCATCCTGGGACAGAATCGCGGCCACCTGCGGACTGAGATTGCGGTTGGCCGCGATCTGTTCGCGTACGGCCGGTGCCCCGGAGCGGGCGTACTCCTGCAAAACGGTGACGGGAGTCCGGGAGTTGGCGGCGATCGCCAGGGCTACCTCCGGATCGTCCACCTCCATAGCCAGCTTGCCGATGATGCGGCTGGGAACCTCAGGGTATGCGGCCAGAAAGAGCGCCACGGCCGTTTCGGAGCACTCCTCTGCCAGTTCCCTCACCAGGCGCGGCGGCAAACCCTGGCGCTGGTACTTGGCAGCCGCCCCGAGCGGATCCTGGCGGATCTCGGCCACGATATCTGATTTGATGGGTTCTTCGGGCATCTGAAAATCGGATTCAGGGGTTTAGGGGTTCAGGCAATCGCATTCGATTTGTTCAACGTATTGATGTCAGGTTCCGCCGGGCACATTCAATCTACTCAAACCTAACCCAATCTCAGTCTTGTTCATCAACCAGAATTTCCCGTGGAAGGCTGCCGATCTGGGGCCCGATGATGCCCCGCTGTTCGAGGATCTCGATCAGGATCGCCGCCCGGTTGTAGCCGATCCGGAGTCGGCGCTGAATATAGCTCGTGGAAG
>JBFJXC010000335.1:0-4854 GCA_041623325.1 Lentisphaeria bacterium | reverse complement strand
CATCTCGGCGAATCTGATGTCCCTGGGCGGCATCGCCATCGCCATCGGGATGCTGGGCGACGGGGCGATCGTGATGGTGGAGAATCTGTTCCGTCATCTTGGGGAGCGGCACAGCCGCCGCGAATCCAAGGCCACGGTCATCTACGAGGCCGCCCGCGAAGTCAACCGGCCGATCGTCTTCTCGATCGCGATCATCATCGTGGTCTTTCTGCCCCTGTTCACCTTGGAGGGGGTGGAAGGCAAGATGTTTTCGCCGATGGCCTTCACCATCGCCTTCGCTCTGCTGGGGTCGCTTCTGATGGCCGTGCTGGTCGCGCCGGTGCTGTCGCTGTATCTGCTCCGGCAGCGGCCGCACACGGAGCTGGCCCTGGTGCGGGGACTGAAGGCGGTCTACCGGCCTCTGCTGGCGGCGGCGCTGCGTTTCAAGATCGCGGTGGTGGTCGTGGCGGCGGCCGGGCTGGTTGCCAGCCTGGCCCTGGTACCGCGGTTGGGAACCGAGTTCATCCCCACCTTGGAGGAGGGCTCGATCCTGATCGGGGTGACCATGGCCCCGTCCATCTCCCTGGAGGAGGGCACCAAACTGGTGATGGCCATGGAGCGGGAGATTGCCGGGTTCGGCCCGGTCGACGAGACTGTCTCGCGAATCGGACGCCCGGAAGCCGGCAGCCATCCCCACCCGGTCAACTACGCGGAACTGCACATCGAACTGAAACCGTTCAGTGAATGGAAGCAGTTTGGCAGCAAAGCCGAGCTGATCGCCGCCATCAGCTCCCGCTTGGAACCCTTCCCCGGCGTCCAGCTGAACTTCACCCAGCCCATCCAGAACGCCTTCGATGAGCTGCTGTCCGGCATCAAGGCCCAGCTGGCCATCAAGGTCTACGGCGAGGACTTGGCCGTGCTCCGCCGCAAGGCCGAGGAGATTCGCGGCGCGATCGACACCATCCCCGGGCTGGTCGATCTGTCCGCCGAGCAGAGCTTCGGCCAGCCCCAGGTGCAGATTGTCGCCGACCGGGACGCCTGCGCGCGCTACGGGGTGACGGTCAGCGACATCATGGAGATGGTCGAATTGGCCGTCGGCGGCGAGGTGGTGGACAGTATTTATCTGAACACGCGGCGCTTCGGCATCCATATTCGCTTTCAGGAGGCCTACCGCTCCGATCCGGAGGCCATACGCAACATCCTGGTGCCGACCAGCGGCGGTGCGGTGATTCCGTTGTCGCAGGTCGCGGAGGTGAAGCAGGTGACCGGCCCGATCCAGATCAACCGGGAGAAGAACCAGCGGCGCTGGATTGTGCAGGGCAACGTGCGCGGCCGCGACCTGGGCGGAGTGGTGGCGGATATCCAGCAGTGCATCGCCGAAAAGGTGAGCCTGCCGCCCGGCTACACGGTCGAGTACGGGGGCCAGTTCGAGAACCAGCAGCGGGCCATGAAACGGCTGTCCATCATTGTGCCGACCGTCATCATTCTGGTGCTGGCCATGCTTTGGATGTCGTTCGGGGTGATGCGGCATGCGCTGATCATCATCGTGAACGTTCCGCTGGCCCTGATCGGTGGGATTCTAGGCTTGCTGATAACGGGCCAGTATCTGTCCGTGCCGGCCTCGGTGGGCTTCATCGCTCTGTTCGGGATCGCCGTGCAGAACGGCATGGTGCTGGTGACCTACTTCAACGATCTGCGGGAGCGGGGCAAGTCGGTTGCCGAGGCGGTGGCCGACGGCGCGGTGCTGCGGCTGCGGCCGGTGCTGATGACCGCCCTGACCACGGTGCTCGGGCTTCTGCCGCTCCTGTTGGCCAAGGGAATCGGCGCGGACGTGCAGCGGCCCTTGGCCACGGTGGTCGTGTTCGGACTGGCTACCTCGACCTTGCTCACGCTGTTCGTCATACCCGCAGTCTACGTATGGGTGGAAGAAGGCAGGCAACGCAATCAGTCATAATCGACCAGGAGGAAAACGACCATGAAACGCATTGTCGCATTGGTAAAGCCCAGCATGCGGGATGATGTCATCTTCGCCCTGCACGAAATCGAGGAGTTCCCGGGGGGCAGCGTCTCGGAGGTACAGCAGATCGGCAGCGGGCCAGGGGCTCGCCCCAACCATGCCGACCGGACCCCGTTCCACGCCTTCCCCACCTTCTTGCGCCTGGAGATTGTCTGCCCGGAAAACCGGGTGGAGGAAATCGTGGAGACCATTCGACAGAAGGCGCATACCGGCCGCCCGGACGACGGCACCATCACCGTGTCGGCCATTGAGAGCGTCGTCTCCATGGAGGGCGACAGGCAAGCCAAATACTGAAGGGGGAAGAGTGTTCAGGCACAATACTGAACCCCTGAACTCCTGTCATGCTGAGAGTCTGGAAAGGCGCGATAGGGCCAGTTTCTGTTTGTTTTCGGGAAGCTCTGAAATGATGTTGGCTACTTGCTGGTATGTGAGGATATTGCATTCAATAAGGGTTTTTACATAACCGAGATCTTTTTCCCGCCCAGCAACCAGCTTGCTTGCCGCAATGTCAAGAGGATGAATACATAGAGCACGCACATTGCGAGTATTCTGGTTCTGGATAGCGATCAAACGATTCTGCCAGTTTTTAGGCAGGGTCGCTGTTTCCGGCCCCACTCCATGGGCGTAGTATTTAAACTGTTCGTCGAACAGCGATCCCTCTCCGATGCATCCGTCAATCAGGATGGCTTTTTCCGGTGCATTGGCAGGGTAGAGATCCACTTCCCGAGAGGTGAGCAACTCATCGGGTGGCGTCGGTGAGTAGCCTAAAATGGCCTGACTGCCAATAATGATGAGTTCGTCAACTTCGGCGATCGCTCCTGCGGCCCGTATAACATGCTCAAGCTGCTGTCTGGTCATCGCGGAACTTTTTGTAGATATCTAGTCGCATTTTGGCTGGAAGCACTCCGGCAAAGGGGCTGTTCTGGCGCAGTCTGGCGCCATTTTCTGATGTGTCCAGTAATACCTTCCGAATGTCTTCCCAGGAGCCGGACAGTATTTCTTGCCATTCTTCCACGTTGGGATCAGGCCCCTGTTCTTCCAACCAGCGCTTGCACGTGTTTCGGGCACGGCTTAGACCAGCCTGTGACGGATCATGGTCAATTAGGTCCACGATGGCTTTGGCCATTGCCAAACTTCGGTTGTCGATTTGCTGATGGGTCATTAGCAACACAATCAATCGGGAGCAATTATTTGACTATCCTGCCGTAACCTAATCGGGCTCGGCCATATTGGCAATGTTCGCATTGTAATGCGAGTATCTGGGAATCAACAGTTCAAGGTGGCGGGAGCGTCCAGCTCCCGACCACCGGCAGTAGTCTATTCCTCGTCTTCCTCAAGCTCCAGCAGCGACATAAAGGCGCACGGCACCCCTTGGTCGTTGACGTACATCACATGGCGGTGTTTGCTGCCTTTCCCCGGCGGTCCATGGGTGACCGTTTTGTAGGTCTTCTTGCAGGCGGGGCAGATGACCTCAGATCCCTCCTTGCAGTACGTCATCGCCTCCGTGCTATCTTTCAACCTCATTTCCGCCAGGCTGTGGCATTGAAGGCAAACGAGTCCGAGCGTGTCGCCCTTTTTGACCGATTCGAACTGCTCAACGGTGCGCAACGGTTTTTGCTTCCTGAAACGGATGATCCCCTTTCCTGGCGGTTGGGCGATTGCGGAAAACACGACAAGCGCGACCACAAAAGCACAGGTGGTTCTAAGCAGTTTCCCTTTCATCTTGCACCTCTCTTCCTTGACTGGATGTGCTGACAATCAACGTAATGGTAGGGGTGTTTAGTCAATCGTTGCATTTCATAGGCTTCCCTCCTCGCTGCATGTCTCCCACCTGCTGGCAATGGTGCCGAAGCACTCCGGAACCCATGCCAGGGGTTGTTCACGTAAGCCTCTGCCCTGGGGCCTACGACTGCGTGGGTTGCATTATGATAAATAAAATAGGGCCGCCGAGCCAAAAAAACTAATTTGAGCGAATGCCCCTCCGCCACCATGCAGTTGGCGAAGGCACGGCGAAAGGCGTGTGCCACCTTGATCGCTGGGAATCCGGATGTCAGGCCTGGTTGCACTTGCAAAGCGGATCCGCGCAGTTGTGTATCTCACTCGACCATCATATAAAGTGCGGTGGCACCCAGAAACAACGCGCTTGTATAAGCAGACAAGATTCCAAATTTTCCCGTTCCGAAGCCAAACGTTGAAGAACCGGAAAACTTTCTGGCCATAACATAGGCAAAATAGGTAATCCCCAAGGCGAAGGCGTGGGTTCCCATGTGCCATCCGTCTGCCAAAAGAGCCATCGATCCGGTAAGGACTCCGGCAAGAATTTCACCGCACATCATGAGTCCAGTCAGGATTATCACATGCAGTGTTTTCTTTTCACTGTTATGAGCAACACCGCCAAAATCGTGCTCGTGGCGTATGTGTTCTAACGTTTCGTGATGCATGAAACGACATCCTTCAATTCATAGTCGGCAATCTTCTTGCGCAGGGTGGTGGGGGAGATGTCGAGCAGCTTGGCGGTGCGGGTGATGTTCCAGTCGGTGGAGCGCAGCGCTTTTTGGACATGCATTTTTTCGGCTTCGCGAAGCGTCATGATCTCAGTTTCGGTTTCAACGTCTTCGGAGCTGGCGAAGAGGAAGGCGAAATCGTTTTCGGTCAAGGCCGTGTTGCGGGCCAGGGCGATGGCACGGGTCAGGGCATTCTCCAGTTCGCGGATGTTGCCGGGCCAGTCGTAGGCTTCCAAGCGGGCCAGGGCCTTCTCGGCAATGGCGTTGATGGGGCTGTGGAGTTCGCGGGCGATTTTGAGGAGGAGGTGTTGGGCCAGCAGCCGGATGTCCTGTCGGCGCTCGCGCAGAGGGGGT
>JBFJXC010000334.1:0-4861 GCA_041623325.1 Lentisphaeria bacterium | reverse complement strand
GCCGATGTTGCCCTCCTGAATCAGGTCCAGAAAGGGCAGGCCGCAGTTCAAGTATTTTCGCACAATGCTGATGACCAGGCGGAGGTTGCCCTCGACCAGGCTGCTCTGGGCTTGGGTTTGGCGGTGCTGCCAGGACGCGATCTCCCGGCAAAGATTCTGGAATTCGCCCGTGGTCAGCAGCAGGTCCTGCCCTTCCGGTTGGGCACCCACCTCGTCGTCGGCAGCTTTCTGATGGCCATGCAGTAGGCCGAGGCAGTTGTTGAAGAATGCGTCTTTCAGGGGAAGGGATTCGATCAGCTCGCGCAAGGTGGTTCGAGCTTGTTCGAGGTCGGAATCGTGGCCAGGGGCCTGCCGTTTCAATAGTTCCGCGATTTGGTCGCGAATGTCCAGGGCCTGCCTGAAGGTTTCTTCCAGCTGGGCCGTGATGGTCTCGCGGTTTTCGAACTCGCGGATTTCCAGCTGCTGGAGCAAGGAGTGGTAGTCGGTCTGGGAGAGGAGCTGTTTCAGGCTCTGGCAGATAATGGTGGGTAGCTGGCAGAGCAGGCGGCCGATCATGGCCCGAGACTGGCCGTATTCCTGGGCGTAGAAGGCCTCTTCCTCCGGGGTCAGGCGGGGCATCGTGCCGATCTGGCGGAAATACTGTGTGACCGCATCTTCGCCAAGGCAGACAGCGGTGCTCCTGTCCGGAGCGCCTGCAAGGCCCGATTTTTCTGCCGCAAGTGAAACCATACCAGTCTTCAGCTAGGAATAACTCAGGGAGTTGAAACTTAAACGATTCGGTCGGGAATGCCAGCGGCCCGGAGGGCGAACCGGCGTGATACTGTCTCGTCTTTGCCCTCACACACCCGTGAGGCGAGTCGCGGGAGGATGGCCGGGCCCGGCAGCGCAAGGGGTACGGTTCAGGCCTGCGAGCTTTGCCGGTAGAATTCCAGAATCCGGGACAGGGGGGATTCGCTCAGTGTTTCCGCGTTGATGGCCGTGGACATTTCCAGGCACTGGTCAATGAGGCCGGAGATGTCCAGCCGCTGTTCCTCCTTGAGGATCAGGCCCAGCGGGGCGCTGGTGGCGGGGCTGGGAGGTGCAAAAATCGTGCAACTGTCCGCACACTCCTCCTTGGAGATGTCGTAGGTGCCAATTTTGCGGGCTTTTTCGACCACTTCCACCTTGTCCAGGCCGAGCAGAGGCCGAAGGATCATCATCCCGCTGGCCTGGGAGATCACGCCCATGTTCTGCAGGGTCTGGCTGGCGACCTGGCCGATGCAGTCCCCGGTTACCAGACCCTTGGCCTGCAGAAAGTCGGCGATGATCGTGGCGATGCGCATCATCATGCGGCGGTAGAGAATGGTGCGAAAGCGCGGCGAGCAGTTGTCGCGGATGGCTTTTTGGGCGGGCAGGAGGTTGACGGCGAAGAGGCGCCCCGGTTTCTGGTAGCGGTTCAGGGCACGGGCCAACCGGGTGGCCTTTTCCAGGGTGGCCGGCGGGGTGTAGGGGGCACTGTGGAAGGTGACATAGTGCAGGTTGCAGCCGCGGCGCATTACGCTGTGGCAGGCGACCGGCGAATCGATGCCGCCCGAGAGCAGGGCGATCAGTTTGCCGGCGGAGCCTCCGGGCATGCCTCCTGGGCCCGGAATGCGGTCGTAGAAGACGAAGGCTCGATCGCTTCGGACTTCCACCTGGAGACAAAGGGTGGGTTTTTTTAGGTTGACCGTCAGGCGGGGATAAAGGTCGAGGAGTTTTTCGGCGAAATGGATTTCCAGTTCGTTGCTGGTCATGGGGAATTGGCGGTTGCTGCGGCGGGCGCGCATGGCGTAGGCGATGGGGGCGGAGGTCGCGTGGGCCGCGGCGGTGGTTTCATAGACGGATGGAAAAGTCCGGCACACGGCGGCCTCGATGGCCGGCAGGGTGGGCTCGATCATGAAGCCGGGGGAAATGGACGACAATCCAAAGACCCGTTGGATGGCCTCCCGCACATAGTCGCAGTCCTCCACTGAAAAGGTGGTCCCCTTGGGCGGGAGCAGGAAGATCCGGCCACGCTCTTCCAAGGTTCTCAGCTGGCCGAGGGGGCTGAGCACTTGCAGCAGGTTCTGGCTTAGCTGCCGCTCGAATTGACGCCGGTTCTTGCCTTTCATGGCGATTTCGTCGTAGCGGCAGAGAAAGGCATCGTAGGTGAAATCGGCCGGGCTAGGAATGTCGGCGGGCATGGTGGTCTCCGGGTAAAATGTAGTGCTAGGGAAGTCTTTCAGGGTCGGCGCTCCCGCCGGAACGGCGGCTCGTTCTGTTCGGCCCCTAAGATAAGGTCACGAGACCGGTCCTGCAACGGCCACTATAGTATCCTGTGTACATGGCAAGGAGGATCGGATTGTGACGGCAGTGGAGACTGGATTCGGGACCAATGGAGGGGACTGGGGCGACCCGATCTGCGTCCGGGTCACCGTGCATGGGAGGGTGACGGGGGTTGGCTTCCGCTATAGCGCTGTGATGGCGGCGTCCAAATACCCGGATATTCGGGGCTATGTTCGCAACTGTGACAGTCGCACGGTGGAGTGCATGCTTCAGGGGGATCCCGGTGAAGTCCAGCGCATGGTCGATTGGCTGCGGCATGGTCCCCCGGGGGCCCGGGTGGCCGAGGTCGAGCTTTGTCGGGAGTCCGTCAAGCCTTACCTCGACCGCTTCCGCATCGTTTTCTAGCTGAACGGCCGACAGGCAAGCGAGTGAAGTTTCAGAGCTGGCGTTTCCAAATGCCGAGGACGGTTCGACTGGGGGGGGCAGGCGGCGGAGCGTTATGACGGTGTTTGACTCGGATTTCGCCAGCGTCACCTGCCGGTCCTGCTGCTAGTCTATTTTGGGAACGCACTGCGGGGGTTTGCGCTTGGGCAGGAAATCCTGGCTGGACAGCAGCTTGTGCAGTTCCAGAGCGGACAGTTTGGTCACTTCGCGAGGCAGTTCCTGTAACTGAATGTCGGTTTTGAGCCGGCTTCGGATTTCGGGCCGCAGGTGCCCCAGCATTTTGGGATTGGCGATCAGGATCAAGCACCGGGTTCCGCTGGCGCTGGCATCGGCCAAGGCCCGTTCGGCTACCTGCTTGGCGAAACGGCGGTCAAATTCGCGCACATGCCGCTCGCGGTGGTCGTCGTACTCGTACCAGCTGCCCCCGCCGGCCGCGCAGCTGACCCCTGACTCGTGATCGCTGAAAACCTTGCTTTCGTGCAACTCTTTTTGCGGATTGTCCAAGGGCTCGGCCTCGATTAGGTTCGGGCTGGACTGCAGGTCCGGATTGTCCGCGTCCTTCAGTTGAAAAAAACGGGCACGGGACGAATTGGAAGCCACTACCAGATATTCACTCATCTCTTCACCCCCTTGTTTTCTGACTCTGGCCTGGTCCGCCCAGTTAGGTTGAACCGCCACTTCCTATTAATAGGGTAACACGGCAATCCGGTCTTGACCAGCCCCGGCCAATCCCCGTGGTTCCGGGTCTTTAATTAAGGGCAAGTAGGCAACTTGCGGGCGGGTGGTCTTCCTTGCAGGTTCGGCTTGCGGATGTACGGTATGCCCGACCTGATGGTTTGCGTAAAAGAGGCAAAAAGGCAATCATGCGGGCGCTGGATCTGAAGAATTGGTTTGTGGAGCAAATTCGCTGCGGGCAATTCGCCCCGGATGCGGCCTTGCCGACGCGCCATGAGGTCATGCAGCGTTTTGGGGTGGCCCGGGCGACGGTGGATCGGGTGATCAAGCAGTTGGCGGCAGACGGGATCGTCTACAGCCGGCACGGATCGGGAACGTTCGTGGCGCCGTTGCCGGGAGAGTCCCGGCCCCATGCCTATGTGATTCTGCCTGGGAGGACCGCTCAAACCGGGGAGGGTTTTTGGAAGGAGCTGCTTTCGGGGATGGGAGGCCGGGTGGGCTTGAGCCTGTTGTCCTTCCAGGACGTGCCGGCTGCTTTTAGCAGTCTGGTGCAGCCCGGAACCCGGGTAGCCTGGGATTGTCCCTCGCTGGAGCATTTTGCCTGCATTGCCAGTTTGGAACGTGCGGGAGTCCCGCAGATACTTCTGAATCGCCGGCATCCCGCCTACAACTACGTCAGCACGGACACGGCCGCTGGTGTGCTGGAGTCCCTTCAGGTATTGCAGTCGCGCTTGCCGGAGGTCAGGCTTGGAGCGGTGCTTCCACCGTTGGATCCGTCAAGGCCCTATTGGTCCGAGCGCCAGATCGTTTTTTATGAAACCGCCAGTCTCTTGGGACTGCCGGTATGCCAGGTCGAGCGGATGGGTGTCGATACCCACGACGATGCGGTCGGGGCGGTGCAGCGGTTGCTGGAAGGAGATGGCCGGGTGAACGTGGTGTTCATGCCCGAGCAGTCCCACGTGGCCACCTTTCGTACCATTGCCTCTGAACGCAGCGTTTGTCTGGGACGCGATCTGTTCGTGATTATGACCGACTATGTGCCCACAGTGTCGGATGCTCCGGGGGTTCTGGCCCTGGAGCAACCGTTTGTCGAGATGCAGCGCCAGGCGGCTGGATGGCTATTGCGCCGGACGCCCGGCCGGTTGCAACGGTTGTTGCCGCCGATCGTACATGGAAAAAAGGAGTTCGGAAGATGAATCAGGACAAGCTTGCGGTTCAGATGTACACGGTGCGGGAGTTCACCAAGACGGCCAAGGACTTGGCCCAGACGCTGAAGAAGATCCGCGATATTGGCTATACGGCGGTGCAGGTCTCGGCCGTGGGGGCGATGGGCGGGGAGGCTCCCGAAGTCAGCGCGGCGCAAATGCGCACGATGCTGGACGACAACGGTCTCGTGTGCATTGCCACCCACCGGTCTCTACAGGACTTGCTTACCAAAGTCGAGGCGGAGATCGAGTTC
>JBFJXC010000333.1:0-4888 GCA_041623325.1 Lentisphaeria bacterium | reverse complement strand
CCCGGCCGGCCCGCCGCCGACCACCACCACGTCCGTCTCGTACGCCACCGGCACCGACTCGTGTCGCTTCAGCATCTCCATGACCGCTCTCCTTTGTTTGTCCAACCCAAGTCTATTAACGTCTTCGTGCCCCGCCATCTTCAGGCCGTTATCTGTAAAACGGCACGCGAGGATGAGCTGTCCGAATTCCAAGCCTGAAAACGGTTACAAGATATTCCCAAGGTATGAGGCAATCTTGCATAACCCCGTTGTCTTGTTGTAAATGAACGCTAAAATATCTGGCATCCATACAAACCCGAGGGTGTTCAATGGCCTCGTCCCCAACGTCAAGCCTGCTGCAGCTTCTCGACTCGTCCGCGCGCCTGACCGGTCTGTCGCTTTGCTATCACGACTATTTGATGCGCAGCGGGCTGCCGCTGGCGATGAGGGAGCATGGTGCTTCGGCCTGCCAGGCATTCAAGGCAGGTGAGAAGCGGGGTGCTTGCATGTCCTTTTGCGGGGTTGGCGGAGAGGTGGACCGGCGGGTCAAGGCGCGGCCGGGGGGATGGGTTCACCGCTGCCCCCATGGTCTTTCTCAGATTGCCTTGCCGGTTTTGGCCGGCAGCGCCTTGGCGGGGGTTCTGTTTGCCGTCGGGGGCGACGGAGGGTTAACGGCCGCATCCGCCATGCAGGAAGACCGGCGCGTTGTTCTGGAAGCGGTGGTGGGGCGGATCAGCGCCCTGCTGGTTCCGACTGTCGGGGACAGCGGGGAAACGCGTCAGGAGCGTATCCAGCGCTTTATCGATGCCTCGCTGGAAGCGCCCGTGCAGATTGGCGATCTGGCCGCCCGGCTCAGCCTGAGTCCCTCTCGGACCGGGCACTTGGTGCGGGAGCTGTTCGGCACGACCTTCAGCCAGTTGTTGACCGGTGCCCGCCTCAATTGCGCGGCCGTATGGCTGGCCGGCAGCGAGCTGCCGGTCGGCACCATTGCGCGGCGGCTTTGCTTCTACGATCAGAGCCACTTTACCCGGGCCTTCCGCCGGCACGCCGGCCAGTCGCCGCTGACCTATCGCCACCAGGCGCGCCGGGCCTACTGAGTGTGGTTACCGCAAGAGCGGCACTTTTTAGGGCTCTGGCTGAAGTTCCAGCGATGGGCCGGGGCGCCGAACAATTGTCTGCAAGTCCGGACAAACCTCTTCGCAACGACGAAAATCCCGCTAATCGGCACAGACCGGTCCCTTTGCTGAATCACCAGAAAAGACAGCCCGTAAGCCGCTGACGGAAGTAGGGAATTTGAGGTGATGAACGGATCCTGCTGCTATTGCCGACTGGTGATCGTGGTCATTATGGCTATAATCAACAAATACTTGTTTCTGAAACACGAATGTCATGGAGGATGCCTGCAATGGGCACAAAACCGCATCTGATCATCTTCAATCCCGACCAATGGCGCTCGGACGTGCTGGGCTGTCACGGAAACCCGGCCGCCGTCACACCCAACCTCGACGCCTTCGCCAGGACCGAGGGGGTTTCCTTCAGCAACGCCTTCTGCCAAAACACGGTATGCACGCCGAGCCGTTGCAGTTTCATGACCGGCTGGTATCCGCATGTGCGCGGACATCGCACCATGTTCCACATGCTCCACCCGGACCGGGACGAACCCAACTTGCTGAAGATTCTCAAAGACAACGGCTACCATGTCTGGTGGGGCGGCAAGAATGACTTGACCCCCGGCCAGGAACCGGTGGACGCCTACTGCGATGAACGTTTTGAACCGACCAGCGCCGACTACGCGCGCTGGAAGCTTGAGCCTCGGGAAGGCAACCACGGCAACAAGACGGGCTGGCGCGGCGAGGTCGGCGGAGACAACTATTTCAGTTTTTTCAAAGGCAAGCTGAACAAAGGGGAGCAGGATGTCTACTGCGACGGGGACTGGGCCATGGTGTTGGGGGCCATTGACCGGATCAGAACCTACGACGGCGACCAGCCTTTGTGCATCTATCTGCCCCTTACCTATCCGCATCCGCCGTACTGCGTGGAAGAGCCTTGGTACAGCATAACCGACCGCGACAAATTGCCGCCCCGAGCCCTGCCGCCCGAGGGCTACGAAGGCAAGGCCTCCATCCTGAAGGGCATCGCCGAAGGGCAGGGCCTGCAGAACTGGAGCGAAGAGCGTTGGACGGAACTGCGGGCAACCTATTATGGCATGTGCTCGCGCCTCGACCACCAATTCGGCATGCTGATGGATACTCTGCGCGAGGCGGATCTTTATGACGACTGCGCGGTTTTCCTCTTCTCGGATCACGGTGATTACACCGGGGATTACGGCATCGTGGAAAAGACTCAGAACACCTTCGAGGACGCCTTGGCGAAGGTCCCCTTCCTGGTCAAGCCTCCGTCAGGTGTGCCGGTGCGCCCGCGAGTCTGTGACGCCATGGTCGAACTGGTTGACTTCTCGGCAACGGTCTATGACCTGACCGGCATCGAGCCCGGATACGATCATTTTGGCAAGAGCCTGCTGCCGTTGCTGGCGGCGGAGACCGACACGCATCGCGAGGCGGCTTTTTGCGAAGGCGGGCGCCGCCGGGGAGAGACGCAGGCCATGGAACTTCAGAGCACCTCGGCCGATGGTACCGAGCAGGACGGCTACGGGCTCTACTACCCGCGCCTCAGGCTGCAAATAACCGACGAGGCACCGTATCACACCAAGGCGACCATGTGCCGGACCCGGACTCACAAATACATTCGCCGTCATGACGAACTCGACGAGCTTTACGATCTGCAGACGGACCCTCAGGAACGTGTCAATCTCATCAACGATCCGGCCTACGCCGGTCCGCTGGCGGATTTGAAAGAAAAAATGCTCGCCTGGTACGTCGAAACCTGCGACGTCGTCCCGCAAAACGCCGATCAGAGGTAGAACCATGGCCTATTATGGAATCTTTCGTGAATGTCCGCTCGACTCCATCCGTCCGCAAGGTTGGTTGAAACAGAGTCTGGAGCGTTATCGAGACGGGCTGACCGGTCATTTGGAAGCGGCCGGGTATCCCTTCGACACCATCAGCTGGCACGGCGATGAAACCAAAAATCCCTGTCCGTTTATCTGGGAGCCCTATGAACAAACCGGCTACTGGGTGGATGGCATGCTGCGGTGCGCCATTCTCCTTGACGATGAGACGTTGCGCGCAAAAGCCGAGTTAAGCATCGGACACGTTCTTGATCATCAAAGAAAAGATGGCTATCTGGGGCCGGAAAATATGCGCGTTCTCACCCGCGAGCGCCTGGAAGACACGTCGACGCTCAGCGAATACAAGCGCCGCTGGCGCTGGCCCCATGCCGTATTCTTCCGGGCGTTCATGGCTCTGAATTCCAATGAGCGCACGGCGACGGCCTTGAACCGTCATTTCATGGGAGACCGGGACTATGAATATGGCCGCGGCCGGGATGTGCTGAATCTGGAAAGCGCCCATTGGGCCGCCGAAGTCAGCCAGAATGACGATCTGCATCAACTGGCTTCGCAATGGTACTCGGAATTCAACAAGCGCTACCCGAAAAATCCCTCCACACTGGCCTTTATGCATTCCGAGCAACGAGACGTCCAACATGGCGTGACGTTCAATGAAATGGCCAAACTCGGGGCCATTGAATACCTCTACTCCGGAGATGCGAGCAAGCTGCGGGCGACCGAAAACGCCTACCGGAAAATCGACCGCGATCAGATGCTGGTTGACGGCATCTGCAGTTCCACGGAACATCTGCGCGGCAAAGATCCCCTGGATGGACACGAAACCTGCGATATCGCGGACTTTCTCTGGTCGGTCGGCTATCTGCTGATGGCCACTGGAAACGCACGCTACGCAGACAAGATGGAACGCGCCTTGTTCAATGCGGGCTACGGCGCGATCACGCCCGACGCCAAAGCCCTGCAATACTTCAGCGGTCCCAACCAGGTCATCTGCGATTATCAATCCAATCACAACAGCACGTTTCAAGGGCGTCAACACATGTCCTACCGTCCCAATCCCGGCACCCCATGCTGTCCCGGAGACGTGAATCGAATCGTCCCGGGCTTCGCCTCGCGCATGTGGCTGGAAGGCGAAAACGGCTCGTTGACGGCCGCCCTTTACGCGCCGGGTCGTTTCACGGGCCGCGTCGGACCCCAGAAGAGGCCAGTGAGCGTTGTTCAGACCCGCAACTATCCATTCGAGGAAAACGTCCGCTTTGAATTTTCGATGGCCGAACCCGTCGATTTCACCTTCAATGTCCGGATTCCGGGCTGGTGTGCGAAGCCAGTGCTGACGGTCAATGGAGAATGCCTTGAGCATCCGCTCTGGGCCGGATCCTTTGTGCCGATTCAACGGACGTTTGCGGACGGGGATGTCGTCGAGCTTGACTTGCCCATGGAATTTGCCGTCAGCCACTGGCCAAAAGGCGGAGTTGCCATCGAGCGGGGACCATTGGTCTATTCGCTGAAAATTGCCGAAGAGTGGCACAAGGATTTGAAGGACGAAAACTGCACCGACGACATGCCAGCCTGGAACATTTACGCCAAAAGCCCCTGGAATTATGGGCTCGCCTTGGATGAAACGTCACTCCAAAGCCAGCTCAAACTCAGCAGATTGGAAACCGGCGATGCCTACCCCTGGTCGGCCGACAACGCACCCGTGGCGCTGGAACTGGAAGCCTGGCCCTTGAAAGGCTGGACCCTGAACCGATTGAAAAAAGTGGCCCGCGAGATCGGCGACGGCGACGGCAATGAGAACATCCCGACTTCGGAAGAAGGCTGCTTCACCTTCACTCCCCAGCTTCCCCCGGTCTCGCAACGGCGTGACATGCTGGGCGCCCCGGTCAAGGTTCAACTGATCCCATACGGATGCACCCAGTTAAGGGTTACCATTTTTCCGGATCT
>JBFJXC010000332.1:0-4898 GCA_041623325.1 Lentisphaeria bacterium | reverse complement strand
TCTCGCCCCGACCATTTCCCACCTTCCCCTCCCTTCTGGGAAACCTGCTGATTTTCCCGGTGTGACAGAAGAGGCCCGCGGCCCCACGTGTTGGTTTGGAAACCATGCTACTAAAGCCGAAAACAGATGAAGACTATATGCGCCAGGCTCTGGAGTTGGGCCGGGAGGCGGCC
Source organism: Lentisphaeria bacterium (assembly GCA_041623325.1). Lineage (GTDB taxonomy): Bacteria > Verrucomicrobiota > Lentisphaeria > Oligosphaerales > JBFJXC01 > JBFJXC01. Next base: position 4,725 of record JBFJXC010000332.1, on the reverse strand, counting down.
GAGCGCGGAGAAGTGCCGGTCGGGGCTTTGGTGGTGGTGAAGGGCCGGGTGGTGGCGCGGGCCTACAATCAGGTTGAAATGCTGCAGGATGGCACCGCCCACGCCGAAATGATCGCGCTGACCCAGGCGGCCTCCAGTCTAAAGGGCTGGCGCTTGACGGAGGCGACGCTGTATGTGACCAAGGAGCCGTGCTGCATGTGCGCGGGGGCCATGGTCAACTGCCGGTTGGGGCGCCTGGTGTACGGGTGCGCCGATCCGCGGGTGGGGGCGGCGGGGTCGGCGCTGAATCTGACGGACTATGCAGGCATGCTGCATCGGGTCGAGGTGACCAGCGGTGTGTTGGCCGAGGAGTCTTTGCAAATCATCCAGGATTTCTTTCAGCGCCGGCGGCGCGAGCAGAAAAGCAGTTGAGCCATGGCTAAGCTAATCAACGAACTGACCTGGTCGGCCTCGCGGGACAACCTCTTCCGCCAGTGCAAGCGCGCCTACTACTATACCTACTATGGCTCTTGGGGAGGGTGGGAAGCCTCGGCCGATGCGGCCACCAAGAAGCTGTACCTGTTGAAGAACATCACCACCCTGCCCATGTGGGCGGGCAGCATCGTCCACGAGGTGATCGCCGAGGCCCTCACCCGGTACTCCCGGAATCCGGGCCCCGTCAAGGCGGGGGAGTTGCAGGCCCGCGCCCGGCAGAAGTTGCGGGCCGGTTGGCTGGAAGCCGTCAACAAGGACTGGTTGCGACGGCCCAAGAAAACCAACCTGCACAGTCTGTACTACGGCAACGGCAAGACTCTTCCCCCGGAGCAAACCGAAGATGCCAAGCAGCGGGTCTACTCCTGCCTCGAAGCCTTCGCCGATTCCCACATCCTCAAACAGATCCAAAGCATCAACTATCTGGCCTGGAAGCCCATCGACCAGCTCGACTCCTTTATGCTGGACGGGCTCAAGATCTGGTGCGCGGTGGATTTCGCCTTTACCGATGCGGCCGGGCTGCTGCAGATCATCGACTGGAAGACCGGGGCCGAAAAGAGCGACGCGATCCGCACCCAGCTGGCCTGTTACGCCTACTACGCCCGGGAAAAGTGGCTGGTCTGTCCCGAGAACACTCGCCTGAAAGGGGTCTTCCTGCGGGAGAACGCCCGGGTCAGTGAATATGAAAGTTCCCCCGAATTGCTGATCGAGGCCCGCGACACCATCCTGACCAGCGCGGCCGAGATGCGTGCCTGCCTGGTCGATGTGGAGAACAATGTGGCCCGCGAGGAGGATTTCCCGGTCTGCGAACACGACTGGCCCTGCACGCGCTGCAACTACCGCGAGGTCTGCCCAAAGATCGATCCGTCGGCAATCGTCGATCGGTAGGCACGGGCGGGGGGCTGGTCGGACCATCAGCTCAGGGCGGCATGGACCCGTTGGCTGAGTTCAGCCAGCCGGTAGGGCTTGGAGAGGAATCCTCTCAGCCCGGAGGCCTGCAACTGCTCAAGATCTTCTTCCGGTGAAAATCCCGAAACCAGGATGGCCCGCACGTCGGGATCGATTTTGCGCATCGCCGCAAAGCAGTCCCGCCCGTTCATCTGGGGCATCATCATATCCAGCAGGACCAGATCAATGGCCTTTGGATCTTTGGCAAAGAGGTCCAGAGCTTGCCGTCCGTCCGCCGCCTGAAGGACCGTGTAGCCGAGGTCCCGCAGGATTTCCTCCGCGGTCGTGCGCAGCGATTCTTCATCGTCCACGACCAGAATGGTTCCGCTGCCCCGGATGACGTCCGCGCTTGGCGGCGTGGGCGCATTCTCCGCTTTGCCAGTCAACGGCAGAAGGATGCGGAAGCAGGCACCGCCACTGGGCAGGTTGCGTGCTGTGATGGATCCTTTGTGCTGCTGCACGGTACCAAAGGTGGAGGCCAGTCCGAGTCCGGTGCCCTTGCCTTGCGCCTTGGTGGTAAAGAAGGGCTCGAAAATGTGGGGCAGGACATTCTGGGCAATGCCGGTGCCCGTGTCGCGGACTTCGATTTCCAGATAGGTGCCCGGCTCCAATTCGAAGGAGCCGGCTTGGCAGGTTTCCTCGTCCAGTTCGAGGTTGGCTGTGTGGATGAGGATGGTTCCGCCTTTGGGCATGGCCTGTGACGCATTGATTCCGAGGTTCAGGAGAGCATTCTGGAGCTGGGAAAAGTCGCCGCTGACGCGGCTGGCCTTGGCGGCGAGTTCGGTGCGCACGGCGATGCGGCGGTCGATCGTGCTTTCCAGCAGGGCCACCGTATCGTTGATGATTTGGTGCAAATCGATCACAGCCGATGCGGAGGGCTGACGGCGTGCAAAGGTGAGCAGCTTATTCGTCAGTTCGGCCGCGCGGGCGGTTGAATCGGTGATGATGCTGTGGAACCTTGCGGCCTTGGGTTCCTCCTCCGGCAGGAATCGTTTCAGCATTTGCGCCGCGCCGGAAATGGCGGCCAGCATGTTGTTGAAGTCATGTGCGACCCCGCCGGCCAACTGGCCAATCGCATCCATTTTATAGCTCTGCCTCAGGCGTTCCTGCAGTGCCCGTTCCATGGTGACGTCCCGGAAGATCACCACGGCCCCGAGCACTTCCCCGGTGTGGGAGCGGATCGGGGCGCCCGAGTCCGCGACGTGCGCTTCGGAGCCGTCGCGTGCAATCAACAAGGAATTGTCCGGCAGCTCCGTGTTTTGGCTGCCGGCGAATATTTCTTGGGTCGGGCATTCGATTGGTTCGCGGGTCCGGGCATGAACCAGATGCAATACCTCCGAGAGCGGTTTGCCCTTTGCCTGGTCGACTGGCCAGCCCGTCAGCTTCTCCGCGACGGGGTTCATGCGCACAATGATGCCGGCGGTGTCGGTGGCGATGACGGCATCGCCGATGGAGTCGAGCGTAGTACGCAGGTTCTCCTCGTTGCGCTGCAGTTGTTTTTCGGCCCGGCGGCGTTCGTCGATTTCATGGTTGAGATCGCGGATTTGCTGCTGGATGGAATGGCGCATGTTGTCGAAACTCCGGGCCAGGGCCCCGACTTCGTCTTTGCCTCCGAGGTCAATCGGCTGGTCCAGATTGCCATTGGCAATCTGTGAGGCATGATGGGTCAGGGTAATGATGGGCTTGGTGAAGCGGGCGACGATCAGGGAGACGATTACGATCATCAGCAGGGTGACGCCCCCCATGACCATCAGCAGGGTGGTTTGGAACGCATTGGCATCCGCATATTTCATATCCAGGGGAACCGCAAAGCCGACGATCCAGTTCCAGGCTTCGAAGCGCTGGTAGATGTACCACTTTTTCCGTCCGTTATAATCGCCGTTAAAGGCGCCGTGATCCTGGGCGGCGGCCCACCGCATGCCCTCATGGCTCTTCAGTGACCGGTCGCCAGGGGGCAGCACCGGATGCAGAATGACTTGGCCGTCATGATCCAGAATCCATGGATAGATCGGCTGGTCGGGGGCGAAGTAGTAGCCATCTTGGATGGATTTGACGGCGGATTTTTTGAAGTCTTCGGAATAGGCCTCGACCCATCCGGTTCTGCGGAGGCGCTTGTCCGCCTGGTCCAGGGCGTTGCAGATGACCTTGAGCTTTTCGGCGTACATGCTGTTTTGGCTCTGGTCGATAATCCGGATCAGATTCTTGTTTGCAATGAGCAGGATCAGCACCGCGCTCAGCACCGAGGCGCTGATCACGACTGTGAGCAGTTTGACGGTGATGGATTCGGATGGAATTCGGTGCATGGGGCGGCTCTCACAGAACTGGGTGTCTTGAAACCAGGTTGGCGTTTTCAATTAGCGGCATGGGGAAGCGGATGCCCAGCTTTTTGGCAAGATCCATGTTCAGAAAGATACGCGCCTTTTTGGCGGTGGCCACCGGAATGCTGGATGGGGCAGTGCCTTCCAGGATTTGCAGTGCCGCCCGCCCGGCCCATTCGCCCTGTTCCTCTGCATTCTTGGCATAGGTGACCATGTTGTAATCCGTCATCCAGTGGTTGGGGCTTCCGGTCGGGATGGTGACAGTGTCGTAAACCTGCTGCCGGGCTTCGTCGGGATTCCACCCCGAGATGCCCGCGTGGTTGTCGACCAGCAGAATGTCGACCTCCCCATTGGCCTTTTGCAGCTCCGACTTCCATTCCTGGAACTGTCGGACCGCATAGGTGAGGACCGGATAGTCGGGAAACTCTTGTTTGAGTGCAGACACTTCCGCGTCTGTGTTGACGTTCTGTCCGGCCAAAAATCCGATTCGGTTGCCCTTGGCATAGGGCAGCAGTGTCTCGATCAGCTGGCGGTAATGGGCAATCTCGATTATGCCGGTCACATTTCGGTCCGTTGCCAGGTCATATCGGTCAAGGTTCCAGTTGACTCCGCAGAATACCACCGGCAGGTCGGATCCGTTCAGGAACGGCTCCACCAAATACTTGACGGCGTTGTCATCGCTGGCAATGACCAGGTCGGGCTGCCACTGGTCGATCACAGCGCGTGCGGCCTGTGCCGCCGCTGTAATAAAGGCTTCCGACTTGTTGCGCTGGGTATCCATCCAGTGGATGTTCAGTCGCACGCCCGGATGCTGTGCCATGACGGAGCGGAGCCCTTGGGCGACTCCGGCACTCCATTCATACTCGGCATGGTAGGAGTGGATCAGCAGCACTTTTTTGTTCAGGAGTCTGACCGGATTCGGGGGCGCGGGGGGTAGGGGGCGGAGACGGGGGGCAATGGAGATCCAGGCGGCGATCGCCAGCGCGGC
>JBFJXC010000331.1:0-4925 GCA_041623325.1 Lentisphaeria bacterium | reverse complement strand
GTCGCGCTGGCCCCATTTTTCGCCCTGCCATTCCTCTCCCAGCAGATGCAAGTACCAGAAACCGGTGCCAAGACGGGGATCCCGCCACAGAAGCGCTTCGGTCAATGTCTGCATGTTTCCAGCCGCGGTGAGCCCGAATTTCAGGGAGGCCAGGGCGATGGCCAGCTCCAGCAACAGAGTCGGGGCCAACGTCAGATTCTCCTCCTCGTAGGCGGTCTCCAGGTTCAACAGCTTTTGCTGAAGGCTGGAGACCTTCTCCGCTCCCAGAGCCTGCCGGTTTTTCCGGAGCCATTTCTGAATCTTTCCCAGCACCCTGGCCACCTCTACGCCGCGGTTGCGCTCCTCCTTGATGAAGAGGGTGTAGAACCCGTCATGCTTGCCGAGCAAGTCTCCTACCGCCATGGCCATGGAACGCTTGAGGGCCGGATTGCGGGTGGCCTTCAGCCGGGGGATGATCTCATAGATGGCCGCCATCTCCCCCAGGCGGGCCAGGGCTTCGCTGGAGGCGGATACAACCTTGTCGTCATCCGCATTGTGCAACACTTCCAATAGCGGGGCGGCGGCGCGGCGGTCTCCGATCTCCCCCAGAGCCCGGACACTTTCGGTCAGCGTCTCCCGGTCGTCGTCGGACAGTTTTCCCATGAGCGCATCCACGCTGCGGGGATCGCGGCTGCGGCGCAAAGCCCGGGCGATCTGGGGGGCCAGGTCGGCCCCGGGCTCCTCCAGCTTTTCGGTCAAGGCCGAGATGGCCTCGACCGTGCCGATGCGGCCCAGGGCAAAGGCGGCTTCCTCCCGAACATCGCTATGGGGATCGTCCAGCTTGGCGACCAGGTCCGAAACGGCCACGTTCTCGCTTTCCGGGCTCAGATTGCGGACGGCCTGAACCCGCTCCTGTGGGGAGACCGCCCCGGAGAGGCGCATCAGACCGTAGACCGTGCTGGCGGCCCGAAGAGGATTGCCGACCAGAAAGGGAATGGTCAGCTCCTGGGCCTGGCGATTGATTTTCAACATGCAGGGCAAGGCCAGGAACCACACCACCCCGGTCTGAAACAGGATCAGCACATGCATGAAACCCAGCTGCAGACCGCCGGGAAGATGGGCCCCGATCGGATGCAGCTGCAGCCAGTCGGTGATCAACCCACCGGCCAGAGGACCGAGGGCCCCAAGCCCCCCCACCAGCGTCCAGTGCACGGCCATGGCCATCGTCCGACCTTTTTGCGGCGCCAACGCCCCCAGAAGATTCAACTGCGACAATCCAACCCCGCTGAACAGCGCCCCCGCCAAAAAGTTGACCACCAGCAGGATGGCGATCGGCTGCGGCAGGGTGACGCTGCCGGCAAAAGGCAGAAAGAGACTCACGGTCGTGTCCTGAAACAGAAACCAGGCCGCCCCCACGGTAGGCGCCAACAGCATCATCACCGTCCCGAAGGCCCGGACCCCGATCAGATCCATCAGCTGGCCCCAGAAGAACCCCGACACGACCGTGCCCAGGGAGGCGCTGATCATGATGAGCGACAAATGAATGTAGCTGACATGAAAGACACGTGTCAGATAGAGAATGCCGAAAGATCCGGTCAGCCCCAGGGTGAAGAACCAGAAACCGAACGCCCAGGTCAGCCAACGGAAGTCCGCACTTTTCAGCGGCGCCAGGATGCGCCGGCCAATGGGCTCGTCCATCTCAGAAGGTGCATTTCGCGGTTCCGGGACCAACCCATGCACCGCGATGTCCAGCGCTCCCATCAGGGCCGCCAAACCGAAAACGATGCTGAACCCCAGAAAACTGCCGTCCTCCCGGCGGGGATCGGGAAAGCGGTCCAGAAGCCAGCCGGCGCCCCACATGCCCAAGAGATGCGCGGCCATGGTCACGCTTTGCCGAATTCCCCAGAAACGTCCGCGCGTGCGCTCGGGAACCAGGTCGGCCATCCAGCTGTACCACAGAGGGGTGGCCGCCTGGGCCAGCAACCAGCTGACGGCGACCATCCCCAGCGTAATCCAGGCTGCGGCCGAGGATTGCCGGGCGACGACGAAGGGCAGCAGAGCGGGCACGACCCACAGCAGGCGATGGGGGATGGCCATGGCCATCCAGAACGGCTTGCGGGCCGAAAGGCGTTCGGCGAACAGCGCGGCCGGAACCTGGACGATGGTGCTCAGTTGCTGGATGGTCACGATCATGCCGATCATGACCGCGCTGGCCCCGAGGCACTCCATGAACATGGTAATGGGAATGCCCATGGCCACGGCCACCCAGACCATGCCCAGGGATCCGGCCACAATGTTCAGCCACAAGCCCCCCTGCTGCATCGACCGGCTCAAACGCTGCCCGCCTGTTGTATAAATCGCCTTGCTTTTACTCATCTTTGACACCTCTGAATCTGCGGCAAGCCGGCTGTATTGCCGAATCAGGCCGCGGCCGGCCCACCCAAATCGGCCGCGGCCACATCACAATCGCGCGGGCGAACTTGCATCGGACCAGGCCAAGACTATCCTGACCGTCGAACTGTTGGCACGTGCCCCTTGGTTCCAAGCCCTCGGACCGGCGCCGGAGACTGGACCCGAGCCAGCGCCACCGGAACGCCGTCTATAGAACACAACATAGCCATTCTGGCAATATAGAAGGTTCAATCCCATATGAAACTGGTCGCCCTTGACTTCGACGGAGTGCTCTGCGACAGCGCCAGCGAAACGGCCGAAACCGCCTGGCGGGCGGGAGGGGCCATCTGGCCCGACTGGCGGGACCGGCCGGTCCCTGAGGAACACGTGGCCCGCTTCCGGCGCCTGCGGCCGGTGCTGGAGACCGGCTATCAGTCCATTCCCCTCATGCGCCTGGCGGTGACAGAGCCGGATGAGGCCAGGACCCTGGCCGCCTTTCCCGACCTCTGCGAGCAAATCCTAGCGCAGGCGGGCATGACCCGCCAGCAATCCATCAACCTTTTCGGAGCCACCCGGGACGCCTGGATACGCGACGACCTGCCCGGCTGGCTTGGGCGCCACGCCTTCTACCCCGGCACCATCCAGGCGCTGCAAGCCCTGCGCCGGCAGGCACGCGTCATCATTCTGACCACCAAGCAGGAGCGCTTTGTGCAAGCCCTGCTCAAGGGGCAGGCAGTGGAACTACCGCCGGAGGCCATCTTCGGCCTGGAACGGGGGTTCAAAAAGGAGGAGCTGCTCGAACGGTTTCTGGCCGAACCGGAGGTGGACAAGGCCGACTGCCACTTCGTCGAGGACCGCCTGGAGACCCTGCAGCGGGTTTTGACGCGCCCCCGGCTGGCCCCCCTCAACCTCTACCTGGCCGAGTGGGGGTACGTGACCGACTCCGAGCGCAAACGGGCCCGGACCTGCGACCGCATCCGGGTAATCGGCCTCGACGACCTCGCCGCGATTTGAGCTGGCCGGCGGCGGGCAAATCTTGCAATCTGCTCCTGACACGGTAATTTTGCGGGTCAGCTCACCGGCACGATCACACACTGGAGAGACAACCGCAACGTATGTCGGCTTGGTTCAGGCAATTTCGCAGTATCGGCAGAACCGCTTTCGTGGTCACGCTGGGAACCCCGTTCTCGCTGGTGCTGCTGTTGAGCGTGATCGGCTTTCTGGGCGTGCTGGGCTGCCTTCCAGCTTTCACCTTCGGCGAGCAGCTGCGCCTGATTCGCGACCAGAGCCTGGCCCTCTGCTTTCTCGGCGGCTGCCTGACCTCCTCGCTGGCACTGGCCAAATTGGTCTCTCACGATATCCGCCAAGGCACGGCGGCGGTGATGATGAGTCGTCCGGTCAGCGGCTTCTGTTTTCTGGCCGGACGCCTGAGCGGGGTGGTGGCCAGCCTGCTGGTCATGCAGTCGGTCTGGGCCATCGCCACCTTGTGGCTGACCCGCATCACCTTTCACGAGGAGCATCTGGACACGGCCGGCCTGGCCCTGTACGCGGGCGCGATTCTGGGGGCACTGCTGCTGGTAGCCCTCAAGCACTATTTGTTTGGCGGCTGCTATGTCTGGCAGGCGAACGTGGCGGTGCTGGCGATCTTCGCCCTGGTCTTCGCTCTGGCCGTGACCCTCGGTGGCGAAGCCGCGCCGGTGGATTGGAAGACCGCGCAGGGCTCGATCATGGTCTTCCTGGCTCTGATTATGTACTCCGGCATCATGACCCTGCTGGCAGTGGGAGTGGACACCGGCTTGCTTCTAGGGCTGTCGGTTGCGGTCTTCTTCGGAGGCCTCCTGTCCGACTATCTGGTGGGAACGCTGACCAGCTCGGCGCTGCTGCGCAGCGCCGGCAGGATTCTGCTGCCCAACTGGCAGCTGTTCTGGGTGGGTGAAACGCTGGCCGAAGGTGGCACCGTGCCCTGGACCTATGCGATCGGTTGCGGCCTGCATGCTCTGCTCTACACCCTGGTGTGCCTGTTGGCGGCCACCTTTTTCTTCAATCGCTGCGAACTCCAGGGAAGTCAATGACGTTTTCCAAACAGAGCGAACGCACGGCTCTTCTGCTAGCCGGACTGCACGGCCTGGGCGGGGCGCTTCTGTATGGGCTGGCCGTGCGCGAACACTCCCTGGCCATCCGGGCCCTGTGCATCGTTCACGCGACCGGAACCTGCGTGTCCCTGCTGGCCTGGGTCTACGCGGCCCTGATTCGCCTGGCCGGGGAGGAGGATCAAAGCCGTGAGCAACTCGAAGGGGACCGGGGCAAGCTGTTCGACCAAGGCGCCGGCGCAGGCGAGCGCCAGCGCTCTCTGCAGCAGTTTGAGCGCTTCGGCACCAGCGGCGCCGCCATGGTGCTCGTGCTGCTGGAAGGCACCCTGGCATGGCTGCTGGCCGGCCTGCTGGGACGCGCCCCCACGGCCGCCGCCCCGCTGGGCCTGGGCACCGCCAGCGGCCTGGTCATCCTGGCCTTCGTCTTTTTTCTGGCCGGCAAGTACGCCGCCGCCCTCGCCGGCG
>JBFJXC010000330.1:0-4940 GCA_041623325.1 Lentisphaeria bacterium | reverse complement strand
TGCCCCGCACACAACCGCGCCCCCAGAGCCACCCGCCCGCCCTCAGGAAATCAAGCAACTCACCGAGTCCCGCGACCGCGCCAAGAAACGGGCCCGGGAGGCCGAAGACGAACTCAAGGCGCTCCGGCAGCAGCGGGACGACGAGTTGCGCGATCTGCGCCGCGCCATTCGGACCCTGCAGCAGGACAAAGACGAGGTGCTGGCCCACCGGGAGCAAGCGATCCACCAGCGCCTCAACCGGTTCCGGCACGACACCCTGGGGGTGGACCGGGAACTGCTCGGACTGAAGCGCCGCCTTCAGGAGACCGACGTCAAGCCGCTGCTGCATCGCGTGCAGGATGCCCTGCAACAACAGACCAAGCTCAACGAAAAACATGGACTGCTCGCCGACGTCCGGGCCGAAATCGCCGAACTGGACCAGGCCCTGAACAGGGTCGACGCCAGCCTGTGCGAAAGTGTCGTGATCCTTCCCGAGCTGGAGTCCCTCCGCCGCGATCTCCAGGACCGGCTGGATGAATGGCGCGCCCTGCCCCAACTAGGCCAGGGCCCCATGCCGGAGCTGGCCTCCTGCCTCCTGTCGCAGATCAACCGGGCCACGGACTCGGACCAAGGCCACGAACAACTGGACAACCTCCAGCACGCTCTGCGCCTGGACCCCATTCGCCAGGCCCTGGGCCGCCACTGGACCCACGAACTGCGCCAGGCCCTGGCCGACAAGGAACAAGCGCTGACCGATTTGCTAAAGGAAAAGAGACTGGCCCAAACGGCCTCTGCGGCCGAATCCAACCTGGCCGGCACCAGCCCCAAAGAAGTCTGGAACGTCGCCCTCGACCTGGACCGCACCGACCCCGCCCATCCCGTCCACCTGCTGATCGACGGCTACAATCTGACCAAGACCGTCGGCCACTTCCAAAATCTGGAAAACCAGCTGGGCCTTCCGGCCGTCCGCGACGAACTGGCCCGACTCTGCAAGCACGCGGCCAACCGCTTCGGCCAACTGGAAATCGTCTACGACGGCGACAGCGCCATCACCACCCACGACACCGACGGACCCATCGCCATCGTCTACGCACCCAAACTGCACGACTCCCAGAACGCCGACAACTACATCGTCAAGAAAGCCCGCACCCTGGCCGCCGAACACCATGTCGTCTGGGTCGTGACCGTCGACTACGGCCTCCGCGCCCGACTGCTCGGCACCTGCCAGGCCTTCATCTCCACCGACGACTTTTTCGATTTCCTCAAACGCACTTGAACCGCGGGGGCGAAAAGTCCACCCCTGCTCTCCGCCTCTCGAACCGGCCAGTCCTGGGGCAACCCCTGGGGGCGGAACGACCGACAACTGCCCGCACCCCATTGCTTTTTGAAGCGGGAGGGGCAAATTACCTGCTTGCTTTTTGCCTTGTAATTGTCAGAACCGAATGCATATCCGAGAGGGCTAATCCAGTGGGAAACACCCCCGATCTCGACCATATCGACGTGCGCTACGTGGCCGATCTGGCCAGGGTGGCGCTGACCGACGACGAAGCCGAGCGCTACCAGCAGGAACTGGACAAGATCCTGGGCTACATCGCCCAGCTTGAAGAATTGGACGTGGACCACATCGAGCCCACCGCCCATGCCATGCCGCTGAGCAACGTCATGCGCGAGGACGTGGCCGGGGTCTCCCTGGACCGCGAGACCGTCCTGGCCAACGCTCCGGCTGTTGCCGGCGAGGACTCCATCCGGGTCCCGGCCGTGATCGAAGAGGAGGGGTTGTCATGAACCACTGCATCCCCATGACTCTGCACGAAGCCGCCGAGGCCCTGGCCTCCGGCGCCCTCACCTCCCGCCAACTCTGCGAGAGCCTTCTGGAACGCACCCGGGCCGTCGAGCACAAGGTCCGGGCCTACATCCACCTGGACGAGCCCGCCATCCTGCAGGCCGCCGACGAGGCCGACCAGCGCCGGAAGCGCGGCCAGGCCAAAGGCCGTTTCGACGGGGTGCCCATCGGGGTCAAGGCCAACATGAGCGTCAACGGCCAGCCCTGCACCTGCGCCTCCAAAATCCTGGAAGGATACACCTCGCTGTACGACGCCACCGTCGTCGCCAGACTCCGGCAGGCCGGATTCATCTTCTTCGGACGCTGCAACCAGGACGAGTTCGCCATGGGCTCCTCCACCGAGCACAGCGCCGTCCAGCAGACGGCCAACCCCTGGGACCTGGAACGGGTCCCCGGCGGCTCCAGCGGCGGCTCCGCCGCCGCCGTGGCCGCCGGCGAAGCCCTGGCCGCCCTGGGCTCGGATACCGGCGGCAGCATCCGCCAGCCGGCCGGTTTCTGCGGCGTGGTCGGCATGAAACCCACCTACGGAAGGGTTTCCCGCTACGGGCTGGTGGCCTTCGCCTCCTCCCTGGACCAGATCGGCCCCATCACCAAGGACGTCCGGGATGCGGCCATCCTGATGGACCTCATCAGCGGCCAGGACCCGAAAGACTCGACCTCCCTGCCCCTGCAGCCGGACGCCTGCGAGGCCGCCCTGGCCGAAGCCGACCTGACCGGACTGCGCATCGGCATGCCCACCGAATACTACCAGGGCGAAGGCCTGGACCCCGAGGTGCGGACCGCCATCGAGGCCGCCGCCAAACGCTACCAGGACCTGGGCGCGGAGCTGGTCGAGATCTCCCTGCCCCATTCCAAATACGCGGTCGCCACCTACTACATCATTGCCACGGCCGAGGCCAGCACCAACCTGGCCCGCTTCGACGGCATCCGCTACGGCTACCGCTCCAAGGAGGGCGAGGCCGAGAACCTGCTGGAGACCTACCGCCAAAGCCGGGCCGACGGCTTCGGCGACGAGGTCAAGCGCCGCATCATCCTGGGCACCTACGTGCTCAGCAGCGGCTACTACGACGCCTACTACCTGCGGGCTCAGAAGGTGCGAACCCTCATCCGCCAGGATTTCAACAAGGCCTTCGAGCAGTGCGACGTGATCCTCGGCCCGGTCACCCCCACGCCCGCCTTCAAGGCCGGCGAGATCACCGACCCCCTGCAGATGTACCTGGCCGACATCTATACCATCTCGGCCAACCTGGCCGGCATCTGTGGCCTGTCCATGCCCTGCGCCTTCACCCGCGCCGGGCTGCCCGTCGGCATGCAATTGCTGGGGCCGGCCCTCGGCGAAAAGACGATCCTGCAGGCCGCCTACGCCTTCGAGAAGGATTCCCCCTGCCAGGGCAAGACACCTGAGATTAGTTAGCTGGAAGTCACTATGAAATTTGAAGCCGTCATCGGATTGGAAGTCCACGTCCAGGGTCGAACCGAGACCAAGATGTTCTGCTCCTGCCGGAACCAGTTCGGCGCGGAGCCCAACACCAACGTCTGCCCCGTCTGCCTCGGGTACCCCGGCGTCATGCCCGTCATCAACCGCCAGGCCATCCGCAACATCATCCTGGCCGGGCTCATGTGCGACTGTCAGATCGCCCCCTACAGCAAGTTCGACCGCAAGAGCTACTTCTACCCGGACATGCCCAAGAACTACCAGATCTCCCAGTACGACCTGCCCGTCTGCGTCGGCGGCCGCATCACGGTCGGGGGCAAGGGCTTTTCGGGGGAGCCCCTGCCGGAGAAGACTATCGGCCTGACCCGCATCCACATGGAGGAGGACGTCGGCAAGCTCACTCATGCCGGCGCCTACAGCGCGGTGGACTACAACCGTGCCGGCGTGCCGCTGATGGAGATTGTCAGCGAGCCGGACATGCGCAGCGCCGACGAGGCCTACGCCTACCTGACCGCCATCAAGCAGATCATGCAGTACGCCGGCGTCAGCGACTGCGACATGGAGAAGGGCCAGATGCGCTGCGACGTGAACGTCTCGGTCCGCCCGGTCGGCCAGCGGGAATTCGGCACCAAGATCGAGATCAAGAACCTCAACAGCTTCCGCGCCGTGCACCGGTCACTGCTGTACGAGATTGAGCGCCAGATCGAGGCCGTGGAGAACGGCGAACGTCTGCGCCAGGAAACCCGCCGCTGGGACGACGTGGCCGGCATGACCCTGGTCATGCGCACCAAGGAGCAGGCCCACGACTACCGCTACCTGCCCGAACCCGATCTAATGCCCCTGGAAATCTCCCCGGAGTGGCTGAGCGAAATCCGCGCCCACATGCCCGAAAGACCCAGCGACCGCCGCGCCCGCTTCGTCAGCGACTACGGCATCACCGCCTACGACGCCCAGGTCCTGACCATGGAGAAGGCTCTGGCCGAGTACTACGAAACCGCCGCCAAAGCCTCGGCCAACCCCAAGCTGGTGGCCAACTGGATGATGACCGAACTGCTCAGCGCCCTCGGCAAGCAGAACACCCCCATCACCGAAAGCCCCATCAGCCCCGAGCACTTGGGCGAACTGATCAGTCTGATCGAGGACAAAACCATCAGCGGCAAGATCGCCAAGGACGTCTTCGCGGCCATGCTGGAAAGCGGCAAGGCCCCGAAGGCGATCGTCAAGGAAAAGGGACTGGTGCAGGTGACCGACACCGGCGCCATCGAAGGCTTTGTCGACCAGGCCATCGCCGGCAATCCCGCCGTGGTCCAGGAGTACAAGGACGGCAAAACCCAGGCCCTGCAGTTCCTGGTCGGCCAGGTCATGAAGTTCAGCCGCGGCAAGGCCAACCCCCAGATGGCCGTGCAGATGCTCAAAGCCAAGCTGGACTAGCGCGGACGACCAGCCGCCTCTTGAAGCGCCCCGGGGTTGAGACACCCACTGACCGGGGCGCCGCCTTTCGCCCGCCGCCCTCCTTGTTGCCATGAGAGGCAGATGACATGACCGAACAGGCCAGTCCCACTCCCCTTGCGGCTGTGCGGCCGTGTGACCCATGACGGGCTGACGCGATGACCCATGGACCGCAGTAGCCTCCGACGGCGCCGGCGTCGTGCAGCAACCCTGCCCTTCGGCCCCGCCCTACCC
>JBFJXC010000329.1:0-4969 GCA_041623325.1 Lentisphaeria bacterium | reverse complement strand
CGCCGGCACGTCCAGATAGTTGGTCGGCTCGTCCAGCAGCAGGATGTCGGGACGGGCGATGAGGGTGCGGGCCAGTTCGGCCCGCATCTTCCAGCCGCCGCTGAAGGAGCGGAAGGCCGCGTGCATGGCCGTCGGACTGAAGCCGAGGCCGGTCAGGGCCGCCTCGGCCCGGTGTTTGAGTTCGTAGCCGCCGAGGTGCTCGAATTCGGTCTGCAGGTGCCCAAGGCGATTCAGGGCCTTCTGCCGCGCCTCCTCGTCCAGGTGGGTCAGTTGGGCTTCCAGATCCTCGATTTCGTGCTGCATGTGGCGCACCTCGGGGATGGCATGCTCGCTATAGTCCAGGAGGGTGGCACCGGGGTCGTGGGCGTGCAGTTGCTGGTGGAGATAGCCGATGCGCAGGCCCCCGGGCACGGTGATCTCACCCTTCTCGGGGCTGATCTCGCCGGTTAGCAGGCTGAAGATCGTACTTTTGCCCGCCCCGTTGGGGCCGACGATGCCCACCCGTTCGCCCGGATGAACGCGGAAGGAGACCGCGTCGAGCACGTCCTGGGTGCCGTACAGTTTGCTGACTTGTCGAAAATCGATCATGTGGATTTCTTTGGGTTGCCGTGGTCGACCGGTAATATAGGCGTGTCTTCGCCGTTGTCAGCGCCGGTCCGGCACTCGGATTGGCGACCGGCCCCAACTAGAATCGCTCTCCGGCAAGGCTATATTGGCCATTTTCTCGGCGGGACTGGGCAGCAGCAGGAATCTACCATGAACGTACTGGTCATTGGAGACATGGTCGGCAAGGGGGCGCGGAAGGCGGCGATCGCGCTGGTTCCGTCCCTGTTGCGCGAGTACGACTGCTGTTTCTGCATCGCCAACGGCGAGAACATGGCCGGCGGGGGCGGCATGACGCGTCGCTGCCTGAACAGCCTGGACGAGGCCAAGATCAATGTGGTCACCGGGGGCGACCACATGTGGGACCAGCGCGAGCTGGCGGAGGTGATCGGCTTGTTCCCCAACGTGCTGCGTCCGGCCAATGTCAGCGCCGTGCAGCCGGGCCGCGGCTACGGGGTGTTCACGGTGCCGGGGCATCGCCAGCGGATCGCGGTGATCAGCCTGCTGGGCCGCACCTTCCTCAATACCCAGGCGAACTGCCCCTTTGAAGCCGCCGACCGCATCCTGGACGAACTCCAGGACCAGAAAATCATTTTCGTGGATTTCCACGCCGAGGCCACCAGCGAGAAGATTGCCATGGGACGCTATCTGGACGGCCGGGTTACGGCCGTGCTGGGGACCCACACCCATGTTCCCACGGCCGACGAGCAGATCTTCGCCGGCGGCACCGCCTTCCAGTGCGACCTCGGCATGGTCGGCGCCCGCGACTCCGTGCTCGGACGCGCCATCGCCCCGGTGCTGCAGCGCTTCTCCACCGGCATGCCCGCCCGCTTCACCGTCGTGGAGACCGGCATCCGGCTGCAGGGGACGGTGGTCAGCCTGGATCCGGACAGCGGCCAAGCCACCGCCATCCAGCGGATCAGCCGGGATTTCGACTAGGCGGCCGTTAGGCCCAAAGGGACTTTCATGCGTTGTCCAAAATGTGAACAGATCGACGACAAGGTAATCGACACCCGCGTCTCCAAAGAGGGCGAGTCGATTCGCCGCCGCCGCGAATGCCTGGGCTGCGGCCATCGCTTCACCACCTACGAAATGGTCATGCGGGTCGAGCGGGTGGTGGTCAAGAGCGACGGCAGCCGGGAGGACTACGCCCCCAAGAAGCTGCGGGAAGGCGTCAAGATGGCCTGCTGGAAACGTCCGGTCAGCGAGGCGCAGATCGACCAGATTGTGCACACCATCGACGAGCGTCTGGAGAAAATTGCCGAGCGGGAAATCCCGTCCAAGGCCATAGGCGAGCTGGTCATGGAGGAGTTGCGCAAGGTCGACGACGTGGCCTACGTGCGCTTCGCCTCGGTCTACCGGCGCTTCACCCATGCCGATCAGTTCATCAACGAGATCCGCAGCCTGACCGACAAGCCGGAATGATCAAACTGTTTTCCAATCACATCCTGATCCGCGACCATAGCGGGCGGCAGCAGCCGTTCGACCTGGAAGCCCTCCGCGAGGATTTACTGGCCTCGTTTCGGGCCAAGAACATCGGGGAAGGGTGGATTGCCGAGAGCATTGTGGAGGCGGTCTACGAGCATCTGTGCCTTGGCGAGCAGGGGGTTGGCAAGTCGGCCTCCCGGCTCAGTCGGCCTCAAATCGACCAGTTGGTGGGCACGATTCTGGTCAACGCGGGGTACGAGGAGGTGGCCACCGACTATGGTCGCCGCCACCCCGGCCGTCCCGGCCCCGGGGAGGATCTGAAAGCTTCCCCCTGGGATGGCGAGCGCATTGGCAATCTGCTCAAACGGCGTTTCCCTGCTCTGATCGCCTCTGGGCGGGCCGAGGAAATCGCCGCCCGGGTAGCCGCCAAGCTGCGCCTGCTCAACTTTGCCGAGGTGGAGGACCAGCTGATCGTCAGCCTGGTCGACCACGCCGCGCAGCAGGTGGAAAAGGCCTCGCCGCCGGAAGAGTCCGCTGGGTCTTCGCCCCAATCCGCCTGCCTGATCCCGTCCGACCAGTGGCCAGGCATCTGCCGCGATCCCGCCGTGCTGGACCTGCTGACCCGTCGGATCCTCAGCGTGGCCCCCGTCAGCCGGGTCGTACCCGTGGCGCGTCTGTGCCTGCACCTCGACCGGCTGGCTTGTTTGGCCGGGGAGGGGCCTCTGACCGAACTGGCCTTCATCCCTCTGCTGCATCGGATCGCCCCGGCCCTTCGTCAGGCCATGACCATTGTGCGCCTCCAGATGTGCGACCGCCTGCCCCACGCCGCCCTGCACCCGGTCCGCCTGAGCCTGGGCGGCATGGACGAACTGCTGCTGAAGTCCTTCGGGCCCATGGGCCAGGGCCAGCGCCGACAGCTCGCCCGCGAACTGCAGGCCGTCATCCGCGCCGAAACCGTCGCCGTCCTCGATTTCCCCGTGGTGCTGGCGGGGTAGACCCCCCTTGGGTTTTCGGATGAATCCTCGTCCCTGGGGCTGCGCTTTTCCCAAAGCGCCCCATCCGCGGCCATTGCGGATTCATGGCCCCCGTTTCATATTGCATCCCTTCCGTCCTCACGCTACCTATTAGGGAGAAGGAGCGGTTTGAGCCATGTCCATCGTTTTCGGGTTTATCATCCCGGCGTCGTCTTCGCCCTGGCAGTGGGTGGCATTGGGCTGGGCCGTTCACATTCTCACCTTTCTGCTGGTATTTCTGCATTGCCTGGTAAACCGCCGCGAGGCGGTTTCGGCCATCTTGTGGATCTTCGTGGCTTGGTCCTTTCCCGGCCTCGGTCCCTTGCTTTACCTCTGCTTCGGCATCAACCGGGTTCCGGAAAAGGGCTTTGCCAAGCACCTGGCCGACCAGCATTTTCTATCCGCCCTGGGCACGATGGAGACTAAGGCTCTGACCTCGTGGCGGCGCGTCCACGAGGCCGTGCAGGAGGGGCCGGTCAGCGAATTCGGCCGGCAATTGGACCGGGGCCTGAATGCCATCATGCCCGAGCATCCGCTGCTCGGGGGAAACGCGATCGCGCCCTTGGTCAGCGGCGATGAAGCCTTTCCCCGGATGCTGGAGGCCGTTGCCCAGGCCCACGATCACATCCACTTCCAGAGTTTCATCATTCACAACGATTCGGTCGGCCGCCAGTTCCGCCAGCTGCTGATCCAGAAGGCCCGCGACGGGGTCCAGGTTCGCCTGCTGTACGACCGCTTTGGCTCCACCCACGCCTTCCTGAGTGGCTTCTTCGCCAAATGCGCCGCGGTTCCGAATATGGAGACCGTCGGTTGGACCCAGGCCAACCTTTTCAAGCGCCAGTTCCAGGTGAATCTGCGCAACCATCGCAAACTCCTGATCGTGGATGGAAAGGTCGCGTTTGCCGGCGGCATCAACATCAGCCGGGCCAATGTTTCGCGCTCCGGACAGCCGCCCATTCGCGACTACCACTTCGAGCTGCGCGGACCTATCGTTCAGGAGTTGCAGTATTCGTTCCTGCGCGACTGGTACTTCATGACCGGTGCTTCCCAGGAAAGCCTGTTGACCGGGTCTTGTTTTCCCGAGCAGTCCCCGACAGGCTCCGCCAGAATCCGCCTGGTCAGCAGCGGACCCTCCGCCGAACAGGGAACGATTGCCGACGTCTTCTTTATGGCCATTGTGACCGCCCGCCGCCAGATCCTGGCCGTCACCCCATACTTCGTGCCCACTGGGGACATCGTCCAAGCGCTAAGGGCGGCCGCCATGCGCGGCGTGGACGTGCGCCTGATCGTCCCTGAAAAGAACAACCATGTCTACACCGGGTTGGCCGGTCGCTCTCTGTACGACGACCTGCTCAGCGCCGGCGTGCGTCTCTTCGAACGCCGGCCCCCCTTTCTGCACGCCAAAGCTCTGATTGTGGACGACGCCTTCGCCCTGGTCGGCACCGCCAATCTGGATGTGCGCAGTCTGCGTCTCAACTACGAAACCAATCTGGCCGTTTACGACGAGGTGTTTGTGAACCAGCTCAAGCGGATCATGCTGGAGGATCAGGACTGCAGCCGGGAATTGAATCTGGCCGACTGGCGCGGTCGGCCCTTGCGCGACCGCATGCTGGAGAATTTCTCCGGCCTGCTGACCCCGATCCTGTAGCGCCGCGGCGGCAAAGATTCAGCACCGCGCCTCGTCCCTGGAGCGGCGCTTTTCCCACAGCGCCCACGTTGATTCGGAAGCATCCTCGTCCCTGGAGATGCGCTTTTCCCAAAGCGCCCCACGTTGATTCGGATGCATCAGCGCGCGCCCGGCGGGCGCGGCGGCAAAGGATTGCCGCATCTCCAGGGTCAAGGTTCGCCCCTTGTCAAAATATTCCCGTGGGATGTCGAACCGCACGGCGTCCCTGGAGCTGCGCTTTTCCCAAAGCGCCATACCT
>JBFJXC010000328.1:0-4993 GCA_041623325.1 Lentisphaeria bacterium | reverse complement strand
TTTGTTGGCCGCCGGCCCCTGGATCTGGATCCAGGCTTCTCCGGAGAACGTAGTCGGATTGCCATAGGCCGGGGCTTGGGCGTAGCCATTTTGGCCGTCGAAAGCCAATGCCTTGCCTCCTTCGCGCCCCGCCACACAGTGGACTTCCCCGGTCAGGCTGGCCCGACTTTTCCCGGCAAGGTTAAAAAATTCGCCTTGCTCCTGTTGCTGCCAGTCAAACACATAGACCGGCTCCGTAGCCGCGAGCACGGCAGTCAGCAGCAATCCCCAAACCAAGCAGAACACCTTCATTGACACAGCACCTTTTCTGGTTTCGACCAGTTCCTCATCCGTCAAACATTGCAGCAAATATTGTAAACTTTCGCCGATGCCGTTGCAAAAATGTTCATCAAGACTCCTTTGAAAGAGCCGTTTGCGAGGCTAGAAAGGCGGATGGCGCCTTGTTAAACATTTTACGGTTTGTCGAAAAGCCTTTCCGGAAATCAAAATCAAGGGCCGTTGACTGTAGAATTAGAGAAAGTGACAACTCGCATTTCAAAGCCTACTCAGTTGCCGCTGCCGTGCAGGCTGAGACTCTCGATGAAGTGGCAAGGCATGGTCAAACGAGATTCAAAATGTGAGCCACTTGGTATGGTGGCAACGGCACCAAGATAGTTAAAGTCCGGGAGCGGCCTCTCCTTGATTTTCGCCATTTCCCCCCTTGGGAAGCAAGCCGTCGAACACCTTCACCTCGCCAATCAGGCCATTGAACGTGTAGCCATCCGTGCCGCCGATGCGCAACGGACTGGAACCCCTGCCGATGGGCATGGCCGGCTCCCGGTCGTAGACCACCTTGCCATTGATGAAAATCCGGCAGGAGCGCTCGCCATCCAGCTCGAAGGCCACGTGTTGCCACTTGTCGGGCATGACTGTGCGATCGGCCTTCCCGGTGACGGCAAGGCCATTCTTGGCCTTGGAGTTCCAAGCGAAGAAATACAGCCGATAGGCCTTGCCTTCGGGCTCCAGCCAGAACTGCCACTGATTGCCTTTGCCGCGACGAATCATCACAATCTGGCGTTTGTTGGTAGCCGGCCCTTGGATCCGGATCCAGGCTTCTCCGGAGAACGTGGTCGGATTGCCATAGGCCGGGGCTTGGGCGTAGCCATTTTGGCCGTCGAAAGCCAATGCCTTGCCTCCTTCGCGCCCCGCCACGCAGTGGACTTCCCCGGTCAGGCTGGCCCGACTTTTCCCGGCAAGGTTAATAAATTCGCCCTGTTCCTGTTGCTGCCAGTCAAACACATAGACCGGTTCCGTAGCTGTGAGCACGGTCGTCAGCAGCAACCCCAAGGCCAAGCAGAAAAACCTCATTTTCATTTAGAGAGCCCCTTTTCTGGTTTTGATCAGGTCAACATTCCTCAAACATTGCAGCAATTACTGTAAACGTTTGCCCATGCCATTGCAAAAATGTTTACCTTGCCTTCGTTCAGAAGAGCCAAATATGAGGCTATGGAAAGTGGATCACATTCTATTAAACATTTCCAAGCTAGGAAAAGAAGAGTTGACCGACGAGCAGATCACCCTGAAGCGGTTTCAGGAAAGCTGATTGGCGTTGCGGGATGCCGGCGCTCCCCGGCAAGCTGCCTTGGATTCGAAGCTGCTCCCTCCTTTGTCCGCTTTGGCTTTCCCAGCCTTTATGAAAAAAACGGCCGCGGTCTTGACTTGAAGCTGCGGCTGGCTATTTTTCATATGTTAACAAAGGATGTTCAAATATGAACGCAAGGCATGTGGTTCCGGCACTGGACAAAGCGGTCAGTGTTCTGGAGTATTTGGGTCGGAGCGAACCAGGGGTCAGCCAGGCGGATTTGGCCAAGGCGCTTGGCATCGCCCCCAGCACCTGTTATCGCATTCTTCAGACTCTGCTGGCCCGCAACTGGGTTCGTCAGAAGCCAGGGGGTTTGTATGACCTGTCCGACGGTCTGCTGGCTCCGGCCATGAAACTGCTGGATCGCCCGCGTCGCTTCGAGTGTCTGCAACCAATTCTTGAGCAACTCTCGCAGACAACCGGCCTGAGTTGCAAGCTGTCGGTTCGGCAGGCGGACGAGCAGGTCACGGTATTGCGGGCCGAGTCGCCCGCGCCGATGGCGGTTTCGGGCAAGGTCGGGGCTCGATTCCCGGTAGTGGAAGGTGCCACCGGGGCCGCCCTGCTGCTGGCCGAACCGCCGGAGAACGTCCATCGCCTGATTTTGGAATGCCCGGAAGAGGTCGAGGAACGGGCCAATCCGGAGATTGTGGATCGGCGCCTGGAACGGTTGAAAACCGATGGCTTTTGCATGAACATGCGTCCGAACCGCTGGAATGTGGAAGCCTTGGCCGTGCCTCTGATGACGACCGAGGGGCGGGTCTTGGCGGCGGTCACCGTCCTGGGGTTCGCGTCCGACTTTGCCGACGGGCAAGATCATAAAATAGCGGCGGCTTTGCGGGGCGCCTGCGAACAATGCCACAACCTCATCTAAAACGGACAAGGGAAAGTATCATGACCTCAGCCATCGATCCGAGCACCCTGAAGATCACCGACATGCGCTTCGCCGACATCGACGGCGCGCCCAAGCGCTGCACCCTGATCAAGCTCTACACCAACCAGGGTCTGGTCGGCTACGGCGAAGTGCGCGACGCCTCCAGCCGCACCTACGCGGCCATGCTCAAGAGCCGCATCATCGGAGAGAATCCGTGCAACGTGGAGAAGATCTTTCGTCGCATCAAGCAGTTCGGCGGGCATTCGCGTCAGGGCGGGGGCGTCAGCGGCATCGAAGTGGCCTGCTGGGATTTGGCTGGCAAGGCCTGGGGTGTGCCGGTCTGGCAGTTGCTCGGTGGTAAGTATCGCGACCGGATCCGGATCTACTGCGACACCGATTCCGAGGGTGGCGGCCGCGACATGGGCAAGGCCCTGAAAGAGCGGATGAACCAGGGCTTCACCTACCTGAAGATGGATTTGGGCATCGAACTGCTGATCGACCAGCCCGGTTGTCTGAGCGCGCCGCTGGGCTTTTTGGAGAAGATGAAGGAATATAAGCGCACGGTCTTCAGCACGCCGGGGGGCTCGATCGATCCGCGGGCCATGCGCGGCGAGGCTTACGACCTCTTCAACACCGCCCATCCGTTCACCGGCATCCATCTGACCGAAAAGGGTCTGGACTATCTGGAGAACTACATGGCCGACGTGCGGGCGGAGATCGGCTACGAAGTGCCCATCGCCATTGACCATCTGGGCCACATTCCGCTGGAGGACTGCATCAAGCTGGCCAAACGCCTGGAACGTTTCAACCTAGCCTGGATGGAGGATCCCATTCCCTGGCAGATGACCGAGCAATACGCCCGCCTGGGCGCCGCCACCACCGTGCCCATCGGCACCGGCGAGGATATCTACCTGAAGGAGAACTTCAAGGCTTTGTTCGAGTCGGGCAATCTGGCCGTGGCCCACCCGGACGTGCTCTCCACCGGCGGCATCTTGGAAACCAAGAAGATCGGCGACCTGGCCGAGGACTACGGCGTGGCTATGGCACTGCACATGGCCGAAAGCCCCATCGCCTGCATGGCCGCCGTCCATGTGGCCGCCGCCACCCGCAACTTTACGGCCCTGGAAGTGCATTCGGTCGACATTCCGTGGTGGGAGGATCTGGTCACTGGACTGCCGAAACCGCTGATCGACAACGGCTACATCCAGGTTCCCGACGCCCCCGGACTGGGCATCGAAGCCCTCAACGAGGACCTGATCACGGAAAAGCTGCACGCGGACTTCCCCAAAGCCTGGGCCCCGACGGACGAGTGGGACAAGGAATGGGCCAACGACCGCCAGTGGAGCTAAGTGCCGGGCGGCACAAAATAAAAGCGATCGCTCCGATCCGTGGGGATAAAGCCCTTGAAGACAAGATTGGGAACTGAGCAGTGAAACTAGGACTCATGCTACCGGCGGTGCCGAATCTCAGCTGGACTCTGGCCCGGCAGATAGGCGTGGATCACGCCATCACCAAGGCCGCCCCGGAACTGACCGGGCAGTTGCCTCCCTGGAATTTCGATTCCCTGAAGCAGATTCGCGACCGCTTCGCCGAAGCTGGCTTCAACTTGCAGTCCTTGGAGGGCGACGAGTTCGACATGTCGCGCATCAAGCGGGGTTTGCCCGGTCGTGACCAAGACATCGAGCGCTACCAGGCCATGCTGCGCAACATGGGACGGTTGGAGATTCCCATGATCTGCCTGAACTTCATGGTCGAAATCGGCTGGTTCCGGACCCGGGTGGACCTGCCCGAACGCGGCGGCGCGCTGACCTCTGGGTTCGACCTGGCGGATATCGACAACCAGGAGCTGACCGAGGCGGGCATGGTGACCGAAGAGCAGGTTTGGGACAACTTCAGCTACTTTCTGAAGGCCGTGCTGCCCGTGGCCGAGGAGGCCGGGGTGAAGCTGGCCCTGCATCCGGACGATCCGCCGCTGTCGCCCTTGCGCGGCATCGGCCGCATCCTGACCTCGGCCGACGGTTTCCGCAAGGCCCTGGCCATCGGCGACAGCCCGGCCTTGGGCATCACCTTCTGCCAGGCCACCTTCAAAGCCATGGGAGAGGATATCTTCCAGCTCATCCCCGAGTTCGCCGCCGCCGGCAAGATCTTTTTCGTGCATCTGCGCGACATCAAGGGCGACAAGCAGTGCTTTCGGGAGACCTTCCACGACAATGGTCCCACCGACATGGCCGCCGCCCTGAAGGCTTACCGCGCCGCCGGCGTCGACTGCCTGATTCGCCCCGACCATACCCCGACCATGGCCGGGGAGCGCAACGACAACCCCGGCTACGAGATGCAGGGCCGTCTCTTCGCCGTTGGCTACATGAAGGGTCTGATGGATGCGCTGGGTATGACCTATTAGTCGGTGCACCGCGCCGCCGATGCATCTGGAGGGCGAGACTCCGTCGAGCCGCTGGCGGTGCGCTGAAGGCGCTAAACAACTTAGCCTGGGGCAACGCCCC
>JBFJXC010000327.1:0-5031 GCA_041623325.1 Lentisphaeria bacterium | reverse complement strand
CGGGTATCTATTTAAAAGAAATTTTGACAAAACCGATCGGTCTGAATTGCTTGTTTTGATAACCGTAAATGTTGTAGATCCCGAAAACGGCACTGATCAGCTGACTCATCGCTACCAGGCCGCCCTCGACGAAATCCGCAAGCAGATGGATCTGCGATGAGCGAGCACGCCTCACAATCCAAGTTCAAGGTGGTCGGCGGCGATGCCGCCCTGGCCAGGGCGGTCCGGGAGTGCCTGGGTCTGCCGAACGTCGAGGGGGCGGTCCGGCCCATGGCCGAGTGGGATCTGGTGACCGCGGGCCGGCTCAGCGAGGAGAAGCTGCTGAAGGCCTACGCCAAGGTCACTGGCTTGAAGACCGTCGACGAGGAGGAGCTGCGGGATCTGGATGTCTTTCCCGAGGTCACCTTCGACTTCCTGACCCACTGGAATGCCATTCCGCTGTCTTGGACCAACCAGTCGGCCGTGCTGGCGGTGGCCGTCCCCTATGGTTTGGGAAACCTGGGCTTCCAGTGGCAGTCCATGTTCGGCCAACAGGTCGAGTTTGTGCTGGCCCGCCGGACGCTGGTCGAGCGCCTGCTGAGCGCGGTGTACGACCAGGCGCTTCAGGTCGAGGATGAACTCAGCTGGGATGCCAACGCCAGCGAGCAGACCTTGCGGGATATGGCCCGGGAGGCGCCCATTGTCCGCTTGGTCAACGACATGTTCAACCGGGCCGTGGAGATGGGCGCCAGCGACATCCATGTGGAGCCGACTGAAGACCAGGTGGCTATCCGCTACCGCATCGATGGCGTGCTTCAGACCGTGCAGACGCCGCCGGTTTCCCTCTATCCGGCCATTGCCTCCCGCATCAAGCTGCTGGGCGACATGAACATCGCCGAACGCCGTCTGCCCCAGGACGGCCGCATCGATCTGAAGGTCGGGGCCAACGAGATGGACGTGCGCGTCAGCACGGTCCCGACCATGCATGGCGAGAGCATTGTCCTGCGCCTGCTCCAGAAGGATTTGTCCCATTTCGACTTGGACAACCTTGGGCTGGGCGGCAAGATGCGCCCCGGTTTTGAGCATTTGATCACTTTGCCGCACGGCATGATTCTGGTGGTGGGACCAACCGGCAGTGGCAAGACCACCACCCTGTACTGCGTCATGCGCATGCTCAATTCGGATACCCGCAAGATTATCACCATCGAGGATCCGGTCGAATACCAGCTGGCCGGCCTGTCCCAGATCCAAGTGCGCTCCCAAATCGGCCTGACCTTCGCCAACGGCCTGCGCTCTATCGTCCGCCAGGACCCCGATGTGATTCTGGTCGGCGAGATCCGCGACCGGGAAACCGCCGAAATCGCCATCCACGCCGCCTTGACCGGCCATCTGGTGCTGAGCACTCTGCACACCAATGACGCGGCCGGGGCGGTCAGTCGCCTGCTCGAGATGGGGGTGGAGAGTTTTCTGATCTCCTCGGCCCTGCTGGGCGTCCTGAGTCAGCGGCTGGTCCGGAAGCTATGCCCAGAATGCGGGGGCGGTGGCATGGTGGCCGTGGAGGATGTCTCCGGAGAGCCAGTGGAGAAGCGCTGTCGCAACTGCGCGGGCAGTGGCTACCGGGGGCGGGTCGGGATTTTCGAGCTGCTGGTGCTGAACGACGAATTGCGGCGCGCCATCAATGAGCGTGTGGACAGCACCGAGATCGCCGCCATTGCCCGCCGCCACGGCATGCAGAGTCTGCGCGAGGACGGCGACCGCAAGGTTGCCGCCGGTGTCACCACGGCCGCTGAGATCGCCCGCGTCTGCCAGCTGGATTTGGCCGAGGCCTGAGGCTGGCCTTTGTCCCGCCCCTGCTTGTCGATCAATCTTATCCGGCGGATCAGACTGATCGAGCCGATTCGAGCTTGTTTCCCCAGAAAAATGCGATTTTTACGCTGGCCCCTGTTGCAAGGTGGCCTTCGGTCCTCTATGATAGTGGCCAGGAACTAGAAGAAAAATCTCTGAATAATCCTTCATCGGAGCCGCAAGGCTTCATACTGGTAAATGACCAGAGTTCATTTCTTCTAGTTCCTTTTTTGTGCCATGAACCTGCGGGGGGCGACCGGTGTCCGAGCTGCTTCAAACCTCCGGTGCCGTTGCCGGCATCGCTCTGCTGTATCTGGTCATGCTGGCGGGAACGCTCGCCATTCCCCTGGGGGTTCCCGGGCAGTTCGCCATTGTGATCGGGGTGCTGATTTTCAACCTGGTTGCCGGCGGCGGGATCGTCTCGTGGCCTGTCTTCTTCGGGTTGTTGGGGCTGGCTGTGCTGGCGGAAGTATTGGAGGCCTTGGCGGGTTTTTTGGGGGCGGCCAAGGCACAGGGAAGCCTCTGGAGTTCGTTCGGTGCTCTGGTCGGCGGCATGGCCGGCGCCTTGATCGGGACCTTGATCGCGCCGCTGGTGGGATCCTTGCTTGGCGCTTTTGCCGGCACGTTCGCCGGGGCTTTTTCCATCGAGTATTATCACACCCAGCATTCCGGCACGTCAGCCCGGGTTGCCCAGGGTGCCCTGCTCGGGCGGGTGCTAGGCAGTGTCTGCAAAACAGTCATCGCCAGCGTTATGATCGTGATCGTGACGGTTGCCTTGGTTGTGGATTGAATGGTGGCATCTGGCGGCGGGATGCGGTTAGCGGCCCTTAGAAAACTGGGGATGCGCTTGTCCAAAGCGCCCACCATTGATGCGGTGGCGTGCAAAAACGCCCGGCGGGCGCCCTGCTCCAAGGACTTGGGATGCAAGGTTGATGCTGGAGATGCGCTTTTCCAAAGCGCCGATTACCCTGCTGCGAATCGAAAGTATGTTGTTAAAATCCACATCTGAAAGTCAGGAGGCTTGGTGATGACCCAGAGCGCGCTGGACTTTGTAGTCAGGAGCATTGACGGAGCGGAGACGGACCTGGCTCAGTACAAGGGTAGGGTGGTCATGATCGTGAATGTGGCCAGCCGTTGCGGTTTTACGGGGCAATACGGGGGGCTGCAGAAACTCTACGAACGCTATCGCGGCCGCGGGCTGGTCATCCTGGGCTTCCCTGCCAACAATTTCCTGGGGCAGGAGCCTGGCGACGAGGCTCAGATCAAACAGTTCTGCACGCTGAACTACGGAGTCAGCTTTCCGATGTTCGCCAAGATCTCGGTCAAGGGAAAGGACATGGCTCCTCTTTACACGTTTCTGACCAGCAAGCAGACCAACCCGGATTTCGCCGGCAAGATCACCTGGAACTTCAACAAGTTCCTGGTTGGCCGGGACGGCAGAGTGGTGGCCCGCTTCGGTTCGATGACCAAACCGGAGGATGGGAAGGTGATCAAAGCCGTCGAGGATGCCTTGGGCGATGGTGAGAGATGAACGTGCGGCGGCAAAGCCGCGGAGATGAATCCCGGGACTGCGGGTGAGGAGGCCGCGCGAGCGATATCTCCATCACGGTCCAAACGGGGCAAGCCCGGTGGGGACCAGGAGTCCGCATGACCCAGATGGCAGGAAGGGGTTGAAAGTCGGGGCGCGCCCGCTATCTTTCCGACTATTCGAGATTTTCGTATCGATAAAAAACTCCCGAGTCGGGGAGAAGGAGATGGGTGTGTATTTAGGATTGAACCGGTCAATGCCGCTTCCATCGTTAAAGCGCCTGCCCGGGTACCTAAGGGTGCTTCAGCGTCTGGCTTCACGTGGCCAGGAGTCGGTTTCATGCACGCAGATCGCCGGGGAGCTGGATCTGGATCCGACCCAGGTTCGCAAGGATCTGGCGGCCACGGGCATCGTGGGCAAACCCCGTGTGGGCTACCAAGTTAAAGAGCTGGCCTCGGTGGTGGAGTCTTTTCTGGGATGGAACAATGTCAGCGACGCGTTCCTGGCCGGTGCCGGAAACTTGGGGTCAGCGCTGGTCAACTACGACGCCTTTTCGGATTGCGGTCTGAATATCGTGGCGGTTTTCGATGTGGACCCCGGAAAAATCGGCACGCGCCTGAATGGTCGTGAGGTATTCGCTCTGGAGCGGATGAGGGAGCTGGCCAGGCGGATGCGCATCAAAGTTGGGATCAACGCGGTGCCGGCGGCCCACTCTCAGCATGTGGTTGATCAGATGATCGCGGGGGGGATTCGCGCCATCTGGAACTTCGCTCCGGTCAAGTTGGAAGTCCCTGAAACGATTTTGGTAGAGAATGTCAGCTTGTCCGCCAGTTGGGCGGTGTTGTCGGCGCGTCTGAGGGAAGGGCGGGGGCTGGAGGGATAAGGCATGTCCCTCGAAACCTCCCGCCGCCAAGCCTCCCAAGTCTGAACCCGGATGCGGTAGCCGTGGTGCGGGCCTGCCGGCCGATCATGGTTGCCACCTGGTTGCCAACGAGGCCCATGCCCATCGGCGGCTGGGCCTACTGAGCTTCGTCAAACAGACCGTCTGATTCGGGCGGCGCTTGATCCGGAGCCTCGCTGGGAGGCTTGGGTGCCTGAGGTGGGATGTCGCTTCCGTTGACCGGCTCGCCAAGCGCCTCGTCCGGAATGGCGGTTTCGCCCTCGGCGGCGGCGCCGTTCTGCCGGGCCAGCATCGCCTTGAGCTTGCGTTCCTCGGCGATGCGGTTGGGAACCCATTCGTCCTCATATCGGACGTAGCCGTTTTCCAGGAAGACGGTTTCCTCCACCACCGGCTTCATGGCCACGGTCGCTTCTTTCTTCTTGGCCGCCAGCATGATGTCCAAAATTTGGACTTTGGGTAGCCATTTGCCTTCGTGGGAGGCGTAGTTGTTGGCTTCGTAGAGCTTGCCGGCGATGGCGTTGAACCGGCTGAGAAAGTGGTTTTTTCGGGTGCGTCTCAATTCAATCTGCTTCCGGTGCATGAACTGGGTCCGGCTCAACTCGTTCTGGTCCTTGTAAAAGAGGACTTGCTGCTCAGGGATCAGGTCGCTGCGCAGTATCCAGACGCTGCCGACTCGGATTCGCTCCTCGCTGACGGCCTTCAAGGGCCCCCGCACTCGGGTATTCATGCCCACGCCCCCGCGCCGGACCAGTTCGACCTCATCGACTTCGACGACCTG
>JBFJXC010000326.1:0-5031 GCA_041623325.1 Lentisphaeria bacterium | reverse complement strand
TTACGCACGGAGTCTGGGAATCGGTCACCTCCGATCCCGACCTCGGGCCCAAAGACGGCAATATCTGCTGCCCCTACGCCTTTCGCTTTGCCGAACGATTCGGCGGGGCAGCCGGCATGAAAACCCTCTGCGACGCGGCGCGGGAAAACGGTCTGGACCTGTTTCAATGGTACGGCTTTCAATTCGCCAGACAAGCCCCTCTTTGGAAGGAGCATCCGGAATGGCTGCTCAGAGAGCAGCATGGAGAGCCCTGGGACGGAAACTACGGTGTACTCTGGTGCGGACGCATGCGCACCGAATTCGCCCAAATGCTCAAACAGCAGATTCTCGACGTGGCCAGGGACACCGGCATCACGGGCATGTTTATCGATTCCTATCAGAACCTGGGCGTCACCTGCGTCGACTGGCAGGCCCCCGACCAGGCACCTCAAGCGGACGAAATCTGGAAGCTTCAGGCCGACCTGCAGAAGCAAGGGTTCAAGTTTCGCTGCGAAATCGTCACCATCTTCGGCGTGAGCCAGGTGGGGACCTATGGATTCGAAGACGACGATTTCCGGAGGCGCCTCTGGAGCGACACCGTCGCAAGCGACGCCTTTTTCGTCCATATCGACTGCCCTCCCGGCTTTCACTCCAGCGCGTATCCCTTCACCCGGGACCGCGTCAGTCCCGAGCTGTACTTCCAACTGGCCGCGCACCGGGCCATTCCCACCATGAGCGCCGACCCCTGGCATGGCACGCCCCTTCCCGGGCGCGAACAGGCTCGGGAATACGCCCGGGTCAACCATCTCTACAACCAGGCGCTGCCAAGAATGAACCGGCTGCGGCTAGTGCCCGGAGGAACGCACGCCCTCTGGCTCGACCGGCAAAACCAACCGGCGGTTATCTGGACATTCGCGGAGGCGCAAACCGACATCGCAGGCGACATTATTTGCCTTGAAACTCGGCAGAAACCAAACCGCATCAATGGCAAAACCATTCTGGCGGCCGGCAGGGTGTACGCCATCAATTGATAGAAACCGAGAGGTCTGCGCGTTTCCCGAAAACGTCGACCCAGAGCACTGCGCAACGATTAAGGAGTTTTTTGAACATGGATCTTGCCCAGCGATTTGACGCCAACCCCATTCTGAAACCCGGCGACGTGAAACCCAGTGTGCCCGGCGCCATAGTCGAATGCCTGCTCAATCCGGGGGCCTTTCGCTACCAAGGCAAGACCGGCCTGCTGATGCGGGTGGCCGAGCGCATGGAGCAGACGCCCGGATCGGTCTCCACCCTGGTGGCGGACGCAACCCAGCCCAACGGAGTCCGGGTCGTCAGCTTTTCCATGGACGATCCGCGCCTGAACTACACCGACCCGCGCGTCTTCAGCTACGACGGGGTCCCCTACCTGACCACGCTGAGCCATCTGCGCCTGGCCTGGAGCGACGACGGCATCCACTTCACCGTCGAGGACCGCCCCTGCCTCACTGGCCAGGGCGAACTGGAGACCTTCGGCATCGAAGACTGCCGGGTCACCCAGATCGGGGACACCTACTACCTGACCTACAGCGCCGTTTCCGAGAATGGCGTCGGGGTGGCCCTGCGGACCACCACCGACTGGCGGAACTTCTCCGAATTTGGTTTGACTTTCCCCCCACACAACAAGGACTGCACCCTCTTCGAAACCAAGATCGACGGCCAGTTCGCGGCCCTGCACCGCCCGGTCGGTGCCGATGTGGGCGGCCCCTTCATCTGGTACTCCACCTCGCCGGATCTCGTGCACTGGGGGCGGCACCGCTGCCTGGCCCGCACCCGAGTCGGGCAATGGGACTGCCAGCGCATCGGCGCCGGGGCCGCGCCCATCCGCACCAAAAAAGGCTGGCTGGAGATCTACCACGGCTGCAACGACCAGTCGCGCTACTGCCTGGGCGCCCTGCTCCTGGATCTCAATGACCCGACCCGGGTCCTGGCCCGCTCGGCCGAACCGATCATGGAGCCGCTGGCCGAGTACGAGCAGAAGGGCTTTTTCGGCAACGTGGTCTTCACCAACGGACACATCGTCGACGGCGACGCCATCATCCTCTACTACGGCGCCTCCGACACCGTCATCTGCGCCGCCACCCTCTCCATCGCCGGGATCCTGAAAACGCTGAAAGACCAAGAATAGCGATCGCCGACTGGATCCAGCCCGATCCCGATGATCCCCAACCAATATCCAAAGACCGACACCGCCAGTTTCCGCCGCTGGTACGAGCTGATTCTTGAACTCAATCGCCTGGTTTTCGCTTCCAACCATTAACCAAGCCCGGACAAGCATGTTACATTACCCTTTTTTCAAACCAGGAGCTGATCATGAACGAATCCCTCAAACCTTTGGCAAACTTCAAGAAGCGTCGCGGCCCGGTCGTATTGGTCATCATGGACGGGGTCGGCTACAGCAAATACCCCGAGGGGGACGCGGTTGAAAGCGCCCTGACCCCACACCTGGACTGGTTCCACGCCAACTGTCCCCACACCCGCCTGAAAGCCCACGGCACGGCCGTCGGCCTACCCAGCGACGGCGACATGGGCAACAGCGAGGTCGGCCACAACGCCATCGGCTCCGGCCGCGTCTTCGACCAGGGCGCCTGCCTGGTCAACGCCTCCATCGACTCCGGGGCCATGTTCCAGGGTGAAACCTGGAAAAGCTTGACGGCCAACGTGATCGCGCATGACTCCAGCCTGCACTTCATCGGCCTGTTCTCCGACGGCAACGTGCACAGCCACATCGACCATCTCAAGGCCATGATTGTCCGGGCCAAGGCCGACGGGGTCCAAAAAGTCCGGATCCACATCCTTCTGGACGGGCGCGACGTGGGCGAAACCTCCGCCCTGGAGTACATCGATCCGTTCGAAGAGTTCCTGGCCGGCCTCAACGCCGATGGCCGCTTCGAGGCCCGCATTGCCTCCGGCGGCGGCCGCATGAACATCACCATGGACCGCTACAACGCCGACTGGAGCATGGTCGAACGCGGCTGGAAAACCCATGTCCTCGGCCAGGGGCCCCAGTTCGCTTCCGCCCGCGAGGCGGTGGTCAGCCTTCGCGAACAGACCGGCGCCATCGACCAGGATCTCGGCGCCTTCGTCATCGCCGAAAACGGCCAGCCGGTCGGCCAGATCGTGGACAACGACTCGGTCATCTTCTTCAACTTCCGCGGCGACCGCTCCATCGAGATCTCCCAGGCTTTCGAGGAGGAGAACCTGGCCCACTTCGACCGCGTCCGGCGCCCGGCCGTCAAATATGCCGGCATGATGGAGTACGACGGCGACCTGCACATCCCCAACCACTTCCTGGTCGAACCCCCGGCCATCGACCGCATCATGGGCGAGTTCCTCTGCGATGCCGGCGTCCGCACGCTGGCCATCAGCGAAACTCAGAAGTACGGGCATGTCACCTACTTCTTCAATGGCAATCGCTCCGGAAAAATCTGCGAAGAGCTGGAAACCTACGTGGAAATCCCCTCCGACGTGGTCCCCTTCGAGCAGCGCCCCTGGATGAAGGGCGCCGAAATCACCGACAAAGTCGTCGCGGCCATCGCCTCCGGCAAGTTCGACTTCATCCGGCTGAATTATCCCAACGGGGACATGGTCGGGCACACCGGCAACTT
Organism: Lentisphaeria bacterium; assembly: GCA_041623325.1. GTDB lineage: Bacteria > Verrucomicrobiota > Lentisphaeria > Oligosphaerales > JBFJXC01 > JBFJXC01. The sequence continues at coordinate 1,408 of JBFJXC010000326.1, read as the reverse complement.
CCAGGCCGCCAAGATCGCGGTGGAGACCGTCGACCTCTGCCTGGGCCGCCTGCGCACGGCCGTGGAGAAGGCCGGTGGCGTCATGGTCATGACCGCCGACCATGGCAACGCCGACGACATGTACGAGCACCTGAAGAGCGGCGAGGTCAAGACCGAGAACGGCAAGATCAAGGTCAAGACCGCCCACAGCCTCAATCCCGTCCCCTGCATCATCTTCGATCCCGAATACCAGGGTGACTACGGCACGACGCTCCGGCAGGGGCTGGGCATCAGCAGCATCGCGGCCACCTGCCTGAACCTGCTGGGCTTCGAGGCGCCGTCCGATTACGACCCCAGCGTTTTGGGCTGAGGGGTTGACCGTTCCACGGACTCGTCTGTGGCGCGCTCCTCAAGGTGTAATATGGGAGGGACTGTCTCAGCCGTAATCAGGTTGATTCGGTCCCTTTGCCCAAACGAGAATCCGCCCAAGGTGCTCGCCCCCCCGGCCCTCCTCTTGACGCGGAGTGGGAACGGATGCCCCAACGGCTTGAATTCGTGGGCGCTCGGGCTAGTTTACGGCCAAAATTGACAGGAAAACTGCAACAGAACACCATGTCGGACGACCCTGACTCTTCGGACCAACCTCCGCCTAGGCGGTGGACATCGCCTCACGCCATCGGCAGCCCGCCCCTTGTTTGGGGGATGCGGCCATGAATACCTTGCTTGAGCTCATCCCCCTGCTAATCGGGCTGACCATCCTGCTGGCCTTGTCCGCATTCTTTTCCGGTTCCGAAACCGCGCTGTTCTCCCTGAGCCGTACCCAAGTCAAGCGCATGAGCCGCGGCCACCGTGGCGAGCGCATGGCAACGCGGCTGTTAAAGGAGCCCCAACGGCTTCTCAGTACGCTGCTGGTCGGCAACCTGGTGGTGAACGTGCTGATCGCCACCCTGGTGGCCGGACTGGCCCGCCGACTGGTGGGCGACGGGGCCGTGCCGGTGGCCATCGGGGTGTCCACCTGCCTGCTGCTGCTGTTCGGGGAGGTGACCCCCAAAAGCATCGCCGTCTCCCACGCCGCGTTCATTTCCCGCTACGTCTCCATACCCCTGCAGATAGTCAGCGAGGTGGTCCTGCCGGCGCGGGTGTTGCTGAATTGGATTACACACCTGTTCCTGACGATTCTGGGGGGAAGCCGAAGCGGAGAATGGGGGAAAGTAACTCGCGAGGAAGTGGGGACCATGCTGGAATTGGGCGAAGCGGCCGGCGCGGCCACGATCACCGAGCGAGAGCTGGCCGAGCACATTCTGGGCCTGGTTCATGTGGATGCCCACGACCTGATGGTTCCCCGAATCGAGACCAAGGGGGTCAGCGATGCGCTGACAGTGGGCGAGGCGTTCGAAAAAGCCTGCCAGTGGCGACACGCCCATCTGCC
>JBFJXC010000325.1:0-5032 GCA_041623325.1 Lentisphaeria bacterium | reverse complement strand
GGAGCCGACCAGTTGATGGTCCCCAAACTTCAGGAAGAAGGTGTAGGGGGAGGGGTTGATCAGGCGCAGGGCTCGGTAGATGGTCAGGGGTGAGGACATCAGCGGAGATTGGAACTTCTGCGAGAGCACGACCTGGATAATGTCCCCGTCGGTAATGTATTCCTTGGCCCGGCGCACCATGCTGCCGTACTGGTCGCAGGTGAGGTTCGAGGACATCTCCGGGGCGTCCGCGCTGATGTCCGCGAAAATGTCTTGGCTGACGGGGCGGTGCAGGCGGGTTTCCAGTTTCTCGATGCGGCGGCAGGCGTCTCCGTAGGCGGCCTCCAAGCTGTCGTGTTCGTCAATCCGGGCGCAGGCGACCACCTTGAGGGTTTTGCGGACATTGTCGAACACCAGCATTTCATCGGTCAGCATCATGCAAGTGGTCGGGGTGCCGGCCTTCTTCTTGGGTTCGGGCAGTTTCTCGAACTCGTTGACCGTCTCGTACCCCATGTAACCAGCCGCTCCGGCCACGAAGCGAGGCAGTCCGGCCACTTTGGCCACTCTGCGCTCCTTCAGCAGCGAGCGCAGCTTGAACAGCGGCCGCTCGGGGCCATGCAACTCCTCCACGCCGGCGGCGGTCTGAACCCGTGCCACGTTGTCCTGGATCGTGAAAATGCTGTGCGGATTCAGGCCGATGAACGAATACCGCCCCCAGTTCTCCGCCCCTTCCACGCTCTCCAGCAGAAACAGGTTTTCTTCTTCGTCCAGGCGGCAAAGCGCCGACACCGGTGTTTCCATATCCGCGATCTGTTCCCGGTAGATGGGAACCAGGTTGGATTCGCCAGCCAACTGCTTGAAGGTCTCGAAGTTCGGGGTGAACATGACCTGTCCTCTCCGCTATGAGGCGCGATCAACCGCACCGTGTTCTATTGTTTCGATTGACTAGAACGAGAACCATACCGCCACTTTTCGTACCGTCAAACCCCTTGGTCAAAAAACGACCTGGCGCCGGGGGAATGCTGGGGGCGCATTGGCGGGACGCGGGGGGGGAGGGTGACCGGAATCCGGGACCACCGGAGCGAGTGATGGGATTGGCGTTTCGCGTCCTGCGGTCACTTCACTGCCGCTCGCGTTGCTCGCGGCCCGTGACTGGCTGCGCCCGTCGCTCGAACCCTTTGGGGTTCTCATCCCATAGCGGGTCAACAGTGGGGAATATAGGCAAAAAAATGGAGCGAGCGATGGGATTCGAACCCACGACAACCACCTTGGCAAGGTGGAGCTCTACCACTGAGCTACGCTCGCTCTGAAGTTTGGAGCGGGTAGAGGGAATCGAACCCTCCTAGCCAGCTTGGGAAGCTGGAGCATTACCACTATGCTATACCCGCTTCAGGATGCCCCTAATATAGGCAGCAACCTACCCTTCGCAAGCGCTGAACTACAATTTTGACCGCTGCTTGCAATCGCGGGGTGGGCAAGCACATTCTAGCCGGAACCAGTCATGAATAGTGAACGGCATAAGGCTAAAGTCAGATGGCAGACGAGGTATTGCATTGTGTGACGATCGAAGCGGTGGCGGCGGATGGACCTCTACTGCAGGAAATGCTGGCCGCTTTGGAGATCGACAACCAGTCGATGTGGTTGAGCGCCGAGCTGGACCGCTGCGTGAGCCGGGTCTACTGCGAGGATGCCGTGGCGGCGAAAAGCATGGCCACCCGCTTGCAGGAGGCCTTGGAGTTTTGGCAGCCTCTGCTGACGGGAGGGGCGCCAGTGTTCGGGGTTGGCGAATTGAAGCGGGAGGACTGGGCTGAATGTTGGAAGAAGTATTTCCACACCTTTCAGGCATCGAAGCGCCTGGTGGTGAAACCCAGCTGGGAGGCCTACTCGGCCAGTCCGGGAGAGGTGGTTCTGGAGATCGATCCGGGAATGAGTTTCGGAACTGGCCAACACGGTACGACCCAGGCCTGCCTGCAGTTCCTGGACGATTTGGCCGCGGAGCTGGGGCCGGTGTCCTTCTTGGATGCGGGCTGTGGCTCGGGGATCCTCTCCATGGGGGCCCTCAAGCTTGGCTACCGACCGGTTGTGGCTTTTGACTATGACCCGCAGGCGGTGGAGATCGCCCGTGAAAACCTGGAGCGGGCAGGCTGTCAAGATGTGCAGTTGTGCCAGGCGGACGTGGCCGAGTTTGTCGCGCAGCAGCCATTCCGTGTGGTCGTGGCCAACATCCTGGCGACGGTCCTGCTGGACAACGCCGAGGGTTTGGTGGCTCTGCTGGATCGGGATAGCCGGCCCAGTTATCTGATCCTGAGCGGGATTCTTATCGAGCAGTATGGGGATTTGAAAGCCCGGTTCCAGGCACTGGGTCTGGAAGAAGTCCGCAGCACCGTCATCAAGGAATGGCAGAGCGGCGTCTTTGTCCTGGCCTGAGGGATCGGTGGTCGGATTGTTTCACGTTGGAAGCGCCGACCCCTCTGCGGCGCAGGTTCGGCGGCGGGAACCTAGAGCCTCAGCTCTGGACGACCCGGATTTGCGCAATCCTGCAGGCATGGTTCGTGGCGTTGCTGATTTCCAGACGCAGTCGGTCTCGGGTGACCGTGGCCGGAATGTCGCACCCCAGCGATACGAGTTCGCCTGCGCCGGCTTTGGCGCAGCACATGCCGAACTTGGATTTGCCCAGCGTCAGGTTTGCCTTGATGGGGCCGTCTGCCAAGAAGTCTATTTCCAAGCGGGCGGCCTGACCTTTTTTGAACTTGAGTTCGTAGCTGATACTCGCCTCGGGGCCGGGGCCGACACGGCGGTATGGCTGGTTGTCGCCGCCAAGGCCGGGGGTGCCGCACCCGGGCCTTAGGCTAAGCCGATGGCCCTCGGAGGCTAGGCCGCAGACAACGGAGTCCAGCAACGATTCATCGCCTGACAGCCGCTGTCGCAGGGGGCGTTCGACTTCCCGTTCGGCGCGAAGCTCGTCCAGAAAGGCGCGCATGCGCCCGGGCATGTCGGCGAAAAAGCTCTCCCCGCATTTGGCCGCAATGGCCGAGACCGTTTCCAAGTAGGCGGTTGCTTCGGTCTCGAAATCGTTGGCGGCTGGCTTCAGATTCCAGGCCTCTTGCAGATGCGCGCAGGTCAGGCGGACCAAAGAGGACATGCCCCGGCAGAGAAACAGGATGGCTTCCAACTGCCCGTAGATGCTTCGGGCGCTGTCCGGATCCATTTCGCCGGCCATGCTTTCAAACCAGGTCATCAGAGCTTGCGCCATTTCGCAGGCTTCCGACTTTTCCTGTATCAGGTCCTCGTGGGGCTTGCTCCCGCGATCCGTTTGTACGGAGCGCTGGAGTTTCAGGTGCTTCAGATGCGGCGAGCTTTCGAAGAGGTGAAAGTACTGGGTCTGCTTGGCTTGTGCGAAGCTGGGAAAGGCATCCGGAGAAATGGGCTGGCAGTCGATGTAGAGTGCCCGCTTGATGATCTCGAAGGTCTGCTCGAGCAAGTGGGGCAGTCCGGCGGGGACCGTGTCGAAACGGTCGCACAGCCAGTCGTGCCACTCCTGTTGGAGGTCGATGTCATGGTCGCGCAACCAAAGAGTGGCGGCAACCAGATTGATCTCGTTGAGGGTGTGCACGGCAGTCGAGCCGGCAAAGTCGGCCCTCAGTACGTAGGATGCGCAGCCCTTTTCCCAGGCGTTCTGAAGTCGTTCGATGAGATACCCGGGGCAGCAGGCAGGAATCAGGCTGCGTCCGTAGTGTTCGGCCCCGGCGTCGGTCTCGGCACGCAGACCGAATTTCTCCAGTTTGGTCAGGTAGGGGTTGTTGAGCACGAACGGGTTCCAGAGGTACGGCTCGGTTGGCTCCACGATGGTGACGTTGGCATCGGCTTTCAGGTCGGCGATGGCGCTGAAGACGGCCTTGCGTTGATCGTCGCATAAGCTGAAGGGACGCACGATCAGGTGCTTGCCGAACGGTTGGAAAGCGGCCACGATGACATCCAGCATCCGGTGCGCTCGCCGCTTGAGCGGGGGCGCTGCAGCCGTCCGTCCGTCCCGAAGGCTGACGACAATCTCGTCAAACTCCGGGAATGCCTCGCAGAATTCGCGTGCCTGGGCCTGGATCAATTCCTCAAAAAGAGGGCGGCGCACATCGAGATCGCCGGCTGCGGATTTGATGTCAGGCCACAGTTCAAGCAGATTGCCGGGCCCGGACGGGGCCTCCAGCCAGATGCCCAATTGAAATTCGCGTTGCTTGGCATAGTCGACAATTCGCCGCAGTTCCAAGCGTCTTTGGTTGACCAGGTCCGTGTCCAGGCCAGCCTGAAGGTGGGGGAGGCGCTCATATAGCAGAAAGGTTTCCAGGCACGGGCGCAGCTCGATGCCGTCGATGCCGTATTCAAGGCCGAGATCAATGATGGCCTTGGCTTGGGTAAACTGCAGTGGGGCGCCGTGGCCCAACGACCAGATGATGGTGGGTGTGGACATAGAGTTTAGCGGTGTTTCTTGCTGAGGCGAAGGTCGTGTCGACGAACCGTGTAATATGGCGGGCCGGAGACAGATGGCAAGAGGCGGTCAGCCGGCAGGATTGTGCAGGCCGGTTTGAGTATCCGCCTGGTTCGCCGAGAGAAGGTGGAGGTGAGGCGGCAGTGGGGATTCGGACTTGAGGCCGCCGGCCAAATTGAGCCTGGGTCGGGGTTCAATGCCGCTTTAACCGTGAACCCCACTGGCCTGAAGCGTGGTAATGGCCCGCCAATGGGACAGCTGATTGCTAGGGCTTCACATTCCGGGTGCCTTCCTCTCCATCTGAGGGATCCTTGTCTTCGCAGGGTGGGGCTCGTATTGTGGTGGGGGAAGACTGGAACCGAGATGCAGCCGGGAGTCGGGTATGAGGATAGGCACGGTTAAGGAAATCAAACCGCAGGAGTACCGGGTTGGGCTAACGCCGGCCTGCGTGAAGTCCTATGTGTCGCGGGGGCATACGGTGTTGGTGGAGCAGGGGGCCGGTTGCGAGGCTGGCTACGACGATGTGGCCTACCAACGAGCGGGCGCCCGGCTGGTGGACGGCCCCGGACTGGT
>JBFJXC010000324.1:0-5034 GCA_041623325.1 Lentisphaeria bacterium | reverse complement strand
GCCACTCCCAGATCGTGCAGAATCAGGGAGGAGAGCGCCTGCAGGCTTCGCAGTTGAAAGAGACGCTTCTGGTTTTTATCGGAAAAATCTGCCGTTTCCAGGGCTTGAAGCAAATGGCAGTAGAGAACCTGATGGGCGGAGGTGATTTTCTCCGGATGCACTGGGACAGGGATATGCCGGTTGGGACCATCCTCCGGACATTCGGCAATGTGAGTGTCCAGATAGTGTTCGCCAATGGTGATAAGCAGGTTGCGAAACGGTTCGTTACCACGGCGAAGCCCACGCTCCAGGTGCGGGAGACCAGGGGGAATCAGGAGCATATCTCCCGGGTTGAGAATCAGCTCTTCCTCGGGGAAGTGAAATTGGCACATCCCGGAAATCTGCACAAAGAGTTCGTGGCAGACATGGAAAATATGTCCGGGCAAATGCTGCCAATGCCCTCCCGAACGCGGCAGATGGACCTTTAGCGCCGGCGAATTTTCCGCCTTGACCACCCGCAGTAGGGTTTCGCGGATCAAATGAGAATACTCAAGCGGGGTGCGATCGTTCATGTGGACATCCTTTCCTGAGCGATTTGCCAATGAGAGGCGTTATAAAAAGACTGGATCGGAGTTTTGTCAGATTATTATGTGACAAACCACATGATTTGCAAGTGGCCAAGCTTGCTTTCACTGGTAAGTTAAAATTATAAGCTTTGCACTATCACCCAGCCAAAGGTGGGTGAAAAAAGTCGCGCTGGACTGGATAGCCGCCTTGCTGGCGAGCATGAAATCAGGGCGGAGAGTTGCTGAAGAAAGTTGGAAGAGCCCAACCAAGGAGAAGTTGACCATGATTGACCATTTGCCGAGACGGAATTCGGGTCGTTTCACCTTAATCGAACTCCTCGTCGTAATCGCCATCATCGCCATTCTGGCCAGCATGCTCCTCCCGTCATTGAACAAAGGCATCCGTTTGGCCCGCCGCATTGAATGCGCCAACAATCTGAAACAGTTCAGCATTGGGTTTCAGATTTATGCCGACGACGCCAATGAATGGCTGCCGCCCTCGGCCTACCCAGGGGCCAACGGGGTTCGCGGCTTCTGGGGAGAGATCCTGAGCAACTCCGGGGCCATGCCCAATGACTTCACCTGGTATCGCAACAATCTGACTATCTGGCGTTGTCCGGAAAACCAGGTCCAGGTCACCCCGTTGAGCCTCAGCGATAACGACGAGAAATACAATAGCTATGCTGGCAACGGCTGGTACTGGTATGGCGACAGTAATGTCAGCGGTTCGGAGCATCGGTTCCTCTATACCAAACAGTCCCAGATGATGCGGCCCTCACAACTCCTGGCTATGTATGACAGCAACTACTATAGGATGATTCCCTCGAGGAATACGGGAACGTGGTCCTTGCCGGTGATCAATCCTGGTCTCTGGTACGTGCGTTGGAGCGCCCATGGGATGAGAGTCAACGCCCTCTGCGCCGACGGGCATGTGGAGACAATGGGCCCGAGGACTCTTACTTATCAGGGGACCTTTCTGGGAGGGGAAACCGGACGAGCGGCGAGCTATGCGAATGGCTGGATGTGGTATAGCGACTAATTCGCGCTCCTCGCGCCAGCGAACGCGTCCCCGTTTCATACGACTTCAACTCTTGCGTTGATCAACCCGGAAAGTCCATACGCATGCATTGCCCCAACGCCTTCAGAACCGCACCCTGTCCGGCGGGAAACATCTTCACGCTCGGCAACGTCCGGATTCAATTTATCACCTCGCGACTCATTCGATTTGAGTGGAGCGAAAACGGGGTATTCGAGGATCGGCAAACTCTGGCCGTGGTGAACCGCGATGCGGGTCCAGTTCCATTCCACGTACAAGGTGAGGGAGATGTCTGGCTGCTTCGAAGCGACAACGTTTGTGTCCGCCTGTTGGCGAACACAGAACGCCTTTCCGGCGCCAATCTATCCGTCGACTTTAAGCTGAACGGCGAACGGATCACCTGGAATCCGGACCAGGAGGATGACGAAAATCTGGGGGGCACCATTCGGACTCTGGACGGGATCAATGGCAACAAACAGAGGATCGAGACCTCGATTGCCACCCCCCATGGCTTGGATAATGAGATTGCCATCATGAAGGAGGTGGATCTGGGCAAGGGCTTCGTCTCCCGTTCCGGCTGGAGTCTGATCGATGATTCCAAAACCATTGCCATAGATCAGATTGGCGACCAAAAATGGATTGCTCCCAGGTCCCCGGGCCGGCACCAGGACCTGTACCTTCTCGCCTATGGGCACGAGTACAAAGACGCGCTTGCCGACGCGGCCCGGGTCTTCGGTGCCCAACCCCTGCCGCCCCGTTATACCCTGGGGTACTGGTGGAGCCGCTACTGGGCTTATAGCGACGAGGAGATTGAGAATCTGGTTCGCAATTTCGAGGCCATGAATACGCCGCTTGACGTGGTGGTGCTGGACATGGACTGGCATCTGGAGGGCTGGACCGGATACACGTGGGACAGGCGCTACTTCCCCGACCCCGACGAACACTTGGACTGGCTGCGTCGACAGGGCCTTAAGGTAACCCTCAACCTTCACCCGGCCGACGGGGTGGGAAAACACGAGGAGCCGTTCGAGGATATGGCCGCCGCGCTGGGACTTGATTGCGCGACAACCGAGCGCATTCCTTTCCGCATCACCGACCCGACCTACATGAAATACTACTTTGAAATCCTTCATCAGCCCGAGGAGAAACGGGGCGTCGATTTTTGGTGGATGGATTGGCAGCAGGGAGAATCCACGGAAATGCCCGGTCTGGACACCCTGCCCTGGCTCAATCAGCTCCATTGGGAGAATTTGGAGGATCGCCCCGACCGGGAAGGCAAACGAGCGCTCATCTTCAGCCGTTTTGGCGGATATGGCGCGGGCAGGTATGCGATCGGATTTTCGGGAGACACCTTCTCCAACTGGGAATCGCTGGCCTTCCAACCGCGGTTTACCGCCACCGCCTCGAATGTGCTCTACGGCCACTGGAGCCACGACATCGGCGGGCACATGCCGGGCGAAATCGAACCAGAACTCTATACCCGCTGGATGCAATTCGGGATGTTCTCGCCCATTCTCAGAACGCACACTTCAAAGAACATGAAGGCGGAACGCCGGGTCTGGGAGTATCCCGCTCCTTACAGCGACATTATGATGTCCACCATCCGGCACCGCTACGAGCTGGTTCCCTATATTTACAGCGAAAACCGCAAAGCCCACGACAGCGGCATCAGCCTTTGCCGGCCCATGTACTATGAGCATCCGGAAAGCGAAGAGGCTTATGCGCATGCCGATCAGTACATGTTTGGCGACGGCATGCTGGTCGCCCCGGTTGTCACCCCCGTCGACAAAGCCTGTGAAATGGCCGAGGTGACCGTCTGGCTCCCCGAGGGGGAATGGTTCGATACCGCCCGGGGAATGCGGGAACAAGGCGGACAGACGATTGCCCGTCACTATCTGATCGACGAGATACCGGTTTTTGTCCGTCCGGGCACCGTCATTGCCGGGCAGGTTTGTCCAAAACGCCTGAACGATGCCTGCTATAAAAATCTGGTCATGTCGATTTACGGTGGCGAGGCTGGCGAGTATCTGCTATACGAAGACGATGGCCTCTCCACCGATTATCTTGAAGACCGATACGCCAGCATCCGGATGTCCCACCGGGTGGAGGGCGACACCCGAATTGTCGAAGTCAAGAAGGAGACGGGGCATTTTAAAGGCTTTGAAAACGAGCGGTCTCTCGAAGTGAGACTTGAAGGAAGCGCGCCTCCACTATCGGTCAGGCTGGCGAACGACCCGCTTGATTACGCCTATCGTCTCGAGGAGGTTGCCACCGGCTGGTCCTACCGGGCGCGCACGGGGACCGTGGTGGTGAAGATGGCCCGCATCGACCTAGCCAGGGGAGCCGACATTAGGCTTGCCTATGCGCCTGGAAACCTTCACTCCCCCCTTGTCGACGGCAGCAAAGGCTTGTTCAGCCGCATGTCCCGAGCCAATACCATCAATACCATGTTGACTCAGGGGCGTATTTTGCATCCGGACGAGCGGCTCGGTCAGGAGTTGGCCCACGCCGCCAATCGAATCTCCAGAAGACCGGAAACCTTTGAACGGGAAATGACGGGCGTTAAGGCCCGGCTAGGTGATTGGTGCGGGGTGCTGGATTGCCTGGGCCGTTCCAGCGGCATCAGGGGCTGGCCCAACAATGAACGCCTGGCCCAGGCCCGGGTGGCAATCAACATTCTAAAATCCCAACGATAACTCTTACAAACCCTTGACTTAAAAAGGAACAGGTTATGAAAAAAACGACGACTCTTGTTTTGTGGACTCTTCTGATCTCGGTGTGTGGCGGTCTGTCGGCTCAGGTCAAAAGTCCCGCGACTATCATCACGGTTGACCCGTTTGCCCGGCACGTCGTCAACGGCATCGGCGAGATTCAGGCGATGAACGGCCTGGCAGTCAATGGCGAAAGCAGGATGGAGCAGGTCAATGAAACCCGGGAGTTAAATCCCTCCACCTTCAAGCTGTTTCTCTATGTGAAGCCGCTGGATATTCACTGGAAGATCGTCAAGGAGAAACAGAAGACGCGGGCCGGCTGCGAAGAACTGCAAGCCATGCTTGAAAAGGCCGACATTGAGCAAAACGTGTCGGCATGGTTCGACCGGGCTCTGGCCATTGACCCTAAAACCGGCAGACGTATTCCGGGCAAAATGGTTTCCCCCCAGTTTCAGCAGCTGGAGCAGCTCCAGGCCTGGGGGGCGCGCCGTAATGTGGTGCTTTACTTGACCCAGCCTCATCCGGTCACCGAAAGCGCCTTTCCCGCTTATTCACGGTACTTCAACGTTTGCGTGGGAGAGGTCAAAAAGCGCTTCCCCGATCTGGGACCTCTCTATGTCATGCTCTTCAACGAACCCGACTATGAATATCCGCGACGCTGGGAAGAACAAGGGATTGCCGAATCGATCGGCTTTTTCTACCAATTGCACAACTATGTCGCCGTCAATTTGAAGAAGGATTT
>JBFJXC010000323.1:0-5049 GCA_041623325.1 Lentisphaeria bacterium | reverse complement strand
CAAGTTCGGCGGAGGTCATCCCCCCGCGACCGGGGCAAGTTCGGCGGAGGTCATCCCCCCGCGACCGGGGTAAGTTCGGCGGAGGTCATCCCCGGCGGAGGTCATCCCCCCGCGACCGGGCTTGCCCCGGTCGGGGGACGATCAGGCGTTCTCTGTGATAGCACTGACGGCATACTCGCTGAAAGTCCCCACGTAGAACTCCTCGCTCCAGCAACGGTTGTACCCCAGCAGATACGCCAGATTGTTCAGGTAGGCCAACCCAATTCCTTCCGGGGACAGCTCGATATTTCCCCGTAAAGCCAGATGCACATGGTCCGGCATCACCGATACTTCCGCCAGCTGGCATCCCTTCTTTTCCGCAATCCGAAAGCACCCCTCCCGAACCTTAATAAAGGTTTCTGGGCGAGTTATCGGGTGTCGTCGGTCAGCCACCACCATCACCAGGTGAAGGTTGTACCAATACCGTCCGTGCCCAGTGGCCTGCGGCTCCGCCAGTATGACACCGGCATTCTCCACGGTGAAGCGACCGAGGTACTCTTTGAAGCGGGGGTCGACATAGTCGCTCTTTCCGACCTGTCGAGCGATATAGCGCTCTACGATTGGCCGGGTGTTGTCGCCTAGGGTGCGCATGCCGACCCGCCGACTGAAGTCCACTGGCGTGCCCTGCTGGCGCAGGGCGTGCTGGAGCCTTCCTTTGGCCCGGTTGGCACAATGGGAGGGGCTTGTGTCCGGCTTGGCAGTGAACAGGCATTGGAGCCGGTTGCCCTCCGCCTGCCAGGCATCCAGCTCGAGACCGTCGGTTTCCCAGCCGGCACGGCACTGGCCGATGGCTGCCGACAGGGTTTGGGGGAAATTGGCGGGCTCCTTCAGCCATCCGGTCCAGTCGTAGCGGAGGGAGTGGACGATGTGAGCGGTGTCCGGGGTGTAAATGGGGACGGGGGTGGTCTTTTCGATCTCGACCCCACCGGGGCAAGCCCGGTGGAGGTCAATCCCGCTCCCGGGGCAAGCCCGGTGGAGGTCGTTCCGGCGCTGTGTCATGATCCCTCTCCCTTATCTCTGCCTCCCCGTGATCTCCCCGCGACCGGGCTTGCCCCGGTCGGGGGACGATCAATAGCTGCGCCGCATATGGGAAGGGAGGATGCCCAGCTCCTCGCGGTATTTGGCCACGGTGCGCCGGGCCACCTGGTTGCCGCGCTCCTTGAGCAGCTTCGCCAGCTTGTCGTCCGAGAATGGCTTGGCCGGGTTTTCGGATTTGATCAGATCCTCGATCATGTTCTTGATGCTGCGGCTGGAGACCATTTCGCCGCTGGTGCTTTCCAGGCCGGAAGAGAAAAAGTGCTTGAAGGGCATGATGCCGTGAGGGCTCTGGATGTACTTGTTGGAGACGGCCCGACTGACGGTTGTCTCGTGCACCCCAATGTCCTCGGCGACCTGGTTGAGGATCAGCGGCTTGAGGGCGTTGATTCCGCGCTCGAAGAAATCTTCCTGAAATTTCAGCAGGCTGTGGGTGATGCGCTCGATGGTGGACTGGCGTTGGTCGAGGGCCCGAAGCAGCACCTTGCTGTCCGCAATTTTCTGGCGGATGTAGGTTTTGACCTCCGCGGGGGTTTCGGTGTCCTTCAGCAGATTCAGGTAGTAGCTGGAAATGCGCAAGCGCGGGGTGCATTCCCGATTGGTCCGGACTCGCCAGTTGTTGTCTTCGTCCTTTTCGACATAGACTTCCGGAACCACGAAGGTCGCGTTGTTGGGTGCCAGCAGGCTTCCCGGAAAGGGGTTTAGTGTGCGGATCTCCTCCAGTACATCGTAGACTTCCCGTGGGGAAATGTGCAGGCTTTGGGCCACTTTGGGGATCTGGTTGCGTCCCAGAGCGTCCAGGTGCTTGCTGATGACCATATAGACCAGCGTGCCTTTCTGGCCCCGGCGTTCCAGTTGCAGCAGCAGGCATTCCCGCAGGTCCCGTGCGGCGATTCCCGCTGGGTCGAAACTCTGAATCAGTTTGAGGCAGTCGTTGACCTGTTCGAGGGTGGCCACGCAGGCAAGGGCAATGTCCTCCAGGGGAGAGCGAAGGTAGCCCCTGTCGTCCAGGCTACCGATGATCTCCTCGCATATCCGCGAGGACATTTCATCCAACTGGTCGTTCTCGCGCAGTTGTGCCTGGAGTAGATCCTGAAGGGAGGGCTCGTCGACCAGAGAGTTGAGCATGAAGCGCCGGCGTTCCTCGTCGTCCTCGGTGAAGCTGGCGTTGCCCGTATAGCTTGGGGGGACATAGTCGTGCCAGGCTTCGTCGAGCTGGATCAGGGTGGCCAGGGCTTCATCCTTTTCGGCCGCGTTGGCCGCCAATTCCTCGCTGGCGGCGGTGTTCTCGTTGGCCGCCTCGACGGGATTGCCGGCCAGGGCTTGCGTGCCGGAGTCAACCATCTCCAGGGTTGGGTTCTCGATCAGCTCTTTGCTGATCTTCTGTTCCAACTCGGGGACGGTCGCCAGCAGGATTTCCAGTGATTGCAGCTGCTGCGGGGCCAGTTCCTGGCGCAAGGTTTGGATCTGGGTTTGGGATAGCGACTGCCGCAGCATTGAAACGGTTTCCTTTGTTGGTTCGAATCTTGCTATAACCTAAGCCACCCTTCGGCAAGATTCCAAGCGGCTGCCGGGCCTTTGCCAGGCCCCGTCAGAGTAAATGGCGGCTATATTGCGGATCCCCTTCGATGCGACGATGGGACAGGTTTGAGGTAAAGGCAGGAGAGACGATGCTGGGCATAACGGTACTGGGCAGCGGCAGCAAGGGCAATGCTCTCTGCTTGCACAGCGGCGACACCGGAATTCTGATCGATGCGGGCTTCAGCGGGGTCGAGTTGCGCCGCCGTCTGAAGGCGGCCGCCGTGCCGGAGGCGGCGGTGCGGGCCATTCTGGTTTCCCACGAGCACGACGATCATATCCGCGGATTGGGCGTTCTGGCCAAACGATGGGGGGTGCCGGTTTACACCAGTCGCCTGACGGCGGAGGCCATGCGCGACCGCAAAAAGTTTCAGGAGCCGGCCACTCTCTTCTCAGCCGGCGCCGCCTTCGAGGTGGGGGAGTTCCGCATCGAGCCCTTCTCCATTCCGCATGACGCTATCGATCCGGTGGGCTTTGTGATCCACTGGCGCGACCTCAAGGTAGGGGTGGCCACCGACCTGGGGCATGCCAGCAGTCTGGTGACCCATCAGCTCCGACGCTGCGACGCCCTGGTCCTGGAAAGCAACCATGATATCGGTCTGCTCCAGGAGTCCGCTCGGCCTTGGTCGCTCAAGCAGCGCATATTGGGGCGCCATGGCCACCTCAGCAACGAGGCCTGCATCCGCCTTCTTGAAGATGTGCTTCATGAGAAAACCCGGCATCTCGTTCTGGCCCACGCCAGTCAGGACTGCAATCGCTACGAGCTAGTGGAGGATTCCGTCCGGCGTTTTCTGGCCGGTCAGGGCCGGCATGATCTCAGTTTCCGCGTGGCCCGCCAGGACCGCAGCCTGGAAACTTTCTGGCTCCAGTAGCCTCTCTAGGAGTGTCCGCCGGGGACGTTTCCGGGGTTCCCTGCCCCTTCCGGGGCCCTGGCGGGCGGTCCAGGCCACGGGCCGCCAAACTTTTTGCGCGATCCTAACTGCCGGATCCGGCGCGGCTTGCGGCACCGCCGCCGCCCGGCCTCGGGGAAAACACTAGAATCCGCCTTGCCAAGGGGGTTTTCCGCCGTACTTTATGGGCCGCTTCGCCGCTGGTGGCGGGGCGGGAACGGGCTGAAAAATAAAGTCCGGAAGGCGGCTTGAACAAGCCAACTGCCGGAGTATTTTAAGCGGCTCGTGACCGGGGCGCAGGCCGCCGGACGGACGAAAAAAAATCCGCGGAAGCGGGTTGCCGAGTCCGGAAGCCGTGCTAAGTTAAGCGGCTCGTGTCTGACCGGCAACGGTCCGGCTCTTTGAAAACTGAACAGTGCAATGTGACAGCGAATTAACCCCGCTGCGGGTCAAGGCCCGCAGCAAAGATTCCAACGGATTGACAGGTCCTTCGGGGCTTCGAGATTTTGTTTTGGAGAGTTTGATCCTGGCTCAGAATGAACGCTGGCGGCATGGATTAGGCATGCAAGTCGAACGGTGAAGTCAAGTTTACTTGACCGATCAGTGGCGAAAGGGTGAGTAACGCGTGAACAATCTGCCCTGAAGTTCGGGATAGCCCGCGGAAACGTGGATTAATACCGGATGTGGCGCACCTTCGCATGTTGGTGCTGCTAAAGGTTTCGGCCGCTTCAGGATGAGTTCGCGTCCCATTAGCTTGTTGGTGAGGTAACGGCTCACCAAGGCGATGACGGGTAGGTGGTCTGAGAGGATGGTCACCCACACTGGGACTGAGACACTGCCCAGACTCCTACGGGAGGCTGCAGTCGAGAATCTTCCGCAATGGGCGAAAGCCTGACGGAGCAATGCCGCGTGAGGGATGAAGGCCTTCGGGTTGTAAACCTCTGTCAACAGGGACGAATCATTGACGGTACCTGTAGAGGAAGCCACGGCTAACTACGTGCCAGCAGCCGCGGTAATACGTAGGTGGCGAGCGTTATTCGGATTCACTGGGCGTAAAGGGTTCGCAGGGGGTCTGCTAAGTCTGATGTGAAAGCCCACGGCTCAACCGTGGAACTGCATTGGATACTGGCGGGCTAGAGTGCACGATGGGTGAGCAGAATTCCTGGTGTAGCGGTGGAATGCGTAGATATCAGGAGGAATACCGATGGCGAAGGCGGCTCACTGGCGTGCCACTGACCCTCATGGACGAAAGCGTGGGTAGCAAACAGGATTAGATACCCTGGTAGTCCACGCCGTAAACGGTGTGCATTAGATGTGGGCGGATTTGATCCCGTCCGTGTCCAAGCTAACGCGATAAATGCACCGCCTGGGGACTACGGCCGCAAGGCTAAAACTCACAGGAATTGACGGGGGCCCGCACAAGCGGTGGAGCAGGTGGCTTAATTCGAGGCAACGCGAAGAACCTTACCTGGGTTTGACATATCCCGGACCGCCTGTGAAAGCAGGT
>JBFJXC010000322.1:0-5054 GCA_041623325.1 Lentisphaeria bacterium | reverse complement strand
TTGCGCAAGCAGGGGGTTCTGGAGCGCATCGGCGCCGGGGTGACACTGGGCGGCGGCGGCAGTCTGATCAAAGGGGCAGCCGAGTTGGCCGGGCAGGTCTTTTGCATGCCGGTGCGAGTTGGCCGGCCTAAACTGGTGAATGCCAAGCAGGAGATCTTGAACAATCCGGGCTATCTGACCCCGTTGGGACTATTGCACTGGGGCAAGCACTCGACCGATGTGGCCGAGGCGCCATCTCTGGCCAGCATGCTCCGGCTGGACCTGTCCCGCCTCTGGGAGGCCGTCCGCGGCGCCTTCCGCTGGTAGGCCAATGCCTGCAGGGGTGGAGCAATGGGGTGGTGGGTTCCTGGTGTGGTCAATAGATGAAATCCAGCACTCCAGTACTCCGACACTCCTATAAGATGACTTGAACTCAAAAGAGAAACGGCTCACCCCATGTCAGAAGCGGCAGACAACAACATCGCGATACTCGGCCTTGGCGGCGGCGGCGGCCGCATTGTCGCCAAGGTGGCCGCCGGCAACCTTCCCAAAAGCGTGCGGATCGCGGCAGCGGATACCGATTTGCAGGCCCTCGGGCAGCTTCCGGACGTCATTCCCTTACCTTTGGGGGAGGAGTGGGCCAACCGGGAAAGTTGCGGGGGCGACATTGTGCTGGGGGAACGGGCCGTGAGCGCCTCGGCCGGCGCGCTGCGCGAATTTCTGGAGGGGGCCCGTCTTCTGATCTGCGTGACGGCCATGGGGGGGGGCACCGGTTCCGGAGGCGCCCGGGTCGTGGGCCGGCTGGCGCGGGAACTGAAACTGCCCAGCGTGTTTCTGGCCACCCTGCCGTTTTCTTTCGAGGGGCAGTGGCGCCGCAGTCTGGCCGAGAAGGGGCTGGATCCGGTGCGAAAGCTGAGCCAGGCGGTTATCGAGGTGCCCAACGATCTGCTGTTTACGACCATGTCGGCGGACACCCCGGCGGTCACGGCCTTCGGCCTGGCCGACGAGCTTCTGGCCCAAGGGGTAGTGGGGCTGGCCCAGCTGGCCTTCGCCAAGGGGGTTGTGGCCGCCGACTTCGCCGCCCTGCGCACCCTGCTGCGCGACCGCCAGGCGACCAGTACCCTGGGCTTCGGGCGCGGGGAGGGGGCGAATCGGTGGCAGAACGCCCTGGAATCCCTGGCCAAGTGCCCCCTGATCGGCGGGCATGCCGCCTTGGCCAACGCCCATGCCGCCGTGGTCACCATCCTCGGTGGAGAGGATCTGACGGTCAGGGAAATCCAAGCCTGCCTGAATGGCTTCCAGGCTATCCTGCGCCCCGATGCCAAGCTGGTTGTCGGTGCCTACACCCAGCCCGGACTCCAGGAGTTTCACATCACCGCCCTTCTGTGCCAATACCGGGACGAGCAACCCCAGAGTCACGCCTCCCTCCAAGCCCGCCCCGCCCCGAACGCCCCGCGCAAACGCCGCGGCGCCAGTGCGGCCGTCTCTAAGGACATCCAGGGCGAACTCCCCTTGCAGGAGCACTCCCTAGGCATCTTTTCCGGATCGCAATCCACCACCGTCGACGGCCAGAATCTGGACGTGCCCACCTTTCAGCGCCGCGGGATCGTGCTCGACGTCGGAGACTGAAAGGATCGGATTTTCAATCCTTATCCCAACCATGATCACTTGCTATCCGGGGCAGGATGCTCCGGCCGCTTAGCCGGGGTGCCGCCTGCCCCATAACACCTTCAGGACACGACCATGAACAATCCACTTTCGGGAATCGGCATGGCCACAGCCGTTCTCCTGATCTTTTCTCTTTCTCTGCCCGCCGCACCCCCGCCCCGCATCGATGGCCGGGCGGCCCTTGAGCGCACCGCCGAATTCGTGCGCATCGGCCCCCGTCCCAGCGGCTCGGAGGGGGCCCGGCGCGCGGCCGCATACTTGGAGCAAACCTGCCGGCAGCTGGGCTACCCCGTGCAGATCGACTCCTGGCGGGAGGCGGACGCTCCCGAGGCGCCCGTGTTCCGAAATGTGCGGGCGACATTAGAGGGGACGGGCGAGGACTTCATCATCGTGGCCAGCCACTACGACACCAAGCGGCTTCCCGCTTGTCCCGGCTTCGTCGGCGCCAACGACTCCGGATCCAGCACCGGCCTGCTGTTGACCATCATGGAGCGCCTGGCCGTCCTGCCGGAATGGACCGGCTGCACGGTGGAGTTTCTCTTTTTCGACGGGGAGGAGTGTCTGACCGCCTACAGCGCGACCGACGGTTTGCACGGAAGCCGGCGCTATGCCGCCCAGCTTGGCCGGGAGGGTCGGGTCGGGCGCTGCCGGGCCATGCTGCTGCTGGACATGGTCGGGGATCTGGACCTGACGATCACCCTGTGTCGGGACAACGATCCCGACCTCCTGCGCCGGACCCTGGACATTGCCCGGGCCCAGGGGGTGCAGCGCCATTTCGGATTCTACCCGCACGGCACCATCCTGGACGATCACCGCCCTTTTCAGGAACTGGGCATTCCCTGCCTGAACTTCATCGACTTCGTCTATGGACCCGGCAACCGCTTCTGGCATACCGGCCAGGACACGCTGGACAAGCTCTCGGCCGATAGCTTGGCCATCGTCGGCAACGTCGCGACCCGCCTGCTGTTGGATTTGGCCGGAAACTAGGAGCGGAATCCACATGATCCCTGTTTGCGACAATACCCGTCTCCGAACCCGCCCGCTGATCACCTCACTGCTGATCGCCGCCAACCTCGGCGTCTTCGTCCTGCAGCTGATCGACAACGCCTCGCTGATCGAGGTCTACAGCCTGGTGCCCGCCCGCCTTTGGCAACGGCCGCCGTCTTGGTCCGGAACCGGGATCCGGCTCTGGTTGCAGCCCCTTTTCGCCTGCATGTTCCTGCACGGGGGCTTCCTGCATCTGCTGGGAAACCTCTGGTCGCTGTGGATTTTTGGCCCCACCATCGAGGACCGCCTCGGGCACGGGCGCTACCTGGTCTTCTATCTGACCTGCGGGGTCATGGCCGGACTGCTGCACGCGCTGATTCATCCCGCCAGCACCATTCCCACCATCGGGGCCAGCGGCGCCATCGCCGGGGTTCTGGGTGCCTATTTCCTGCTCTTTCCCTGGAGCTGGATCACCTTCATGGTCCCCATCTTCTTTCTGCCGCTGATGATCAAGCTGCCCGCCGTCGTCTATCTGTTTTTCTGGCTCCTCTCCCAGTTGCTGGGAGGCTACAGCAGCCTGGCCGCCAGCGCCGGCACGCCGGCGGGGATCGCCTTCTGGGCCCATATCGGCGGCTTTGGCGCCGGCATGCTTCTGGTCCGGGGCCAGCGCCGGGGCGCCCGGACCAGAGCCTTTAAAGGGTGATGCCCCCCTCGGTTCGGCCAGCGCGCCACGCCGTGAAAAGCCGGCGAAAAGCCGGCCAGAAAGCCGCGCCGTGCAGTTTGTATCTTGCCCGCCAGATGTTATC
Organism: Lentisphaeria bacterium; assembly: GCA_041623325.1. Classification (GTDB taxonomy): domain Bacteria; phylum Verrucomicrobiota; class Lentisphaeria; order Oligosphaerales; family JBFJXC01; genus JBFJXC01. The sequence goes on along the minus strand of JBFJXC010000322.1, from coordinate 1,614 downwards.
CTGAACATCCCTTGTTTCTCCACTCAACCATGCAACCAACCCGGAAGCCAGGAGCTCCTGCAATGCTGAAAAACAACGAGTATTTCGACGGCAAGGTCAAGTCCATTTCCTTCGAGTCCAGCGATGGTCCCTCCACCGTCGGCGTGATGGCCAAGGGAACCTACGAGTTCACCACCAGCACCTACGAGTACATGACCGTCATCAACGGCGAACTCGAGGTGCAGTTCCCGGGTGAGGACGACTGGGCCATGGTCGAGCAGATGGACACCTTCGAAATCGAGCCCAACTCCACCTTCAAAGTCCGCACCAAGGCCGACGTGGCCTACCTTTGCCTCTATACCGAGACCGAGCTGGAAGAGTTCCACGAGGACTACGACGACGAAGGCTGCGGCTGCGGTTGCGGCTGCGATTGATCCATCCGGGCGCACGGCGGGGGGGCGGTGTTCGGTTCCGGGTCTCAGCAGTGTGATGCCCGCTCCGGAAGCCGCAATCCCCCCAAGCCTGTCTAGGATTCAACCATTTTAATTCCCGGGAATCGCCGGCCGTACCGGCCGGGATCTAGATGGTGTCGGCCAGGAAGGCCAGGATGCCTCTGCGCACCATCATGACGCCGATGGAGGCCAGCAGCAGGCTGGCGATCTTGGAGATGACCTTGGCGCCGGCCTTGCCCAGAACGCGGTTGATGCCCTGGGCAAAGGTGAAGACCAGGCCCGCGAGCAAGAGATTGGCCAGCAGGGCGGCGACGGTGGGCAGAAACCCGTGCTTGTTGGCGAGCAGGATCGAGGTGGTCAGCACCGCCGGTCCCGTGAGCAGAGGGACCCCCAGGGGAACCGCGCCCAGGCGGTCAAAGTCCACCCGGCGCTGAATTTTGTCCGTGGTGAGCAGGTCGCTCATGGACAGGACGAACAGGAGAATGCCCCCCGCCACGGTGAAGTCGGCCACCGTAATGCCCAGGCAGACCATGACCCTCGGGCCCCCAGCCAGAAACAGAAGGGCCACGGCCGCGGCCGTGGCCACCGACTGCACCACCAGGCGCCTGGTCAGAGCAGGCGACAGGCCCGCGGCCGCGTTGATGAACATCGGCAGGACCCCGACCACGTCCACCGCCACGAACAGCGGCACGAAACACAGCCAGAACTCCCTCATGGCTTCCTCCGGCAATGCTCAGTAATCCCCCCCACATGCCTAATCTAGACTGCCGAGTTGATAACGGGCAATAGGATTGGTCCGGAAAAAAGTCGGTCCGACGGGCCGGGCGGCACGCAAGCATTCGCGGCGGTGCATGTCTGAACCGTTGACGGAATGGCCGGAGCAGTCCTGCTCCGGCTCGCGCGACTCCCCGCTATTCTAGTACCGGTAGTGCTCGGGCTTGTAGGGACCGTCTGGGGAAATGCCCAGGTAGTCGGCCTGCTGCTGGGTCAGGCGGGTCAGCTTTACGCCCAGCTTGGCCAGGTGCAGGCGGGCCACTTCCTCGTCCAGTGCTTTGGGCAGGCAGTAGACGCCGACCGCGTAGTCGTTCTGCCACAGATCGATCTGGGCCAGAACCTGGTTGGTGAAGGAGTTGCTCATGACGAAGCTGGGGTGGCCGGTGGCGCAGCCCAGGTTCACCAGGCG
>JBFJXC010000321.1:0-5056 GCA_041623325.1 Lentisphaeria bacterium | reverse complement strand
TCCAGCGGCACATAGGCGCCACCAGCCTTCAATACAGCCAAAATGGCCACGGCCATTTCCAGGGAGCGGGGCACATAGATGCCCACCGGTGTATCCGGGCCCACTTCCTTGGACCGCAACAGGGCCGCCAGCCTACCCGACCGCTCGTTCAACTCCGCATAGGTCAAGGAACGCGGGCCATCGACCAACGCCACCGCTTCCGGGGCCTTCGCGCACTGCTTTTCGAACAGCAGATGCAGGCAAGTATCCGGAACCGGCGTCTCGGTCTGATTGAACTGCCTCAGCAACCGGTCGGATTCGGCTTGGCTGAGCAGGCTCTGCTCGGCCAGAGGCCGGCCGGGCACCATCGACTGCCCGAATGTCTTAAAAAGTTGCGCCAAGCGGGATTGGTCAGCCTTCAGGCGCACCCGGTCGCCATCCAGGATTACCGCATAGTCCGGCGCTCCAGCCAGCTTCGGATAGCGCACGAACAGATCGCGGGCGAAGGTCCGATGTTGGCGGCACAGCTCCACCCCCGACCGGATCGCGACCAACGCCTCGGACAAGGGCTTTTCAAAATCCAACTGGACCCGCAGCGGCACCGTCGCCGCAAAAAAACCGTCGACTTCGGGATCGATGCCCAGGCCCACCTCGAAGCAGGATTCCCCCGTCAACCGGGCCAGAAACGCCAGGAACAGAACCGGATCGGCAATCTCCAGACTTTGAAATGCTTGATCGGGTTTCGCAAAGGGCAGTTCCAAAGGCTGGACACCCAGCAGGCGGCGCACCCAGAAGGACTCGTGCCGCGCCAATTCCGGATAGAGCCTGGACAACGCCCCGGCCACCTCGGGAAAGTCCGGCGCGTTCGCCTCGACCAGTTGGCACGCCGACGCCTCTCCGTCGATCGTCCGCAAGGTCTTGTCCTGTAGATTGGCAAGCAGATAGAAGGTGCCGTTCTGATAGACCTTGGGCAGACCGAGGGGATTCTCGACCTTGCCGAAGTCCAGCGCCCGGCAAAGGGCCTCGATGCGTTGGCGGGGTTGGGTCCAGTCGATCAGACATCCATTTTCCGGGCGCTGATACAGGCCGTAGAGTGTCCGCCGGGCGGCATTCTGGCCCACCGGGGTCTCCACCCCCTCCTCCAGCTCGGCGATCAACGTCTCAAACTCGGCCAAACCGGCTTCATAGCAACGGAGATTGAGGGCCAAGGAGGTATCGTCCGGTTCGATGGGGAACCGGGCCTGGCGCAGAATCCGACCGGCATCCACCTCGGCCACCATCTCGTGCCAGCTAACCCCATGCTCCCGCTCGCCATTGAGCAGAGCCCAGGCGGTCGCGTGCACACCGGCGTAGCGGGGCAGAGGCGCATCGTGGAAGTTAATGGCCAGGCGGCGAGGCCACCGCAGAACGGCGGGCGGCAGAATCATGCCGTTGACAATGCTGAAGAGATAGTCGTAGGGTTGCCCCGTCAGAAGCTTGGCAAGCTCGGTCTTGCTGGCAGGCTGGTAGACCGGAATGCCGTGGTCAAGGGCGAAGCGGCGGTTCTCGGCCAGCCCAGTCACGAAGCCCAGCACCTTCCAGCCCTTGTCAAGCAGCCGGCAGACGCACTGGCAAGCCAGCGAGGTTTCCCCGATGACAAAGCAGTCTGGCTTCCTATCCACTTGGCGGCTGGCCACCAGATCGCGGATGGAGGCTTGCGCACTCTCGGGCACGCCTTGGACGGCGGTCCCGCCGGCAACGGCCTCGGGTTGGATACGCACGCGCGCTTCGAAATGCTCGTTGATCGTCATAGTTGCGACGGCCTCACCATTTTATTCAGACGAATGGGCGACAGGCTTCACGCAAGGTGCGGTGGCAGCCCTTGGCAAGGGCGATAAACATCTTCTCGGGAAAGTGGCCCAGATTCATGCCCAGAAAGCCAAGGCTGGCCAGCAAGTAGCCCTCCGAGTCGGCAACGGAGCAGTCCAGGATCCGGCAATGCCGCTCCAGCTCGGCGGACAACTGGCGGCGGAACAGCTTCAGAGACTGGGCGATGCGGATCAGATCGTAGATCGCATGCCCCTTGAGGTTCGCCCCGGCCCAGTCAATGACCACAAAGCCGAACGGTCCGGCATCCGCCTCCGGGCTCACCAGTAGATTGTCGCTCCAGAAATCGTTGTGGGCCAGCACATATTTTGGCGTCCACTGCCCTGTCGAAAGCCGGGCCAGCGCCTTGCAAGCCGCCGCCCGCATGGCCGGTGGCATGGCCAGATTGGCCTCCATTCTCTCCAAGGGAAGCTGAAAGTACTCGCGGCACCCGCCCGGCCCCGGCACCGCTAACGTCGACCTGGTCGCCTCGCGCAGCCACTCCAGAACCTGGGGACGCAACTGCCAGCGTTGCAGCAGCCTCCGCAGGCGATAACGGCTCAGCGGCTGACAATAAGGCCAGACTACGTAGGTCAGACCGCCATACTCTCCCGACAACAGGGGGGTCAGCACCACTTGGCCAAGACGGTCACTGAGCGCGTGGCGGGCGGCCTGGGCCCGATCGACCGATTGTTTGACCAGGCCCGGTTCGACGGGGGAGGACCAGAGGATAACGGCCGAGGGCCGACCGGTCCGATCGCGCACCAGGTACTTGAGGGTATCGTCGGCCACGGCTTTGGCCTCACCCAGCCGACTGGTCTGCCCCACGCCACCCCTCGCGGCCAGCACCGGTTCCAGCCGGGTGGTGATTTCAGCCAGAAAGTCCTCGATTGGTGGGCTGGCTGCCATATCAGGACTCCTCCTGTTTTTCGTGACGGCGGGGGGTGCGCACCCAACGGGTTTCCTGCCGACAACACAACATCTTCACATAGACCGGAATTTTCCAGAGCACGAAAAAGGGGGCTCGCAGCAGAGCCGACCAGACCGCCCAAGGCTCCCCTCTCAACACCAATCCGGCCGCGACATAGGCGGCGACGACCAGCAGGTAGGAGGCCGCCACCCAGGACAGAACCGGATGCATCAGCAGAGACACCCCTAGAAACGCCACAATTAGCAACACCAGCATCGCCAGGGGGGGGACCGCCAGGTCCAACAGGGCGTCGGCATAAGGCCAGCCATCCCGCCGTAAACTGCGCCGAAGCAGCCGCCAGCCGTATGTCCGCAGCAAACCAAAGCGCCCGCCTTCCCAACGGCTGCGCTGGGTCCGGGCCGCATAAGAACCCGAGGCCATCTCGCCAGCCACTTTGGCGGACGGATTATACTCCACCCGTATCCCCTGCATGAGAAGCTCCAAGGTGAATTCCACGTCTTCGACAATCGAGAAGGCGGGCCAGCCGAGTTTCCGTATCAATCCGGCATCGAAAGCCATGCCGTTGCCGCGCAAGCCGGCCGTGGCCCCCAGCCGGTTTCGGCCCAAGGGACGGAGATGGTGAAAAACGGCCAGGGCGGCCTCCATCAGGGCCGGTCGCCAGCCCTCCCGGATATTGGACGCCCCGTAATATCCCTGCACCGCCTGCACACCTTCCCGGCTCAGGCTGTCGGAGACCTGCTTCAGGAATTCGGGATCCATCTGGGTGTCCGCATCCACAATCACCACGGCGTCCGTTCGATCCAAGAGGTCCTGCCGCGTGGTAAAGAGCCAGTTGAGAGCCTGACCCTTGCCGCGCTGCCTGGGATCGGATCTCTCCAGGCACTGAGCCCCCGCCTGCCTGGCCACCTCGGCGGTGTCATCCGTGCAATTGTCGGCCAGCACGATGACCCTCCGAAGGGACGGCGGATAATCGGCGGCCAGAACACTGGCGACGGTGTCGGCAATCTGCCCAGATTCGTTATGAGCTGGAACGACCACGGTTAGCTCCAACGGCTCACTGTCCGGCCCATCCTTCCAGCCCGCCATGGCCGCGGCCACGGTCAGCAACAGCAGATAGCCGCAGGCCAGCCCCAACAGAACGGCCACGGCGACAACAACCAGATTCAGGAAAACAAGGGTCATTCTGGAAGACTCTCCACAGGCATGGTCACGGAACTGCCGGGACGGTTGTTGACGTAGGTTTCAAACACCTTGGCCATCAAGGCGGTGTTGCGTGCCAAATCGAATTCAAGCTCCACCTTGCGCCGGCCGGCCAGCCCCATTTCCCGTCCCATGGCCGGATTGTCCAAGAGAGATCGGATGGCCTCGCTCAAGGCCGTTGCGCACGACGGAGGCACCAGGAGCCCCTCCAGGCCGCTGGTGATCAGCTCGGGAATGCCCGTAATGCAGGTGGTGATCACCGGAATCCGCTTGGCCATGGCCTCCATGAGCACAACCGGCACCCCCTCGGCAAAACTGGGCAGCACAAACAGATCGGCCCGGTCGTAATAGGCGTGGACCTGGTCCTGGCCCACGGCCCCGGCAAAGGTCACGCAATCTGCCAGCCCCAAACAGGCCGCACTTTCCTCAAGCATGCCCCGGTCCGGACCATCCCCCACCAGGGTCAGCTCAAAGGCCATCCCGACATCCCGCAACTGGCGGCAGGCTTCCAAAAGAATCTGCTGCCCCTTGGCGGCCACCAGGCGACCGACGCACAGCAGCTGGGGAACCGGATTGTTGGGCAGCGGCCGAGGCTGGTACACATCCAGATCCACTCCGCAATGGACAATGGGCAGTCGAGGCCAGACCCGGTGAGAGACCAAACGCATCAACTGGCTTCGGCAATAGAAGGAAATGCAGCGCACAAAGACGGCCTGCCGGACTTTGGCGGCCAGCTGGTTCTGCCTGATATTGTCGAAAATGTCGGGACCGTGAACGCTCAGACTATAGCTGAATGTCCCGTACCGGGCCCCGACCATAGCCACGGTGGCCGCTGGATTGGCAAAGTGCACGTGAACATGCCCGCAGTTCCGCCTCCACAGCCAATTGGCCAGCACCCCCGCTTCCGCCAGATAGGCCAACGGCAACAGCATCCGTCGGGGAGACTGCCGGTAAAGCCCCAGAGCCTCGGAAAGCATGTTCAGATAGCCCAAGGGAGAGCGGAAAAACAAGAGGACATGCTGCCAAAACACCAGGAGGGCGGCCGTTTCCTTGATGTAGAGGGTCTGGTCCACCATCTGCTTCTCGGCAGCGGTCATCCGC
>JBFJXC010000320.1:0-5066 GCA_041623325.1 Lentisphaeria bacterium | reverse complement strand
GCCTTTCCTGGGTTTCAGGTTCCATTCGTTCAGGCAACTCAAAATGAGCCGCCACACGTCGTAAGTATAGTCTCAACATCCTTAATTTCAAGCTGATATGGCTATTTCAACGGCAGTGAGTAGCGGGGGAGTCCGTTGGCGTCGAATTCCGGATCGAGCCGATAGATAGTGGCGGCGTCGCGGCAGTGCCCGTGCAGGTAGATCTCCCAGTCCGGTCCGAAGCCCAGTCCCCAGGAGGTGCTCCATTCGCCGATGCGCCCCGGCTGGAAAGCGTCGCCGCGGCCCAGGGTGTCGTCGAGCCAGGCTACTTCGTCTTCCTGGACCACGGTGTCGCCATTGAGATCGTTCCAGATATGGTTGTCCCCCGCATGGCCTTTGAAGAATTCCGGGTACCACTTGGGCAGGTAGTGGTAGCGCAGGTCGCTGTCCCAGAACATTTTTTCGGTGCCGTCGACGGTTGAACCGGCTTCGAACCCGCTGATGGCGGTCACGGGCCGGTATTCGTCGCCACGGCGTTCCATGATCACGATCTTCTTGCCGTTGCCGTCGATCAGAAACTCGCGGCCGTTGCGATGGATGATCCTGGTGAAGCCGCCCATGTCGTTGCCGCCACTGGTGAATATGTCGTTGCGACCGCGCCGCATGAACATCTTGCGCACGGGGGTGTAGCTTTGTCGGGCGAAATCCAGCTTGAACTCCGTGCCGCAAGTCAGAATGCGGCTGGGATCGCGCGGATCGATGGTCAATCCCCAGCCGCGGTAGTTAGCCGGGCCGACATAGTCGCGGATCAAGCTTCCGGTATGGCTGTTCCAGACGCTGATTCGGCGGGGCGAAAACTCGTCTTCGGCTACCCAGAGCTTGCCGTCGTCGGTGACCGCGACGCCACGCGGCACGGATAGTGCGTCGTCGACCCAGCGGCCGATCCACGGGCGCCCGCCCTTACGGCCGATCGTCGTCAGCAACCGTCCGTCGGCACTGAATTTCTTGATCTGGAACGAGTCGCCCCAGTCGCTGACGTAGAGGGTGCCGTCGCGGTCGGAGGTGATGCCGAAGGGTGCCGCCAGGCCGCTGGTGATGACCGGGGTTGCGAGGCCCGCATCCACATCGACTTTGACGACCCGGTTGCCGCTGACGGCCAACAGGTGGCGCTCGTCCAGTCCGTGCAGGCCGGCGGGGGCCTCGAGCGGGATGCGTTTGCTGATGGCGAACGTATCGGGATCGAGCACGAGCAGTTCATTGCTGTAGAGCATGGAAGCCACGAGTCGATTGCCGACCGCGGCCAGCCCGAGTGCGCTGGTGGTTTCGCACATGCCGGTATTGCAGTATCGGTGCTGTCCGCCATAGGTGGAAGGGCTGAAGCTTTGGTTTTGGCGCAGATCCCAAAGGTTGTGGATATCGTGGCGATATTCCCAGGTGTTGATCTGGATGGGTGCGCCGGATTTGACGCTGGGACCGGTCAGTTCGCCGGTGTGCCGGTTGAAACAGAGAATCATGGCCCGGCCCTGGGCGGTTTTATCGCCGTGTTTGTAGTGCCGGACCTTGGCGGTCAGCTCCGGTCCGCTGAACATGGCGTACAGCCGGTCGCCCAACAGTGCCAGGGAGACGCAGCGCGGGGTGCCGACACTCGGGTTGACGCCCCAGATGCGTTTGCCGTCCGGTCCGACGGCAATGATGGCATGGCCCGCTTCGGCGTAGGGTGCGGCCAGGTAGACAATGCTGCCGTCGGTGACCGCCTCTTGCGCGGCCGCTTCGTCGCTGAGCCAGCCGCCTTTGCCGTCGGCGGTCCACCAGGGGGGCGTACCGGGATTGAGGGCGCTCATTAGATACTTGAGTTCGAGCGGCTTGTGGTAGACGCCCTTCAGGGTGTAGTCGCCGGCCGGGATGAGTTGTCCCCATTGGTCGAGTCCATCCCAGAGTTCAACGTTGGTGTTGGCCGAGCGCGATTCGTTTTTGGCCAGATAGCGCAGCAGGCGGCCCTGTTGGTCGAAGACGCCGAGACTGACGTCGGCGGCGTAGGGCAGTTGATAGGAGGTCTGCAGAGGAGCGGGGCGGGCGAAGTCCACGGCGGTTTCCACCGAGAAGCGCTCGTCGATGCCGGCCCACCAGAGCTGAAAGGTTGCCTGCCAGTCCTCTCCCTTTTTCGGAGGGGTGGACACCAGCTCTTTAAAGGGGATGGAGATTTCCTGAATGTAGCCGCGTCCGGCGGGCAATGCGGCGAAGGCTTCGTTGGCACCGACGGCGAGCAGGTTGGGCTGCTGGCGTTCCTTGCCGTCGGCGGTAAGCGCGGCAATCCTGTTTTTGGTGTCGTACCAGCCGCAGAGATTGATCTTTTGGCTGCCGATTTGGAGGCGGATCTGAACGCAAGCGCCGCCGAGGTAGCCTTGCTTTTTTTCGGCGACCTGGGTATTGAACATGGGCTCGCCGCCGCGGAACCGGAAGGCGAGGTAGAGGTTGCGCTCATCATGGCAGATTCCCGTGTCGGTGCGGTAGCGGTCGCCATAGGCCCACGCTGAGGGGGTGGCCGCCAGCAGCCAATTCGCGGGCCAGTCCTCGAGGGCACCGTCGATGGTCAAGGCTTGGCCGGTTTGCGGAACCAGCCAGTTGCCAAGGCTAGTGCCGCGGGCATCACTCTGCACGGCGCCGGGAGTGGCCGAGGCCTCCCCGAAACGAAGCGTTCCCCACCATTGGGGGCGGGACAGGTAGCCGCGACTGGCTGCCTTCTCGGGAACGGTCAGTATGTTGTAGGTCGAGTGAATCGGCATCTCCCGCCGCATTCTTTCGGGCAGGGCTTTGAGCAAGGCACGGTCGATGCCGCTGAAGGCGACTTCCCAGACCACGTCCAGATGGCTTGGGGCACCCTGGGACTGGCCAAGGGCAGGCCAGGGCAGGCGAACTTCCAGGGCGCAGCCTTTGCCTGCTTCGATGTCGATTCCGGCGGTCCCGCCCACTGCGGATGCGTCGAGCCAATCGGTGTTTCCCGCCGTACGAATGGCGATGCGCGGCGCACCGGCCTGGTCGCGTCCCCACCAGAGCAGCGAGAAACTCTCTCCGGAGGCGGTCCTGGCGTGCAACACCACACCATCGCCGCCAGTGTGCCATTGAGCCGGAGTCGACGCGGTGTTGACGCATGGCGTGGCATCCCGCATGCGAATCCCGAGATAGAGGGCGTCGGCGTCGTGGGTCAGCAGCACCTCCGCCTGGTTGCCGATCAGTTCCGGGTGTTGGGAGAACACCTTACTTATGGCGGGATCGCTATTGCCTGCTATCTCTTTGAACGGCGCCAGTTGCGAGGATTGAACTTCCGGCCAGTCGCTGAATTTGCCGTCAACCGCGATGGGGTGCGAGGCATAGGCGGCCTTCAAGTCGGGTGTCTGATAGACTCCTCCCGCCTGACATGCAAGTTGAAGACCCATGCCGGCAAAAGCGGCGACGAACAGACGTTTCAATGACATGTGGTAACTCCTTCGAAAATGATGATGTTACGGTTCCACCAGGACGACATCGCCGTATTTCTCCGGATTCTTGGTGGTGTGGACGCCCGAGAACCAGAAGATCAGATCCCGCTTGCCCGAGAACTTGATCTCGGGCTTGTCCTTGTCGTTGAGCACCACGCTCATGGCGATGGAGTGGCCGGCTTGCGGACTGTCGATTCCGAGATCCTTCCAGGGAATGGCGACCTGGTAGTTGACGTTGCCCTTGACGCCGGTTGGGGTCACCTTGGCATTCCAGTGGGAGACGATGCCGCCCGGCAGCGGGAAGCGCCGGCTGGCGGCATAGCGCTTGTCCGCGGGCCGATACAGTTCGAATTCGTATTTGGGGGCGCTCATCGTCAGGATATGGTTGGGTTGGATGCCGAATTCGATGGAGTCGCCCATAAAGCCATTTGTTCCTCGCTCGGGATTGGGGACAAAGACGTTGTCCAGGGCCTCGACTCCGAGGTAGAGGCAGTCTTGGTCCCAGAGCAGGCGCATCTTGCCGTAGACATCGCTTTCGCCTTCGTACTCTTCGCCGATTTCACCGTTGCGTCTGATCTGGCCGTGCTTGCCGAATTCGATGACCTGGGCCGACGCCCAGTCCTGCCAGGTGCCGTCCATCCGGGGTGGCGAGGCGACCTTGACCGCCTGGGCAAAGTTAAACTCGGCGACGCTGGCGAAAACGGCGCCGCTGTCAAGGCGAGCCTCGATCCGGAACGAACTGCGTCGGCTGTCGGGAAGCGTTGTCGTGATAGGAATTTGCACCGACTGGGTCGCCCCCGCCTGCAAGGCGAACGGGCGCTCGACCTTTTGCCCCGTACCGAAAACATTCAGGGTTCCTTTGACGGCGCCCGGGCTGTTGTTGGTGACCGAGAGCGTCAACCGGGGGTGCCCCGCTTTGACGGTGCCGTTGCTGGCTTTCAGGACGATTCGGTCGCTCAGTTTGACGGTGCCGCCGCCGAAGAAATAGACTGGCATGCTGGTGACGTCGACCGTGACCAGTCCGTTGACCGCTTTCAGCTGGCTCTGGTTGCCCATCAGGTCCATCACGGTCAGCCCAGGCTCGGACACCTCCAGGGTGAAACTGCGCTTGCCCGAATTTGCCCAGGCAGCGAAAATCGGACCGTCGCCGCGCCGCCACTCGAACAGGCTGATGTCATTCGACGACAGGTTCGCCCTGAATTGCGCGTCGCCCAGCGCGTCGGCCATCACGGCGTGCGCCACATACTGCGGCCGCGGCTGCAGGTCGGGGGTCATCATCATGATGTCCTGGGCGGAGTCCGGCGCAAATCCCCACATGGTGACCGCTTTGATCCGGGGATGGAGCTTGGCGGCCAGAGACAGCCAAGTGCGCACCATGTTTTTGGGACCATCGGCTTCGCCGTAACGTCTGGCGTCGCCTTCGAAAGGCGAGCGTTGATTAGCCTGCTCTTCGCTCCAGATGGTGTAGTCGCGATTGCCATGCTGGTCGAAGACCTTGATCATGTTTTGGGCCACCATCACCTGTCCCATGTAGGCATTGAAGAAGGCGCCCTCGAAGCGTCCCTTGGCGGGCGCTTTGTAGAGCCGTTTGATGGTGTCGGCGTTGAAATC
>JBFJXC010000319.1:0-5067 GCA_041623325.1 Lentisphaeria bacterium | reverse complement strand
GTGGGACTGGACTACCAGGATGTGACCCTGCGACACCCCAACGGCGAGCGCGTCCGCGGCTGGTTTGTTCCCGCTGAAAAACAACCTGCCCGCGGCACCGTCCTCTTCTGCCACGGTAACGCCGGTAACATCGGGCACCGCCTGGACAGCATCCTCATCTTCCACCAGCTCAACTTCGAGGTCTTCATCTTCGACTATCGCGGCTACGGCAACAGCGATGGCAAACCCTCGGAAAGCAAAACCTACGCGGACGCTCTGGCGGCCTGGGAGTATCTGGTGGAGACGCGGCAGTGCCGACCGGAGCGGATCGTCATTTTCGGGCGCTCCCTGGGCGGCGCGGTGGCGGCCCATACCGCCGGCAAGACCCGACCCGGTCTGCTGATTCTCGAGTCCTGCTTCACCTCCACCGCCGACATGGGCCGGGAGCTTTATCCCTACCTGCCGGTGCGGTTGCTGACGCGCTTCAACTACCCCACCCGTCAGTACCTCCGCGACATTCCCTGCCCGGTGGTCGTCATCCACAGCCCGGACGACGAGATCATCCCCTTCTCCCATGGCAAGGCTCTGTACGAGGCCGCCAATCCTCCCAAGGAGTTTATCACCCTCCGCGGCGGCCACAACGATGGCTTCATGCTCAGCCGGGACCACTACATCCGGAGCTTGGAAGAGGCCCTGGAGCAACGGTTAGGGGGCCGGGGTCTCTAGCGCCTTGAAAAGCCCAAGCAGGCTATCAAAGCGGCTGGGCCGCAGGTGAACATCGTCCTCAAATCACCCGGTCCAGTAGGATCGGAATGGGGGCGGCCAGCTCGATTCTCTCCGGGGTAACCGCCGCGCTGTAGGCGAGCAGTTCCACCCCGGCGGCGACGGCCTCCACCAACGTTTCAGCATAGGCGGGGTCTACCTCCCAAGCAGGGCGGAAGCAGGTGCCGTCGGTGCGCTGGATGATGTAGAGCATGACGGCGCGATGCCCTTGGCGGACCATGTCCATCAGCTCATGCAAATGTTTGCGGCCGCGTTCGGTGACCGCATCGGGAAAACGAACGGAGCCGTCAGGCTCCAGCAGGGTCACGTTTTTGACCTCCACGTAGCAGCGCCGCTGGCCATCCCGCAAAAGCAGATCGATGCGGCTGTTTTGGCCGTAGCGCTTTTCGCGCTCGATCAAAGGGTAGCCACCTAGTTCGGGAATCTGTCCGGCGGCGACGGCTTCGGCGGCCAGGCGGTTGGGGACCGTGGTGTTGATGCCGATCCAGCAGGTGCCGTTGTGGATCATCTCCCAGGTATACATGAGCTTCCGTTTGGGATTGTGGCTTTTGCTGAGACATACCGGCCAGCCCGGCTGGCAGCAGGTGGTCATCCGACCCGAGTTCGTGCAGTGGGCCGTGACCTGCGAACCGTCGTCCAGCTCGATGTCGGCCAGAAAGCGCTGGTAGCGGCGGACTAGTCGGCCGCGACGCAATGGGTGTTCGAATTTCATGCCTTCCTTTCCAGACCAGCCAGTGGCGGCGGCGTTGCGGGTTCCGGCTATTGTCTGCCGTTGAGCTAAAAGTGTATAGTAGAATTGGGCCGCAACAAGGAGGGCATGATGATGGTGACGGTGAAAATGAATGCGAACGAGCTCCGGGTTCTGCGCAGCCAGCTGAAAGAGGATATCGACACTCTGCACATGGAAATCTCCCACACCGACCAGCGGGAGTACCGGGAGCACTTGCGCACCAAGGAAGCCACCCTCAGGAAGCTGGTGGAAAAACTGGAAACGGCGGCTTGAGCCTAGGGCGCCACACCGGTAGAGGGCGCCACACCGGTAGAGGGCGCCACACCGGTAGAGGGCGCCACACCGCCAGCGGTGGCTTGAGCTAGGGTGGCTTGAGCTAGGGGCCTTGGTTAGAGGCTATGCGCCGCACCCATTCGTTGTTTTTGAGGCAGTTGGCACGGTGGCATTCGGCAGGCTCATCATCGGGAAAGCCGGTGAGCACGAGGGTACGACCCTGGGCCAGCCAGCGGGTTGCGGCGGAACCGCTGGGCTTGTAGCGTTTGAGCCCCCACGGCTCAAGCTTGATGAAGCGTGTCCGTGGCAGCTGAGATATGGCTTGCGCCACTTGGCGTTCACCCGGCGAGATAAATCCCCCTATGGGAATGGCCCCCTCTGCCACGGCTTTCATAATCCCGGCAATCTGGATCTGCCGTTCCGCTTCGGATCGTTTGGTGGAGACGATAACCGGAACCAGCCGGGGGTGATCCAGCAAGGTGGAGTCTCCGTAGGCCGTCCAGGTAGTCTGTTTCGGTAGTCGGGGGTGCCGAATGGCGTACTGCTTGCGAAACCACTCCGGATGCTCCCGCCGGAGCTGCCAACGGGCCGGGTTGTCCAGAATGTAGTTTTCAAAGGCGTTGAGCATCCGTTTATCCAGAGACAGAAAATCGTAGAAACCTTCGTGGTCCCAAATTTTCAGCTCCGGGTCGCCCGTCTCCTTGCGTAAGGCATGCAACACCCGACCTTCGACCCGGGAAACGTGGGTGCCGATCACATACTTCGGTGGCCGTCGCGCGATGGCCAAACCGTGGAAATGGTCCGGCATGACCGCCGTCACCCCCAGTTCGTAGGCGGGGTCTTCGGCGGCAATTTTGTGCCAAGCGGCCAATAACAATTCCCCCGCCGGCTTCAGGTGCACGTTTCCCCGCTCGATCCTCGACAGCCATTGGCACCGGTTCCGGGTGGCCAGCGTGACAAAATAATAGCCTTTTGCGTGGTAGTCGTGTCCACGCACCCGTACGTGTCCCATGGTTGGTCCCTCCTTTTTTCGCACACCGCCAGCGGTGGCTTGAGCTGGGGGCGCCACATCGCAAGCGGTGGCTTGAGCTGGGGGCGCCACACCGCAAGCGGTGGCTTGAGCTAGCTCAGCAGGGTCGCTTGCGGCCCGGGTTTTCCTTAGCCAGCAACCGGGCCGGCAGGGCCAGGGCCAGGGCGATGGCCGCGCACCAGAGCCAGTTGGAGAACTGGCGGCCCGGGAGGGCGGCTTTGGCGCTGAAGGAGACCCACATGCCGTCCCGGGGGCGCACCTGCAGCGCGCGGTTGAAGACCAGGCGCCGTCCCCGCACAGGGGTGCTGACCAGCAACTGGACGCCGGGACCCTGGGCGGCCTCCTGCAACTCGATCATGCGGGCGGTGATGCGTTGGAGGTTTTCGCTGTCGGCCTTGCTGAGGGAGTTCTGGATGCGGTCGGCATCGGCCTGATTGAAGCGGTCGCCCAGGTCTGGCTCGCCAGCGGCGGCGTCTCCGCCCAGCTGCTCGCGCAGTTTTCCCCGCCGCCCCACCAGGCCTACGACTGCCTGCTGCTGCATGAGCCGGTGCAGCTGAACGCGGGCATCCTCGTTCAGGCCGCGATCGGCCAGGGAGTAGTTGTAGGCCGACTCCAATGCCTGGCGGGCCTCGTACTGCCGGCCCTGGCGGGCCAGAAGGCTCCCCTGATTCTGGAATTCCTCCGCCTTTTTAAGGTTGCTGACATTCAAACTGGCGATTTGATTTTCATAGGTATGCAAATCATAGCGGGCGACTTGAGGGCGGCGGAGCGATTGGCGGTCGATGTTGACGGTGCCGTCGAAATCGGCATAGTCGAAGCCTTCCGGCAGGAAGAGTGTCCAGGTCAGATTCAGGAGGGGCAGGTCGATACTGGGTCCCTCCAGGCGCGGTTTGGCGAAGTGCCAGCCGGGCTGTGCGGGCACGATGTAGGTGCATTCCACCGTAACCGGCAAGTCTCCCTGGACCGTGGTCGGCAAGGGAACCAGCAGAGCCTCCTGTCCGTCGTTGTGGATGATGGAGGGCACGGAGGCCCGCTGGTTGACCTGCAATGACCAGACTTCGGCCTGTCTGGGGAGGTAGAGGTGCAGATGGCGCTTGGATCCGGCCCGCATGTCCAGCTGCAGCCGGGTCATGCTCTCGCCGCCGACGGTGACCACGGTTTCCAGGCGGGTTTGCAGTACGGTGGCCTCCAGCATGGAGGCGGCTCCATGGCGGCGGGCTTCGAAGTTCAGCTTGTAGTCCGGGGCGGTGCAGCGGTAGCAGAAAGCCGCGGCGGAGAGATCCTCGGCCCCAAAGAAAGGGGGTAGGCGTCGGGCGTCGGCCGGCTGGACGGCTCCGGCGATTTGGCCAGGCGCCAGCTCGACCTGCTCGCTGGTGACCACCGCCACGTGGCCGCGCTGCAACTCCACGTCTAGGGCGGTAATGGGTTGCAGGTGGACCTGGCCGTTGCCCCGGTGGTCGAAGCGGGTCTGGTAGCTGACCGTGAGCGGATAGGGCCGCTCGAACCATTTACGGGCCAGTTCGACCCGCCAGTGCCCGGAACCGGGTTCGGTTTCTTCGTGTCGGGCAATTTCCGGCCCGCTGACCTGCAGGCCGATGGCCCCGGCCGGCACCTGGAATTGGAGGACTTTGATGCCGGCATGGTGCAGGGTATAGCGCATGTGGTGCCGGTGGCGGACCACTCCCTCGCTGATCCGGGCCACGTGCAGGAAATCGACCTGAACCCGCGGGGCGACCACCTCGGTGTTCAGCCGGAGCTGCCAGTCCGGTTTGAGCAGATGGAAACGCAAGGCGCCAGCCTGTCGGAGCGAGGGCTGCTCCACGGCCAGGTCGCTGACCCCTTGGCTGCGAGCCTTGTCCACGATCAGCCGGACGCCGCGCTCGGCGGAGACGGTCAGCAGGCCGCTGTGTCTGCGGGCAGTCAGCACCTGGACCCGTGGCACGCCGATCTGACTGGGCAGATCGGCCTGGGGCCGGCTTAGGCCCACCTTCAGACTGATGCCTCCGATCATTTTGCGGGCCAGATGCACGGTGATCCGCCGGCCCTCGGCCGTGCTGGTCTCGTCCCAGTGGCTCATGTCCGTAGCGCTGATCGCATCGATGTCGTAACCTTGGGGGATGTGCAAGGCCAAGGCGAAGATTCCAGCCTTGGCCACAGTCACCTCCAACTGCCCGGTGTATACCAGGCGGTCGTCGGACACGGTAAAGCTGGATTCTTCCTGCACCCGCACTTCCGGTTCGACCTCCTGGACTTCGACCCGCACCGTTTCCCC
>JBFJXC010000318.1:0-5075 GCA_041623325.1 Lentisphaeria bacterium | reverse complement strand
GCCCCCCAGCAATAATCCGGGCTATCTACCCCCATCCGCCACCGGCCTGCCAAACCGGCAGCCCCACCGGGGACCCGCAGTCCGACCCCAACCATCCAGGCCGTTAGGTTTTAATCGCGCGGCCGCCTGGCAAAGGCCTCGTTGACTGCCTATATTGATGGGTTGTTGTTTTCGAACAGGAGGG
The DNA here is from genome assembly GCA_041623325.1 of Lentisphaeria bacterium. Taxonomy (GTDB): domain Bacteria; phylum Verrucomicrobiota; class Lentisphaeria; order Oligosphaerales; family JBFJXC01; genus JBFJXC01. The sequence continues at coordinate 4,891 of JBFJXC010000318.1, read as the reverse complement.
CAGGAGCGTTTTCGCCACCTTCCTTCCGGGAAACCGCGAGGGTTTCCACACCAACGCGTCTCTTCCGCCTTTACGAGCCGGACGAACCGTTTACCGCGACTGTTGCGGTCCTTTCTTTTCCACGTGTCCGGCGGGTAGAGAGCATTAGAACGCCGGACCAGGAAAAACATGAATCCGAAAGCATATGCGCCTAGCGCAGAGACCACCCCTTCCGCCTCCCAACCTCTGGGCCAAGGCGCCTTCTGCAACCTGATTGCCGAGATTCAACGGGCCGTGGCCTCCGAGGGCTATGTCAGCCCAACCCCCATCCAGGAGCAGTGCATTCCTCACGTGCTGGAGGGTAAGGACCTTCTGGGCAGCGCCCAGACCGGCACCGGCAAGACTGCCGCCTTCACCCTTCCACTTCTGCACCGGCTTGCCAGCAACCCTCGCCAAATCCAGAAAGGCACCCCCAGAGCCCTGATTCTGGCCCCCACCCGGGAGCTTGCCGCCCAGATCGGCGAAAGTATCCGGGCCTACGGGCGCTTCCTGCGCCTCAGCCACACCGTCATTTTCGGTGGAGTCAACCAGACCCCCCAAGTCAGGGCTCTCAACCGCGGAGTGGACATACTCGTGGCCACGCCGGGGCGCCTTCTCGACCTGATGCAGCAGGGATTCATCCGCCTGAAGGGAGTGGAAATCTTCATCCTCGACGAGGTGGACCGAATGCTGGACATGGGCTTCATACCCGATATCAAGCGGGTCTTGGCCCAGGTTCCGAATGAACGCCAGACCCTGTTCTTCTCGGCCACGATGGCACCCAAGATTGAGGAACTAGCGTCCACCATGGTCCGCAATCCGGTGCGCATCACCATCGCCCCCGACAAACCCACCGTGGACCGGATCGCCCAGAAGGTCCTGTTTGTGGGCAAAGGCAACAAGGATGCCCTGCTGATCTCCCTACTGGACAATCCCCAGAGCAAGAAGGTCATCATTTTCACCCAGATGAAACACGCCGCGAACCGGGTGGTGGAAAAGCTGAGCGCGGCCGGTATTCGAGGCACGGCCATTCACGGCAACAAGAGCCAAGCCGCGCGCACCAAGGCACTGGACGGTTTCAAGCGCGGACATTTCCGGGTGCTGGTCGCCACCGACGTGGCCGCCCGCGGCTTGGATGTGGACGACATCACCCACGTGATCAACTACGATCTGCCGGTGGAGGCCGAGACCTACGTGCACCGCATCGGGCGCACCGCCCGGGCGGGGGCCGAGGGCGATGCCATCTCCTTCTGCTGCGCCGAGGAAAGGGCCTACCTGCGCAGCATCGAACGCATGCTGGGCAAGCCGGTTCCCGCCGAAATGGAGCATGCGTTCCATTGCGACGAGGCCTTCAATTCCCGCCTGCCGGCACCCAAACACTTCGGCCGCGACGGCGGAGGCGGCAGACGGCGCGACGGGCGATCCCGGCACAATGCCTCCGGCTTTCACCATCGGACCAGCAACTGCAGGGGACGCTGACAGGCAGGGCGCCCCCCCGACATGCCAGACTGGGTGGTCAACGCCACATAACAGGAGTCTTGACGATGGAACATCAAACGATCGAGTTCACCAAGGACCTTGAAATCGGCTTGCCGGTTATCGACGAGCAGCACAAGGAGTATATCCGGAGGGTGGGCATACTGGTGGAGAAGTGCGAGGTGGGCGTTAGCCTTGAGGACGTCCTCTCCTCCCTTGACTTTCTCGAGAAGTACGCCATCGAGCATTTCGATTCCGAAGAGTACCTCATGCGGGAGACGAGCTACCCCCTTTACGACGAACATAAAGCCTACCATGAATACTTCTGCCGCCAGCTCGACGGACTCACCGAGCAGATCAAAGGCAAAGATGGCTTCTGCGAAGCGAACCTCGTTCGCCTGACCCAGCTGACGTTCTACTGGTTCGTCAATCACATTCGAACCCATGACACCCGGATTGCCGAGCACATCCACTCCCACCCTGGTGCCTAAGTTCAAATCAGCGTCATAAGCCGCCTACTGCTGGATCTGCCTCAAGAGAGCCGTGGCTCCGGGGTGCTCAGGAGACTGGTCGAGAACCTTCCGGAGCAGAAACGCCGCCTGCTTGGGATCGCCCTTGGCCCAGAATGCGGCGGCCAGATTCACCCTGATGCCTTGGTTCTCCGGTTCCAAACGCAAGGCTCGCGAAAAGTCGCGGATGGCCTCGGCCGGCCGATCCTGAAGCAAGTGGACGACACCGAGGTAGTTGATGGCCTGCCGATGGTCCGCCTGTCGCCCCACGGCCTTCTCGAAGCAACCCTCGGCCTTCCCGAGCTGGCCCTGCTTGAAATAAAAATACCCCACGTTGTACAACACCTGCGCATCCCTCGGACCGCGCTCCAGCGCTTTCTGAAAATAAGCCGCTGCCTCTTTAACATCCATTTTCTGGGAATACATCGCGGCCAAGTTCATGTAGCCGTACGCATTGCCCGGTTCCACCTCGATCGCCTTCCGGTAATAGGCCTCGGCCCGGTCCGGATCCCGCTCCTCGATGATCTTCCCGAGAATGTTGTAGCTGCGCGACCATTGGCTCAGCGACTCCAGAGCCAGGTTCAAGAACACTTCCGCCTGCTGGCTGTCTCCGGCCTCCAAGTAGGCCTCCCCGAGTATCGTGTAGGCCTGGGCCGTCTCCACCTGCTCGTCGATCTCAGGCGAGGGCAACCAGACGACCGCCGCGGACACCGCCAATGCCCCGACCAGAAAACCCGGAACCCTCCGCCGCTTCAGGCAATTCCAAAGCAGGCACGCCCCATAGGCGGCAAACACGAGCACGGCCGGAATCAGCATCAAACGATAGCGTCCACTGACCACGGTCAGGGTCAACCCCGCCCAGGCACCCACCAGCAGCGTCAAAAAATGGCGGTACTTCAGCAGACTCTTGCGGCGGCGTGCGGCATGGGCCAACCCGGCCAGTGACAGCATGGCCACCAACCCAAAAGAAAAGGCGGTGCGGCTCTGAATGGGGGTAAAATACTTCAGCACCGGCAAATCCGGCCCTGCGGCCATCTCCCGGCAGTTCCACACATAAAGGAATTTCATCCCCAGCTTCTTCAGCCACTGGACTGGATGCCGGACAATGAACTCCGCCGTCTTTTTCAGGAAGACCTGGTCCTTGGAGATTCCCAACGCCTTGGCCTCGTCCAACGCCTCCCCATGTACCCGATCCCAGTCGGGCCCCGGCCAGATGTAGCAGCCCCCGGTGGCATGGGGATTGTTGCCGAGATACAGATTGTACCCGCTGTTCGCCTGGACTAGCACCAGACTACCGTGAAGATAGGTGTTGTAAAGGCTAACCGGCATGACAATCACCGCGCAGGCCGCCCCATACACCAACAGTCGCGATGTAGCTAGTTTAAGGTTCCGCCGTCTGTTCCGCCAAACCCTGAACAGCAGGTAGAGACCCTCAAGCCCCACGAAGAACAGGGACAAGGGATGGGTGATGACCGCCAAGCCGGAAACCAGACCGGCGGCCAGAAGGAAACCGACTCTTCCCCGTTGGCCGGGCCCTTCTGATTTATAGAGAAAAAAGACCGCCAGACTGACCAAGGGCACCAGCAACGCCTCGCTGACAATCTCGCCTTCGTAGAACAGCAAGGGGGGATAGAGCGCCGCCATGGCTAAAAAGACGTGTGGGAGGAAACGGAAGACGTCCCGACCGAGCGCCACCCGTTTCAGGACAAAGAACAGCGGCAGGAATGTGGCCATCCCCAGCAGCAGCTGAGTGAAGCGAACCCAGAACATCTTGTAGGAAAAGACCAGATTCGTCAGCGCCAGAAAATAGGGATACAACGGTGCATGGATGTCGACTTCCTTCCACAGCAGCTGGCCGGCGATAATCCGCTTGGCCCAGGCATTGTACTCGGACACGTCGGGACCGATCGTATGCTCGAACAAGGGAGAGGCCGAGTACTGCCACAGGTAGACCAACCGCAGCAGCACTCCGACGGTCATCACGCCCAGGACGAAGAAACGCTCTTTTTTTTGGGTGGTCATTGGTTCCTGCCAGGCTTCATGTGAAATAAAAACACCTAAAGTAAGGGAGAGGCCCGAAAGGTCAACCCGCCCGTAGAGAGCCGGTTAAGGCGAAAGATTCGGGTGAACGATTAAGGGGAGATTGGCGAGGCAAGAGGTGCGCGAGGTATCTGGAGCAAATTAGGTACGGCACGCCTCCGCCGGGCTTGTCCCGGTGCCGCAATGGCAGTCGAGGCAAGGAAACCTTTTTGAACAGGCACAGGCTACCGACAAGTCCCCCTGATCTTTTCCCCCTAATCCTGAGCGGAAAAAAGCGGCTCGGTTTATCGTCGTTCGCAATAAGAAATAGCCCCTGCCATATTGTAACCATACTTGGGAACGCAAAACGGGTTCCACCTATCCCGCAACAAGGAGGGCAGCATGAAAGTCGTGGCCTTTAATGGAAGTCCCCGGAAAAACGGAAATACTGCGCACGCGATCCGGATGGTTCTTAAGGAACTGGAACAGGCCAGCATCGAAACCGAAGTGATACACGTCGGCAAGGAAACGATCGCCGGCTGCACGGCCTGCCAGGCCTGTGTACGCAACCAGGACCTGCGTTGCGTCTTGCCGGGAGACCCCGTCAACGAGTGGATCCAGAAAATGCAGGAAGCCGACGGCATCCTGCTGGCTTCGCCGGTCTACTACTCAGGCATTGCCGGCACCATGAAGTCGTTTCTGGACCGCGCCTTCTTTGTGATTGGCGTCAACGGCAACCCCCTGCGCCACAAGGTCGGCGCCGCCATTGCCGCCGTGCGGCGCTCGGGCGGCCTGCCCACCGTCAACGGGCTCTATCACTACCTGACCTATTCGGAGATGATGCTGCCAACCTCCAACTACTGGAATGT
>JBFJXC010000317.1:0-5107 GCA_041623325.1 Lentisphaeria bacterium | reverse complement strand
GTATTCTCCTCTTGTGTGTGGGGGGTTCTTTATCCAATAACTATTTTCGATATGTCGCCATCGCCCTCGTGATCGATTTGCATTCCCATCGTGATCGCGCTCGTCATCGCGCTCGTGATCGAAAGGCATTCTGCCACTCATGCGATCAGTCCTTCTCTTTGTCATCGTGATCGGTATCCGATATCGATCACGACATATGCCGTTGCTACACATCTCACTGCCGCCTTGGGCGGTTCGATTACGAGCGCGATGACGAGCGCGATGACGATTTCTATTGGCATCCCCTACGGGGATACGATCACACTTCTCCTTCCAAATAGCCACGCATGCCAAGAAGCATCTTCACTATCCGGCTCAACATTTGTTTCCCATGGGACAAATCTGCGGCATCTGCCTCTTTTTTCGCCAGCATGAGGTCAATCGCCACCACGCATTTAAGTGACGACTGATGGGCGATGTCCACGAATTTGCGGTGATCCGAAGAATCGAACCGACCATTGCCTTCGGCAATATTGAGCAGGATGCTGGTTGACAACGTGTCGAGTCTTTTTGCACGACGGCTAGTCACTTGGCATTTACCAATCAGCGCAAAACCCCAACGGTAAAATTCAAGGGCAAGTTGATACACATCCAAGCGTTCGTGATCGAAAAACACACCGTTTTCCGGACTGTTGCTCCGACCCCAGCCATCGGCCGTTTCGTTGACTTCGAGTTTTTGCGACCGTGAAAGTCCGGCAAGCATCTGGACAATTCTACGCAATTCACGCTTCTCACTCTGCCAGGTTTCAGCTTGGATTGCTCCTCTGATATGAACAATGTCCAAGCAGGCGGCACATTCAAGGGCTGAACCCTGGGCAACATGAAAGTATTGCTGCTTCACGCTAGTTGACCAGGACGAATTTCCGTTCACGAGATTTTCCAGGATACTCTCCGAAGCCCGGTTCAAATGATCCACTGCAGCGAAACTAGGACAAGCTTCCGACAAGGTCTCGTCCATCCGAGAGCAAAATGCCAGCGAGTGTCGGTACACATCGAGTTTCTCATGCCAAAATGTCGGTTCGTTGTCCATGAATTGACTCTTGTCCACTAATGCATCCAGTTGCATTCCCTTCGCAATCGCGCTCGTGATCGATTTGCTTCCTATCGTAATCGCGCTCGTAATCGCGCTCGTGATCGATTTGCTTCCTATCGTAATCGCGCTCGTAATCGCGCTCGTGATCGATTTGCATTCCCTTCGTCATCGCGCTCGTCATCGAAAGGCATTCATCTGCCACTCATGAGATCCAGGCCTCAGTGAAACGGTAAAATTGGACGCCCGCATGTTCCCGGCCGAGGACGACCGGGATTACTTCAGTACCCACGGGCAGCCCATTGTACAGAGCTGCAAACTCGCGGCACTGAGGTCTGCTTCACAGGGCCCTGTCGATCTCTTGCGGACTGAGGGTTTCGTTCATGCTGCCAGTGCGGTATCCGACCAGATCCAGGGCCACGTAGACGAAGCCAAGTTCCTTGAGACGAGCGACCAGCCCCTCGCGCAGCTCTCCCGCCAGACGGGGGATGTCTTCGGGGCAGACTTCGACGCGGGCCATCTGGCCGTGGTGGCGGACGCGGCACTGGCGGATACCCTGCTGTTTGAGATACTCCTCGGCCCCGGCCACTTGGTCAAGCTTCTCCGCGTTGATCTCCTGACCATAGGGGAAGCGGCTGGCCAGACAGGCGGAGGCCGGCTTGTGCCAGGTGGGCAGATTCATCTGCTTGGACAGAATCCGGACCTCGTCCTTGCTCAGACCTGCCTCGAGCAGAGGAGAGCAGACTCCCAATTCCTTGGCGGCCCGGCGCCCTGGGCGGAAATCGGCCAGATCATCGGCGGTGCTGCCGTCGGCCACATGCTCGATGCCGTGCTGGCGGGCGACCTCCCAGAGGGTGCGGAAGAGTTCGGCTTTGCAGTAGTAGCAGCGCTCCGGCGGGTTGTCGCGGAAGCCCGGGATACCCAGTTCGGAGGTCTCTAGCAACAGGTGCCGGAAACCGAATTTGGCGGCGATCTCCCGGGCCTCGTTGCGTTCCCACTCCGGATAGGTTTCGGAGACGGCGGTCACCGCCAGGGCGCGCTCGCCCAGCACTTCGGTGGCCAAGGCGGCCAGGAAGACGCTGTCCAACCCCCCGGAATAGCCCACCACCAAGGAGCCCATCCGGGACAAGTTGGCACGCAGGATTTCGAGTTTGGCACGAAGAGATTCGGGCATGTCTGATTCCATTCTTGTTTCCAACATTGCACTTCACTGACACGGATATCAACGGTAAACGGCCTTCGGCACAGCCGCTTGAATGCCCGCCGGGCGCTTGGCGACGACCTCGGTCACCGCTCGGCGCTTTGGAAAAGCGCATCTCCAGGACTAGGCATTGTACGAAATCCACGGCGGACGCTTGTTAGACAAGGATCGGACCTTGTCCCTGGAGAGGCGGCAATCCCTTGCCGCGCGCCCGCCGGGCGCTTGGCGACGACCTCGGCCACCGCTCGGCGCTTTGGAAAAGCGCATCTCCAGACCCCCGGCGGGGGGTCACACGTTGTCGAAAAGGGCGGTGGACAGATAGCGCTCGCCGGCGTCGGGCAGGATGACCACGATGGTCTTGCCGGCGAACTCGTCGCACTGGGCCAGGCAAGCCGCCGCCGCCACCGCCGCACCGGAGGAAATCCCACACAGGATGCCTTCCTCGCGGGCCAGGCGCCGGGCATACTCCAAAGCCACCTCGTCGCCGACCTGTTCGACGCGGTCGATCATGGACAGGTCAAGGGTGTCCGGAATGAAGCCGGCCCCGATGCCCTGGATCTTGTGGCCACCCGGGGTCAGGGGCTGACCGGCCAGGGTTTGGCTGATGACCGGGCTGGCCGCTGGTTCCACCGCCACGGACACAATCGCCTTGCCAGCGGTCTTCTTGATGTAGCGTGAGATGCCCGTGATCGTCCCCCCCGTGCCCACGCCAGCCACCACCGCATCCACAGCGCCAGCGGTGGCCTCCCAGATCTCGGGGCCGGTCGTCTTCTCATGGATGGCCGGGTTGGCCGGGTTCTTGAACTGCTGGGGCATGTAGTAGCGGTCCGGGTCCGAAGCGACCATCTCTTCGGCTTTGCGGATGGCCCCGGTCATGCCCTCGGCCGTGGGAGTCAGCACCAAGTTGGCCCCGAAGGCGGCCAGCACCCGGCGCCGTTCCAAGCTCATGGACTCCGGCATGGTCAGGGTCAGTTTGTAGCCGCGGGCGGCGCACACATAGGCCAGGGCGATGCCAGTGTTGCCGCTGGTCGGCTCCACGATTTCGGTGTCCGGACCGATCAGGCCGCGTTCCTCGGCGTCCCAGATCATGGAAGCCCCGATCCGGCACTTGACCGAATAGGCCGGGTTGCGCCCCTCGGTTTTGACCAAAACCGTGGCCTTGGCGTTCTTGATGATGTGGTTCAGCTTCACCAGAGGGGTGTTGCCGATGGAGCGGGAATTGTCAGCATATACTGTGGACATTTCTGTGTCTCCTTTAGCTTGATACTCCAGCTCCCCTTCAGGGAGCAACAAGGTTTCTATCGATGCATCCCAGGGTTTCACCCTGGGCTTTATTCCACGTCCCCTTCGGGGACCCTACCCACCATTTTCACCCCTCCTCTCACGCCTGCGAGGCGTGAAGGGCCTGGTCCAAATCGGCGATGATGTCCTCGATGTTCTCGATGCCCACCGAAATGCGGACCAGGTCGGCGGGCACGCCGGCCTTTTCCTGTTCCTCCGGCGTCAGCTGCTGATGAGTGGTGCTGGCCGGATGGATGACCAGGGTCTTGGCGTCGAGCACGTTGGCCAGGTGCGAGCAGAGCCGGACCGCATCGATGAACTTGCGGCCGGCCTCGACCCCGCCGCGAATCCCAAAGCCGAAGATGGCGCCGGGGCCGTGCGGGAAGAAGGCCTTGGCGCGCTCATGGTCGGGGTGGTCGGCAAGCCCGGCGTAGTTGACCCAGTTGACCGCCTCGTGCCCGGCCAGAAACTCGGCCGCCTTCTGGGCGTTGGCGGCATGCTGGCGAGCCCGCAGCGGCAGAGTCTCGACCCCCTGGATAATCTGGAAACTGTTGAAGGGGGAGATGCAGGCGCCGGTGTCGCGCAGGAGACCGCAGCGCATCTTGAGCACATAGGCCAGGCCGGGAACCACCGCCTGGTCGTGGTTACCAAAGGCATCCCAGAAGTTGGCCCCGTGATAGGACGGGTCGGGCTCGGTGATGGTGGGGAACTTGCCCGAGCTCTTCCAGTCAAAGTCACCCTTTTCGATAACCGCGCCGCCGATGGAGGTACCGTGCCCGCCGATCATTTTGGTCAGGGAGTAGACCACGACGTCCGCCCCGTGGTCGAAGGGGTTGAACAAAGGCGGCGGGGCCACCGTGTTGTCCACGATAAAGGGGAGACCGTGCTGGTGGGCGACCGCGGCGATGGCGTCCAGATCGTCGACGTTGCAGCGGGGGTTGCCGATGGACTCGGTGAAGACCAGGGTCGTGTTCTGGTCGATGGCCTTCTCGAAATTGGCCGCGTCGCTGGAGTCCACAAAGCGGACCTCGATGCCCAAGCGCTTGAGGGTGTGGGCGAACAGGGTGGTGGTGCCGCCGTACAGGTTGCTGCCGGCAACGAAGTTCTGGCCGGCCGATGTGATGTTCAGCACCGCATAGGTGATGGCGGCCATGCCGGAAGCCGTGCAAAGGGCGCCAGCGGCGCCATGCAGCGCGGCCAGGCGGTCTTCCAGAACACCTGTGGTCGGATTCATCAGCCGGGTGTAGATATTGCCGAACTCCTTGAGGGCAAAGAGATTGGCGGCGTGGTCGGCATCCCTGAACTGATAGCTGGTGGTCTGATAGATCGGCACCGCCCGCGACAGGGTGTCCGCATCGGGTTTGTGCCCGGCATGCAGAGCCAGGGTTTCCAGGGCTTGTTGGATTTTCGCGTTCATTGGGTATTCTCCTCTTGTGTGTGGGGGGTTCTTTATCCAATAACTATTTTCGATATGTCGCCATCGCCCTCGTGATCGATTTGCATTCCCATCGTGATCGCGCTCGTCATCGCGCTCGTGATCGATTTGCTTCCTATCG
>JBFJXC010000316.1:0-5108 GCA_041623325.1 Lentisphaeria bacterium | reverse complement strand
GGACTCGTGATCGCGATCGTAATCGCAATCGTGATCGGGTTGTGGGCCCGTTGGCTCGGTCCGACCGGTCCGACTTGTCCGACGGGTCGGACGGCTCCGCCACGAACAACAAGCAACAGGCAACGGACTAAAAGGTTGACATGGTAGGGGGCGCAAGTACCTCGGCGGTTTTGGTAGAGAAGACGGAGTTGAGTATGAACGGATACGCGGTTTTCATTTTGACGGCACTGGTGCTGGAGTTTCTGGTGTCGGTATTGGCGGACTGGCTGAACCTGGGGGCGCAGACCGACGAGGTGCCCGCCGAATTCCGAGATGTCTGCAATGCGGCCATGTACCGCCGTGCGCAGGAGTACTTGCGGGCCACCACGCGCTTCGGTCTGGTGTCGGATGTCTACGGCCTGGGCGTACTTCTGCTTTTCTGGTTCAGCCGTGGCTTCGGAGCGTTGGACAGTCTGGTCCGGGGCTGGCAGCTGGGACCGGTCCAGACGGGGGTAGCCTACGTGGGGATCGTGGTTCTGGGCCGGGCCCTTCTTGGGCTGCCCTTTCGGATCTATTCCACTTTTGTGATCGAGGAGAGGTTCGGCTTTAACCGGACCACGCCCTGGACGTTTGTGCAGGATTTGGGCAAGACTCTGGTGCTGGGCATGGTTTTGGGCGGGGGGGTGCTGGCCGGGGTACTCGCGTTTTTCGAGCACGCGGGGGCGTTTGCCTGGGCGTACTGCTGGCTGGCGGTCACGCTTTTCTCGCTGGCGGTCCACTTTGTGGCCCCGGTCTGGATCATGCCGTTGTTCAACGCGTTTCGACCGCTTGAGGATGGGGAACTCAAGTCGGCGATTCTCGACTTCGCCGCGAAGGTCAAGTTTCCCCTGAAAGGGGTCTATGTGGTGGACGGATCCCGCCGCAGCAGCAAGGCCAACGCCTTCTTCACCGGTTTCGGCCGTAACAAACGCATCGCCCTGTTCGACACGCTCGTGGCCAACCATCCGGTCCCGGATCTGGTGGCGGTGCTGGCCCATGAAATCGGGCACTTCAAGAAGCGGCATGTTCTGAAGAGGCTGGTGATCGGCATCCTGCACACCGGGGCGCTGCTGTACCTATTATCGTGGTTTCTCGGCTGCCAGGGTTTGTTCGAGGCTTTCCATATGTCCCAGACCTCGGTCTACGGGGCTCTGGTTCTGTTCGGGCTGCTGCTGGCCCCGGTCGAGTTCGTCCTGTCCTATGCGGTTCAGGCTTTGTCCCGGCGGCACGAGTACCAGGCCGACCGCTTCGCCGCCGAGCACACCGGCGATCCCGAGCGGCTTTGCCAAGCGCTTATTCGCTTGTCGGTGCAGAATCTGGCCAATCTGACGCCGCATCCCTTCTACGTCGCCCTGAATTATTCCCATCCGCCAGTCCTGCGGCGGATCCGGGCCTTGCGAAATGTCGGCTGATCTTGCCGTCGGTCCCGGCGGGGTTCCATCGATTGGCTGCGTCCCTTCAGCACGCAAACTTGTTGTCTCGTTTTTCCTGGGGCTGCGCCTAAGGCTAAAATTGGTGCCGTGCCGTTGGCACGTCTGTTGTTTTGAACGGTGTCACCGGAAAGCTCTCTGTAGGTGGAGACCCAATTTCCACGCGGCGGCACTGGCTTGGTGACTGGCCAGGGCTGGCGGAGGTGAATTGTTTCCGGCTATAGTAGTGGTGTGTTCATCCAGGAGAATGAAGGGGAATCCCATGAAATACCGGACATTTGGAAAACGGGGAGAGAAGGTTTCGGCTCTGGGCTTCGGGGCCATGCGTCTGCCGATAAAGGATGGTCGCGTTGACGAGGCGCTGGCTATCCGGATGGTCCGGCACGCCATCGACCAAGGGGTGAACTACGTCGATACCGCCTATCCGTATCATGGCGGCGAAAGCGAGCGGCTGATCGGCAAGGCTCTTCAAGATGGCTATCGGAGCCGTGTGATGCTGGCCACCAAGATGCCCTGTTGGCAGGTCGAGGCCTACTCGGATTTTGACCGCATCTTCGACGAGCAGCAGGCCAAGCTGCAGACCGACCGGATCGACTGCTATATGTTGCACGCCCTCAACAGGGAGAGCTGGACGAAGATGAGGGATCTGGACGCCCTGGGCTGGGCGACAGGGAAGGTCGCCGAGGGGAAAATCCGCTACTTCGGATTCTCCTTTCACGACGATTACGAGACGTTCCGGCAGATCGTGGACGCCACCGACTGGAATTTCTGCCAGATTCAGTACAACTACATGGATATCGCCAACCAGGCCGGGATGAGGGGGCTCCGCTACGCGTCCAGCAAGGGGTTGGCCGTAGTGGTCATGGAACCGCTGCTGGGCGGCCGGCTGGCCGGAAAGCCCCCGAAGCCGATCCGGGAGCTGTGGGAACGCGCCGAGACTGAACGGGCCCCGGCTGACTGGGCACTGCAGTGGATTTGGAACCAGCCCGAGGTGTCGCTGCTGCTCAGCGGCATGAGCACGATGGCGCAGGTCGAGCAGAACCTGGCCAGCGCGGCCGCGTCCGGGGTCGGGACGTTGGGGGAAACGGAACTGGCCCTGATTGGGAGGGTGAGGGAGGCCTATGGAACCTTGATGCCGATTCCTTGCACTAAGTGCGGCTACTGCATGCCCTGTCCGTCCGGCGTGAACATCCCCAGGATTCTGGAGATCTACAACGAGGCCTTCATGTACGACAACCTGGAGGCCGCGCGCGACGCCTACCAGTGGGTCCCCCTGGAACAGCGTGCCGATCGCTGCACGGAATGTGGCAAGTGTGAGAAGCTCTGCCCCCAGGGAATCCGGGTTGTCGAGTGGTTGCGCAAGGCCAAAGACTTGCTGGAGCAGCCGTGAGCTCCAGCCTATAGCAGGCCGTGTATGGAGCGTACCGGTGAGTAGAAACCGGCCCTGATCATGTTGGCGAGAAGGCGTTCAGCATGATCCGTGGAGATTGTGCTGTCCCGACAGCTTAGCCTTCCGAAAGCATCGCCGCCGCCTGGCGGACGGCATGGGCCAGGGCGCGGGCGCGGGCTTCGTCCAGCCCCGGCGGCCAGAAGGCGCCCAGCGCGCCCACCAGGGTGTCCCCCCGGTCGAAGACGGGCGCGGCCACGGCTTGCAGTTCGCGGCGGTATGTCCACGGTCTGAAGACGCCGCCGTCTGAGCGGATTTGTTCCAGAAAGGCTTGAAAATTCTGACGGTCGCCCCAAGTCGGTCGGCCGAACTCCTCGAAGCGGTAGCGGCGGCGCAGGGCTTCGGCTCGGGGGGCGGCCGCGAAGGCATGGAAGATCAGGGCCGCGGCCGTGTCGTAGGGGTGGTTGACCTCCCGGTCGGGCATCTCGATCACGCCGGGGCGGTTGAAGTCCGCGCGCCAGACCAGCCGCATCTCGTCTGCTCCCGCCTCTGCGTAGATCAGGCCCACCCCCGGCTCCTGCGCGGCCAGTTCCTGGATTCGTGCACGGGCCAGGGAGCGTCTCCGGTTTCCGGCGGCCGCGCGCATCAGCTCTCCGACCGCCGGGCCCAGGGTGTAGCGGGTCGGCTTTGTCCGTTTAGTCAGAAACCGTTCCGACAGGAGGGTGGTGGCCAGATTGTGCGCGGTGGGCCGGCTCAGGTCCAGGGCCGCGGCGATCTCCATGGCCGTCAGGCCATCCTCGGACCGAGCGATTTCCTGAAGCGCCCGCAGACCGCGGACCAGGGATTGAATGGAGTTCGGCCTGCTCATGTCAGCCATTCCGTCTATTGGTTAAATGCAAGGTTTTGCCTTGATCAGGCGTATATTCGCCCATATTTTAAAGGATGGCGTTAAAAAGTCAACAATTCTGACATTTCGTCTTGGCTTGTCTGGCCAGTGGTAGCTCGCGCCGGAACTGGGCGAGACAGTCCGACGCAGAGGCCTGCGTCGGCGACAAGGAAAAGGAGAGCAAGATGAAACCCAACACGGCCAATCTTCCCGTTCTGACCGGCTGCGGCTTCCGTCCGTCCGCCCGGCTGCGTCCGCGCACGGCGCTGGAGATCGGAACGTCACCCTGGAGCATCGGTTGCGAGACCATGGACCGAGACTATGTGGACTTTGATCAAGTCGGCCCGCATCTGGGGGAGCTGGGGGCCACTCAGGTCCGGCTTCAGGCGGGTTGGGCCAAGTGCGATCTCGGCAATGGCGTCTATAACTGGGAGTGGCTGGACCGCATCGTCGATTCCTGCCTGGAGCAGGGGTTGAAGCCGTGGCTGCAGACCAGCTACGGCAATCCAGCCTATGAGGGGGGGGGCGGCATCGGCCTGGCCCAGGGGCTTCCGGTTTCTCCCAACGCCTTGGCGGCCTGGGACAACTGGGTCCGGGCAATGTCCGAGCGCTACGTGGACCGGGTGGATACATGGGAGATCTGGAACGAGCCGGATATACACCAGGCCATGACACCGGAGGAGTACACGACCTTCTTCATTCGCACGGCTTCGATTCTGCGCGAGGTCCAGCCTGGGTGCACAATTGTCGGATTGGCGCTGGCGTGCCACTTGGATTTCGCCAAGGAGTTTCTGTCCAGTCTGGCGAACCGGGGCCGAGGGGATCTTCTGGACCAGATTTCGTTCCACTGGTATCCCCACAATCCCGAAGACAGTCTTGACCAGACCGCAGAACTAGCGGCATTGGTCAAGAAGTATGTGCCGCATGTGACCCTGCGCGAGGGCGAAACCGGCGCGCCGGCCGAAACCCGGGAATTTCTAGCCCTGGGCAAATTCGAGTGGAGCGAGCGCAAGCAGGCCGCCTGGAATCTGCGGCGCTTGCTGGTCCACCACAGCCACGGCTATCCAATGAGCCTTTTCCAGCTGGCGGACATGCAGTACACCAAGGCGAAGGGGGCCAAGTTCGAGGGCCGCAACGCCAAGGGGCAGCTGTGCATCAATCCCGACATGACGGTCGCCTATCGCCGGCCCTCCTACTTTATGGCCCAGCATGTCTTCAGCGTGTTCGACAATGCCTACCCCCTGAAGGCCCTGGAAAATCTCAGCGCGGCCGATCCAGTGCGCTCGTACGCCTACGCTTGGAGAAAAAAAGGCGAGGAATTCCCGGCGCTGGGGGCCTGGTGGCGGGCCGATGAGGCCCCGGCTCTGGAGACGCCGAAAGAGGACCG
>JBFJXC010000315.1:0-5141 GCA_041623325.1 Lentisphaeria bacterium | reverse complement strand
GGGTCAGAAAGGCTTCCTGGCCTGGGAGGGTTTGGGGGCGTTTTAAATCCAGGTCGACTTCCAGGGTGTGCTGCGGCTCGATATCCAGCTCCGGCAACGTGCCACTCTGGACGACGAGTCCGTCCACCTCAAGGCGCCAGTCCCCGGCCAACCAGGCCGCGTTGGTGAAAAAGTCGCTGTTGAAAATCCCGAACCGGCCGGCTTCCAGGTCGCTGGCGGTCACCTTGATGGGCTGGACCAGCTTCTTGAATTCGTGCATGGCCGGATGGGGGGTGCGGTCGGGCCAGATCATGCCGTTGCAGCAGAAGTTCACGTCGTTTGGCTGGTCGCCGAAGTCGCCGCCGTAGGCCCAGTATTCCTTGCCGTTTTCCTGTTTGCGGATGCCCTGGTCGACCCAGTCCCAGATGAAGCCGCCCTGCAGGCCGTGGTGGGTGTAGATGGCGTCCCAGTATTCCTTGAGATTGCCGTTGCTGTTGCCCATGGCGTGGGAGTACTCACAGGGGATGTAGGGGCGGGGGTCGTCGACCTCCTGGACATAGCGGATGGTGTCGGCCACGCTCGGGTACATGGGGCAGAAAGTGTCGGTGACGCGGGCACCGTGGCCGGGCGCGAAGACGGGCGCGCCCTGGCCGAACTCCGCCCGGACGGCGCCCTCGTAGTGCAGCAGCCGGCTGGGGTCGAAGCCGCGCACCCAGCCTCCGGCGGCGTCGTGATTGGGACCGTAGCCGGTTTCGTTGCCCAGGGACCACTGGATGACGCTGGGGTGGTTCTTGTCGCGGTGGACCATGCGCATGACCCGATCCAGGAAGGCGGGGGCATAGCGGGGATCGCGGCAGAGTTGGTCGTAGTAGTCGTGGGCCTCAATATTGGCCTCGTCGATCAGGTATAGGCCGTATTCGTCGCACAGGTCGTACCAGAGCGGGTCGTTGGGGTAGTGCGAGGTGCGCACGGCGTTGAAGTTGAACTGCTTGAGCAGGAAGATGTCCTTGAGCATGGTCTGGCGGGAGACGGTCTTGCCGGTGTCGGGATCGTGGTCGTGGCGGTTGACGCCCTTCATGAGCACGGGCTTGCCGTTGATCAGCAGCTCGCGGTTGGCGATCTCCACCCGTCTGAAGCCGATGCGGCAGCTGGTGGACTCCACGATCTGGCCTTGCTCGTTCTTAAGGGTCACGGCGACCTTGTAGAGGCTGGGGGTTTCGGCGCTCCATTTATGCGGGGACTTGACCGGATAGGATAGGCGGACGTTGTGCTCGAGGTGCCCTTTTGTTCCTCTCTGGGTGTGTCGCACGGGCAGGCCGTCGGTCTGGGCCGGTTCGGGATTCTCCAGCACCGGCTTGCCGTCGGGATCGAAGAGCTGCGCCTCGACGGTGTGGACGGTCTTGATCTGGTGCCGGTTTTCGATGCGGACGGCCAGGTTGAGGGTGCCGTCTTGGTAGGAATCGTCCAGGTCGCCGCGGGCGAAGACGTCCTGGATGAAGATCTGGTCGGTGGAGTAGAGGTAGACATCGCGGTAGATGCCGGCCATCCACCAGTGGTCCTGGTCTTCGATGAAGCTGCCGTCGGACCAGCGGATAACCATGGCCCCCAGGGTGTTCTCGCCCTCCTGCAGGAAGGCCGAGATGTCGAATTCCACGGGGGTGCGCGAACCTTTGGCGAAACCGACCTGCTGCCCGTTGACATACACGAAGAAGGCGCTCTCGACCCCGCCGAAGTGCAGCACGGTGCGGCGCTTCAGCCAGGTGGAATCGACCGTGAAGGTTGTCCGGTACAGGCCGGTTGGGTTTTCCTCCGGCACGAAGGGCGGCTCGCAGTCGAACGGCATCTGGACGTTGGTGTAGTGGGGGTAGTCCCCCACGTCCTGCATGGTCCAGTTGCCCGGTACGGCGATGTCCCGCCAGGACTGGGTGGCGGTGTCGGAACTGGCGAAGTCGGCGGGGGCGGCCTCGGGCTTTTCCACCAGTTGGAAGCGCCAGGTGCCGTTCAGGCACTGGAACCAGGGGGTGTTGGTGCGATCCAGGGTGAGGGCGCTGGCGATGTCGGCAAAGGGGAAAAGGGTGGCCCGGGAGGGCAGGCGGTTCAGTCCGGTCAGTTCGGGAGTTTCCCAGGGCTTGGCGGTGTGGCTGAGTTGAAGGCTCATGGGGAATCCTTTGGTTTCAGTGGGTTGAATGGTTCCGGGTTCGGTTTGAAATTTGTGTTGTGGGATGAAATATAGTGAGGGTTTTCAAACGAAAAATTAGTTTTTTGGTATAAAAACTGTGTTTGATGGTAAAAAAGAGGGCGGCATGACGTACCCGGGCGTGGACAGGATCGAGACCCGGCTGGTCTTCCGTTCAATGGGAAGGGAGGGGGCGCGGGAACGACTGGGGGTGGGGTTCATCCACAAGCGGGGGGTGACGGTGGATGAGGAGAACTTCGAGCTTTCCAGCTATGCATTGGTCTATGTGATCCGGGGCTTCGGCGAGTACGTGGACGCGGCCGGCGTGCGCCATCGGTTGGAACCCGGCAGCGTCTTCCAGCGTCATCCCAAGAAAAAACATTCCACTTATATCGATCCAGACAGCGACTGGGCCGAGTGCTTTATCGATTTGAATTCTTCGTTGTACCAGGGCTTGGCCTCTCTGGGGATTATTCGCGATGATGTGTGTGTCTACCAGATCGGCCCGGACATGGGGATCGAACACGCCATTTACTTATTGATGACTGAATTGGAGGAAAGCTCCGAGATGGATCTGCCGGGGGTGTTGGTCAGGATGCTGGAACAGCTGACCAGGATTCTCAGGCGCTGCCACGGGGCTGGGGAGAGCGAGCAGATAAACCGCATGGTCGAGCAAGGACTTCAAGATTTAAGGGGGCAGGTTGGCCGTCGTCTGGATCTGCGGCGGTTCTGTCAGGACCATGGCTGGGGGTATGAGACTTTCCGCAAGGCGTTTCGGAACCGGATGGGGATGTCGCCGGGGCGCTATCTGGTGCGTCGGCGCATGGATGTGGCCTGCCAACTGCTGCGATCGACGCAAAAGGCCATTTCCGAGATCGCCGACGAGTTGGGGTATCGATCCCCCTACGAGTTTTCGGCGCAGTTCAAACGCGAAATCGGCATGGCGCCCAGCCGGTTCCGGCAGGGGTGAGGAAAAAGGAGCTGGAATTCCAGGTCTTCTTGCCTCGGACCTGTCGGACTTGTCGGGCGGGTCCGGCCCCTGAACCCCGATCACCAGAGCGATTCGGATTTTCGGAGCCCCCGACACCCGAAACCAGTGTCATCCCTCCCCATTCTCGTAGACCTGGTCGGCGGGCAGGCGGGGGCGCTGGGCGGCGGCGGTGCAGAGGGCGTCGCAACGCTCGTTCTCCTGGTTGCCGGCGTGTCCCTTGACCCAGATGAACTCGACGGCGTGCTTCTCGCACAGCTCCAGCATCTGGGCCCAGAGATCGCTGTTCAGCGCCTTCTCCTTGTTGCTCTTGATCCAGCCGTTGGCGCGCCAGCGTTTGGCCCAGCCTTTCATCATGCTGTTGTACAGATACTTCGAGTCGGTGTAGATGGTCGCCTGGCAGCGCTGGGTCAGCGCCTTGAGCCCGGCGATGGCCGCCAGGATCTCCATGCGGTTGTTGGTGGTGCGACGGAAGCCGCCGGACAGCTCCTTGCGGTGCTTGCCGCAGAGCAGGACGGTGCCGTAGCCGCCGGGGCCTGGGTTGCCTCGGGCCGAGCCGTCGGTGTAGATCGTGACGTTCTTCATGATGCCTAAAATTTGAGTCTGATTTTCTGGAAGCTTCAGAATAGTGGCTGCAGGCGGGATTTCAATTGTCTGGCAGGTCCGACAGGGCAGACGGGGCAGACCAGCCCGACCGCCAACGCGCAGTGGCTCCGGGTTCCGGTGCCTTGGTCAGAGCCGCTCGAATTGCGGCAGGAACCAGGCCCAACTTTAACTTGATGGCGATGGTCGTTTTTCTTTCGACTTTTTCGTAATCGGCGATAGGATTAGCCCGTCAGGGGTAGATGATTTTGACTGAAGGATACGAAAGGGGCGAGATGAAGAGCGAGGACTTGCTGGAGAAGCTGGTGTCGTTCAAGCCGGTGACGGCCGAGACGGACCGGGTGAATGCGGTGGTGGGGTTTCTGAAGGACTATCTGGAGGAGGCCGGAGTGTTTACGGCCGAGGAGAATCTGCAGGGGCGGCGCATTCTGTATGCGGCGACGGTTCCCGAGAAGCAGGTGGACTGCATGCTGAACGCGCACTTGGATGTGGTGCCGGCGCCCGACGAGCAGTTTGTGTTGCAGGAGCGGGACGGCTGGCTGTATGGGCGTGGCACGGCGGATTGTCTGGGCAACGCGGCCATCATGGCCAACGCCTTGATCCGCCTGAACGGGCGCTGCCGGGTGGGGGCGATCTTTTCGACCGACGAGGAGACCGGCGGGGAGACAACCCGGTATATGGCCGAAAAGGGGGACTACGGGGCGCGAAAGCTGGTGTGCATCGTGGATGCCGAGGGCAATGCCATGGCGGTGGCCCAGAAGGGGGTGTTGACCGTGACCTTGAAGGCGGAGGGCGAGGCTTGCCACGCGGCGGAGCCGTGGAGTGGGCAGAATGCCTTGGATCGTCTGGTCGACGGCTACGTGCGGGTGCGCGGGCTGTTTCCGACGGTGTCGGCCGACGATCAGTGGCACGACACCATGGTGGCGGCCATTTGCCAGGCGGGCACGGTGGCAAACCGCGTCCCGGACCGGGCCGAGATGACCTTGAACATCCGTTATACGACGCCGGGCGACCAGGAGCGGATTTTGCAGGAAATCCGGGCTGCTTCGGGGCTGGAGGTAAGGTTGGGCATGCACTGTCAGCCGGTGGTCTTCAGCGAGGATACGCCCGTATTGCGCGACCTGCGTGGTCATCTGGAGAAGGCGCTGGACCGGGAGATCCGGGTCTACCGCCTGAACGGGGCCACCGACGCCCGACACTTTGTAAAGTGGAACGTGCCGATCGCCCTGCTGGGAATCCCGGGACGGGACCTGCACGGCCCGGGCGAGGGCATCGAACTGGCCGGATACCGCGCCTTCGAAGCGGCTCTTGAGGACTATCTGCTGGCAACGTATGCCGTGTTATGAGGGAGGTGATGTTGGATGCTTTATGGATCAAGGGGGTGGATCAAGGGGG
>JBFJXC010000314.1:0-5142 GCA_041623325.1 Lentisphaeria bacterium | reverse complement strand
GGGTGGCGGAGCGGCGCTGGTAGAAGTCTTGAGTCGGCAGTGCCTTAGGCAGCCTTCTTGAGGGCGGCGAGCAGGCGGGATTTGCGGCGGTTGGCCTTGTTCTGGTGAATGCTTCCAACCTTGGCGGCCTTGTCCAGAGAGGCGCAGAGCATCTTGAAAGTTTCGCGGGCGCCGTCCAGGTCCTTGGCCGCGAGCTTCTCGGCGAATTGACGCTCGAAGGTTTTGACGCGGGACTTGCGGACCCGGTTGCGCAGGTTGGCTTTGGCACTGGTCAGCAGGCGCTTTTTGGCAGATTTGATGTTCGGCATGGTTGATGTATTCCTTCGTCTCTAACCGGAAAAGTGGTCATAAATGGCAAAAACACGTAATATGACGCGGTTGGCGGCGGAATCAAATGCTGTTGCCTGAATTGGCAGTGGCTTGCTGGTAGGGCCTGTCGCGTCGCTTTCGATGCCAGCGGTTCAGGACTACCTTGTTACCAGCAGCACGAAGGGTGCGGCAGGGGCAAAGGAGGACAGGCGATGTCGGACATGGGCCGCGAATACAAGCTGGACGAGTTGAGTGCCCGGGCGAGGGTGTTCAGTGGCCTGGAGTCCCCCCCCGGAGCCGTGCAATGCCACGCCTGTGCCCACCACTGCCAGATCAGGGAAGGCAAG
Source organism: Lentisphaeria bacterium (assembly GCA_041623325.1). Taxonomy (GTDB): domain Bacteria; phylum Verrucomicrobiota; class Lentisphaeria; order Oligosphaerales; family JBFJXC01; genus JBFJXC01. The sequence goes on along the minus strand of JBFJXC010000314.1, from coordinate 4,486 downwards.
CGTGGCCTATGTCTGATGCGTTTCAATCGGAAGGGGACTCTGTACGGGCCAAGCGGCTATGTGGCCGGGGTCGCGTGCGACCCCATCGAGAAAAAGCCGTTCTTTCATGTGCTGCCCGGTCAAAACGCCTTGAGTTTCGGGATGCTGGGCTGCAATTTTCATTGCTGGTTCTGTCAGAACTGGCAGACCTCTCAGCTGCTCCGCGATCCCCAGGCCGCCGGCATGCCCCCCCAGCCTTGTTCGGCCAGGGAACTGGTGGATTTGGCGCTGCGCTCCAATGCCCCGATGATTTCCAGCACCTACAATGAGCCTCTCATTACCTGCGAATGGGCCGCGGAGATCTTCGCCCTGGCCCGGGAACGGGGCCTCATGACCAGCTTCGTCTCCAATGGCTTTGCCAGTGCCCAGGTTCTGGATTTCATGGAACCGTGTTTGGATGCCATGAACGTCGACCTCAAGTGCTTCACGGAGAAGAATTATGCCCGGCTGGGGGGGCGGCTGAGGCCGGTTCTGGACACCATCGGCTCCCTGCACCAGCGGGGAATCTGGGTGGAAGTGGTCACGCTGGTGGTGCCGGGATTCAACGACAGCGTTGAAGAACTTCGAAGCATGGCCGATTTCGTGGCCTCGGTCGATCCGGACATTCCATGGCACGTGACGGCCTATCACGCCGACTACAAAGCCAAAGGGGCGGCGGCTTGGACGCCGGTCGAGAAGATTCGCCAGGTCTTGGATCTGGGCCGGGAGGCCGGGTTGCGTTATGTGTACGGCGGCAATCTCCGCGGGTTGGGGCGAGATGAGAATACCTACTGCCCCCAATGCCAGGCGCTGCTGGTCGAACGCTCGGGCTTTAGCCTGCTGAAATGTCGTCTGGCCGGGGGGTGTTGCCCCGATTGCGGGCAGCCTATTCCGGGGAGATGGACGTGAAGTTGCCTAGCCGGCGTCGAATTAAAGACATTTCCCGTCTATGTTATGCGGTTGCTATCCAGGATGTGGCGATGTGTTATCGGGAGAGCTAGTTAGTGATCATGTTTCGATGTGCATGCGGTGCTGCCTATCGCGTCAAGGACAACTACGCCGGGGGGGAGGCGGAATGTCAGAGCTGCGGTAAGAAGGTGGCGATTCCCAGGGAATCAGACCCGGATGTGCTTCTGGTGTTCAAGGGCAGCGACTCGGAACCGAATCCGCTGAGTCGGGAAGCGGTCGCCGCCGGGCTGGCGGAAGGCACCCTGGCAACCAACGACCTGTTCTGGGACGGCGCGAAATGGGCCACGTTGGATCCCGACCTGTTGGCCGGTGAGCAGGTGGATTTAAGCGGATTCGGCAAAAACCGCACGAAACCGGGCACGGTCCACATTGCCGCCAGCGGCGGCCGCATGGGCACCGAAATTGTTTCCCTGCCGCCCATCCAGCTGAAGGAGCATGCCGACGAAAAAGTCGTGCAACGGCTTCCCCTTGAGATTTCCGCTTCCAAACGGCTTCCCCGCCGCTGGTTCAAATTGGCTCTTGGGGTGGTTCTGGTGGCTGCGGCCGGATATGGGCTGGTTCGCTACGCCTGGCCCGCTTTTTCCGGGATGATGCGGCGCTCGGCGCAGGTCATTGTCTACAATGCCCAATCCGAAGAGGCGGCGGTCCAGCTGGACGAGAAGGCCCAGGTCCGTCAAGTCGGGCCGGGCCAGGTGGCGGTGCTAAGCATCAGGGCCCGCAAGCGGCTGGAACATAAAGTCGCCATTGCCGGCCAGTCCTACCAGTTCTCCGTTGAGCCCGGCCGGGTCACGCTGCTAACCCTGGGCACCCCGGAAACCTACCGCATTCTTGACCGGGGGGTTCTGGCCAGCGTTCGGGAGGGGGTTCCGCTTCAGGAGTTGATAGGACAGATTCAAAAGTTGCAGATGCCGTCGGCCGCGGCCAAGATGGTCAAGCGGCTGCAAGATATCACCCGCTCCGGCATGGGTCCGGAGGTTGCCGATGGCATCCTTCCGGCCCAGGAAAAGGGCTATGACATCCAGGCCCCCGCCGGTTCGCTGGTGCGGATGTCCGAAGCCCCGGACAAACCGTTGCTGCTGCTGAAGGCTTCCGAGCGCTTTTCATTGGAAAAGGGCTGGTTCGATTACGACCTTCGCGGCGACCGGCTGACCGACCTGGAGATTGCTCTGCCTGCCTTCTCGTTCAATCTGGAACGCCTGTTCAGGGTCGAGGTGCGGGCTGGGCAGACAATGCGCCTCTGGCGGCATGGGGACAGCTTGAAACTGGAAATGGCCGTTTCCGGCCAGCGAATCCAGCAGGAGGATACAACGGTGCATGGCAACTGGTCGTTCAACGCCACCGTTCCCGCACCCGAGTCCTCGACTGGACCCCGCTACTGGGAATGGCGGTTTAAGGGGCACCGCATGATCGCCGGCAGCCGGTTCAACGTTATTGTGGTCATCGATTCTGGTGGCAAGCGAAAAGTGGATATCGAGAAGGTTTAAGTGAGCGTATGAAATTCGATTCGATTCTTCCGTTGGCCTGTGGTGTCCAGAATTATCCGTGGGGCTGCCGCCAGCAGGGCGGAAAGCGGCCCTATATAGCCGATTTGCTGGGGGTGGAGGCCGACGAGGACACCCCCTTTGCGGAGCTGTGGATTGGCGCCCACGAGAAAATGCCGGCCCGGGTTGTGTCCGACCCGGCCGCGCCTGTCTCCCTGGACGAGCTGATTGCGCGTGAACCCGAAGCGATTCTGGGCAAAAGCCTGGCCGCTCAGACCGGCAATCAGTTGCCCTTCCTCTTGAAGGTGCTCAGCTGCGAAAAGCCGCTGTCGATCCAGGCCCATCCCGACCGGACGCTGGCCGCTCGTCTGCATGAGCGCGATCCCGAGCATTATCCGGATGCCAACCACAAACCCGAGATCGCGGTGGCCCTGACTGAATTCGATGCCTTCTGCCAGTTCCGTCCGGCCGAGGCCATCCGCACCGACCTGCAGCGCCACAGCGCTCTGAGAGATTTTTTCGGCGACCTGTTGCAGGCCTTCAGCCCCGCAAACCGGCGGCAATGGTTGAAGGATGCCTATGCCCACCTCTTCGCCGCAGACCAGATTGAGATCGAAGCCGTGCTGGAGGTCCTGCAGCGGGAGCTGGCCGACCTTGCCCACCAGACCGAGTCCGACCGCTGGTTTCTCAAAACCCTGGACCTGTTCCCGGGCGACCGAGGCACCTTGTCCGCTTATTTTCTCAACGCTGTACATCTGCGCCCCGGGCAAGCCGTTTTTCTGGGGCCCAACGAGCCCCATGCCTATCTGAACGGAACCATCGTGGAGTGCATGGCCAGTTCCGACAATGTGGTGAGGGCGGGACTGACGCCGAAGTTCATTGACCGCGACGTCCTGGTGGAGATGCTCACCTACAAAGACGGCGCTCCGCACATCATTTCGGGGGTGTCGACCGGACCGGGGCAGACTCTTTATCGGGTGCCGGCCGAGGAGTTCGAGCTTCAGGTCTGGCGACCGGAGCGCGATCAGGTGATGAGTCTTGACTCGGACGGCAGCGTTTCGATTCTGCTGGTCACCTCAGGCCAGGCCGATGTGCAGACGCCACAGGGCAGGGTGGTGCTGTCGCGCGGTTCGATCTGGTTGTGGCCGGCCGCGTTGGCGAGCCTGCAGGTGACCGGCCGGGGCGGCCAGACTGAAATATTCCGGGCCCGGCCGAGTTTGGGGCTGGGGGGGGCGCTCAACCAGCCGATCGTGGCCAGTCCTGAGGAGGATATGGATTTCGGAGCCATGCTGGAGGCGCATCTGGCAGGGGCGGGAACCAGCGTCTCGTCCGGGGACAAGGTCCGGGGCGTGATTAGCGCCATCGACGACAAGACCGTCTTCGTGGACATCAACGCCAAGAGCGAGGGCATTCTGGAGCGCCACGAGTTGTTGAACGAGGCGGGGGAGCTGACCGTCAAAGTTGGGGATCCTATCGAGGCCTTCTGCCTGGGGTCCCACCAGGGGGAAATCCGCCTGGGGCTGAAGCTGGACAGTGGCGCGGCCGATGCTTCGTTGGCGGAGGCTTTCGAGGCGCGCATGCCGGTCGAAGGCCGGGTGACCAAGGAGCGCAAGGGCGGCTTCGAGGTGAGCGTTGGCAACCACAGTGCCTTCTGCCCCTTTTCTCAAATGGACATTCATCATCGGGATGCGGCCGCCTATGTGGGCGAGCGCTTCACGTTTCTGATCAGCGAATACGGCGAAGACGGGCGCAACCTGGTGTTGAGCCGCCGCCGTCTGCTGGAGGAGCAGCGCCGGCAGCTGGTGGACGAGCTCAAGGAAACTCTCCAGGTGGGCGATCTGCGCCGTGCCACCATCCGCAAGATTATGCCCTTCGGTGTCTTCGCGGACATCGGCGGCATCGAAGGGTTGATTCCCATGGGCGAACTGGCTTGGGGGCATGTGGAGAAAGCCGAGGACATTGTGGCCGAAGGCGACAATGTGGAGGTGATGATTCGGGATCTGGACTGGGAGCGTGAG
>JBFJXC010000313.1:0-5151 GCA_041623325.1 Lentisphaeria bacterium | reverse complement strand
GGCATGGCCGACCGCCTCCAGCATTTCGATGGAGACGATCCGGTCGTAGACTCCCGCGATTTGCCGGTAGTCGCAAAGCCGAATCTCCACCTGACCTTCCAGCTGTTCCTCCCGGACCCGCTGCCTCGCATAGCGAAGCTGTTCGGCCGAAATCGTGATGCCGGTCACCCGGCAACCGGTTGTTTTGGCCGCCTCGATGGCAAATCCACCCCAGCCGCAACCGATCTCCAGAACATGGTGCTTTTCCGTGATACCAGCCAGTCCAATGATCCGTTTGATCTTGTTGTGCTGCGCTTGGGCCAGGCTGTCCTCGGGCTTCTCAAACAGGGCGCACGAGTACAGCATGGTCTCCGGGTCGAGAAACCGCTCATAGAAATGGTTGCCCAAGTCGTAGTGCTGGCGGATATTGCGCTGGCTGCCCCGCAGGGTGTTTCTCCTGAGACCATGCTGGAATCTGATCTTCAGCCGGGTGCCAAGCCGCGGCCGGACTCCACCCTCCGCAAGCCCTGCCAGGTTGTCGGCAAAGAACGTCAGCAGATCGGGCAGGTTGTCGCAATCCCACAGGCCGTCGGTGTAGGCTTCGCCCAAACCGATATCCCCGCCACGGACCAGCCGGGGGAAGAAATCGTAGCCGTGAACAGCAAGACTGAGCGGCCTCGGGAGAGTGGCCTGGCCAAAGGTTTTCTGGCGCCCGTCCGGCATCGTCAGGTTCAGAGGGCCGCCTTGCAATCTGGACAAGGCCCGATCGACCCCTTTCATGGCCAGGCGCTGAACAATGGTCGGGGGCTTGACTACAATGGTCATGGGGTGCGCCGGAGACGGCCGGGGCTGAACCCGCAGTTTCTTGCCGTAATAGAGTTTGCCGGCCTGCCAGCATATCCGGGGGAAGTTCAGGGCGGCGCCGGCCGGATAGCGCATCACGGTCTTGAGCAGACCACTGCTATTTAGAGGCCTGGCCTGGCCGGACAACCCCGCCGTAAAAATCCTCTGTCCATCCCGGAACAATGATATGCTGATGCGCAGGTGCTCGTTTAGCGCGGAGAAGCTGAATTGATAGTTGCCGGAGAGGTTGTTGAAAGGAGACACGTAGAACTCCTTGCCATGCCGGTAGATGACGGGATCGCGGGGAGTACTTTGCTGCGGGTCGTCAAGTATGTAGACATGGCGCTGGGAAAAGGTGTTGTTAACCTCGACCACGACACAGGAGGCGGCCCCCGTCGGACCATAGCAATAGTAGAAACTGACCGGAACGAAAGCGCAGCCAAGCACCCTAGGCATGGTAACCAACTCGACCCGACCAATGGCGCCGGAGCAGCCGTGCTCGCCGAGCAGGCGAAACAGACGCTCCTTGATGGCCCCGTCTCCCCACAAATAGTGCTTGTCGTGCAACGAGGTGAGATTGAACTGATTGTAGCCGAAACCGCGAATGGACCGGTGAATTCCCTCCAGCTCGTCCAGATCCACTGCCATCAGATAGAGCGGATAGGCGAAGCGGTGCTCCACCGGCAGGAAACGGGCATGGGTGACGTGGCCATGATAGATTCTGGTGTTCATAACTCCAGTCCGAACTGGTTGGCCACATCCAAGGCGGAACGGACCGCATCCTCATGGAAACCGTATCCGAAATAGCTGCCGCAGAAGTAGGTGTTCCGTATGCCATTGAGCCGGGACAATTTCGCTTGCGAAGCCAAAGCCGCCGGCGTATAAGTTGGGTGCTGGTACACCATCCGGGCAATGATGCTGGCTGGGGGTAAGGCTCGCACTGGATTGAGGGTCACAAGATAGTGGCCGACCGTGCGCAGGCGCTGCAACCGGTTCATATCGTAGGACAGACTTACTGGCGCCTCCGGACATCCATCGTTGGAGCGCGTGTAGTTCCATGACGCCCACGCGCGCCTCAACGGGGGCATAACCGAGCAGTCGGTGTGCAGAACCGTGGGGTTCTCCGAGTAGCTCCAAGCCCCGAGCAGATCCTTTTCCTGAGCCGACGGATCGCTCAACAGGGCCAGCGCCTGATCGGCGTGGGTGGCCAGAATGACCGCATCAAAGCGCCGGGGGGCACCGTCGCAAGTGCACACCTCCACAAAGTCGTCCTGACGGGTGACAGTGCGAACCGCGCGGCCAAGAAAGACCTCCCCCCGGAAGTCGGACAGGATCTTTCTGACGTAGACCTGGCTGCCGCCGACGACGGTTTTCCACTGGGGGCGGTCTCTCAGGCCGAGCAGTCCGTGGTTGTGGAAGAAACGCACGAAATTCTCGGCGGGGAATTCCAGCATCCTGTTTCCAGGGGTTGACCAGATAGCCGCCCCCATTGGAATCACATGGTGGGCGATAAGCTGGCTGGAGTAGCGGCGCTTTTCCAAGTACTGCCCCAAAGTCAGTCCGGAAAGGCCGCCGGAGCCGAGGTCCGCCTCGGCCTCGCGGAAAAAACGGAGAATCTCGCGGATGAACCGGTAGTAAGAGGGGCGCAGCAAGTTGCGGCGCTGGGCGAAAAGCCCGTTCAGTCCGGAGCCCGAGTACTCGAGTCCCGTCGTGGGATCGTAGTAGGAGAACGACATGTCGCTGTCCTGAAGAGCGACAGACAATTTCTGGAACAGGCGGGTGAGCAGGGGATAGTTGCGATGGTTCATCACAATGAAGCCGGTGTCCACCGGGGTTCCCCGGTCCGGTCCATCGGGCAGCTCGATGGTGTGTGTGTGGCCGCCGGCGTAGTTGTTCTTCTCGTAAAGGGTGATGCGGTGCCGCCGCTGAAGCACAAAAACGGCGGTCAGCCCGGCAACCCCGGCCCCGATGACCGCGATGTTCTGCCGCCGGCTATCCACTGCCCTCCCTCCATCATGATTCCTGCAACCAACGAACGCTTCCTGGCGACCAAGTGGTAGGCCTTTTTGTCGGAACAAGCTTGAACCAGAAGCACACCAAACCTTTAGACTCAGTCCTCCAGCCCCCTAGTTCCGGAAAGTGGCCAAGGCCTCCCGCTCACCAGGGGCTCCCGCCGACATCGACTCAATCTTGTCCGGAGCGCTAGCGGCTCATTCGGCCTCGTGCATGGCAATCCGTTCGCCCGGCATCACCCCTACATGCCCGCAACTGCAGAGAAACAACTGCGCGCCAATCCATGCGCACTTGGCTACCTTGAGATATCGGCCCTTGCCAGTACGCGGCGGCATGTCTATCTCATCCCCGAATTCGTCGCCCCCTTATTAGGCGTTACCAAACCATTAACGGTTAATCGGGACGGCGTCAAACAGCCCTACCGAACCTGGCCGCCAGGACCGCCCTGATTCCCCGTCGACGGCCATGCCGCTCGACCTGAGCGCCTCCTGTGAATCCGCAAAGGGGTGCTCTTTATTTTGGGGGGCGGATACCGTTGGATCAGCCGATGCCTCCGCAGGAGCGTCCGCCGTCGATCAGGTAGTTGGTACCGGTGATGAAGGCGGCTTTATCGGAGCAGAGGTACAGAATCAGGTCGACGACTTCCCGAGGTTCGGCGGCGCGGCCCAGGCGGGTGGGCATGTTGGCCATGCCGGGCCGGGTCAGGACCGGACCGGGCGAAATGCAGCAGGCGCGGACGCCGTGCGGGGCACCGCAGAGGGCCAGGGACTTTGTCAAGCCCAGCATGCCGCTTTTGGCGGTGCTATAGCAGACCGCGCCGGCGGCGCCTTCCATGCCGGAGACCGAACCCAACGTGATGATCACCCCGCTTTTCTGTTTGATCATCGTGCCGAGCACGGCATGGCAGAAGTAGACCGTGCCTTTCTGGTTCACGTCCAGTCCCCAGTCGAGAACCTCGACGGGCTGTTCGTGGAACGGTTTGTGGCATTGCAGCACGCGGGTTTCGGCGCCGCCGGCGTAGTTCAACAGAATGTCGATCCGACCGTACGCCTCCAGCGCGGTGTCGACCGCCTTCTTGATTTGGGCGTAGTCGCGGACGTCCACCTGCACGCCGAGGGCGTCCCCGCCCTCCTCGCGGATCGCGTCGGCGGCGGCATTGACCGCCTCCGCGTTGACATCGGTCAGCACGACCTTGGCGCCCTCTTGGGAAAGCATTTGCGCGCTCAGCAGGCCCATGCCCGAGGCGGCGCCGCTAATGATGGCCACGTTGTTCTTGAAGCTCATGGTTGGTTCCCTTCCAGGGTCAGTACCACCTTGCCCAGGTTTTCCTGGTTCTGAAGAATGGCATGGGCCTCTTCGGCCTGGGGCATGGGCAGGGTCTTGTGGATCAACACTTTCATCTTGCCTGCTGAAAAAGACGGCCAGAGCTGTTTTTCGAGACCGGAGAGGATGTCGGCCTTCATCTGGCTGGTGCGGCTGCGCAGGGTGCTGCCGATCAACTTGACCCCGCGCTTGAAGAAGTCCAGCATGTTCAGCTCGCTGATGGGGCCGCCGAGGGTGGCGATCACGATCCAGCGGCCGCCCCGAGCCATGGTCTCCAGGCAGGGGCCGAGGTTTTTGCCGGCGACGCAGTCCATGGCGACGTCCACCGGGTGTTCGGCGAGCACCGCAGCGATGTCCTCTTTCTTGCGGTTGATGATCACGTCAGCCCCGAGTTCGCGCACAAATTCGGCTTTTTCCTCGGAACCGACGGTGGTGACGACCTTGGCGCCGAGCTGCTTCATCAGCTGGACAGCCGCCATGCCCAAGCCGCTGGCCCCGGCCTGGATGAAAACGGTGTCGCCGGCCTGCATGCCGCCTTCGATGCAGAGGTTCAGGTAGCTGGTGGCGAAGGCCTCGGGAATCGCGGCGGCCTCGGGGAAGGAGAGGCCGTCGGGAACGGGCAGGACCATGCCTTCGGGCACGGCCACCTTCTCCGCGTAGCCTCCGCCGCCCAGCAGGGCGCAGACTTTGTCGCCGACCTTCCAGCGGCTGTCGGGACCGGCTTCGGACACCACGCCGGCGCATTCCAGGCCCATCCATTCGGGCCAGCCCGGGGGAGGCGGGTAGTTGCCGTCGCGCTGCATCTGGTCGGCCCGGTTCAGGGCCGCGGCGCGGATGTCGACGATGATCTCCCCGTCCTTACGGACGGGATCGGGGACCTCGCTCCAGACCAGGTCCTTGTTGTCGGCGATCAGGATGGCGTGCATGTGCATTTCCTTTTGCTTAGTTGGTTTCTGCCTCCACTGCCCTTGCGGCAGTGGGGCGAAGATGGGG
>JBFJXC010000312.1:0-5158 GCA_041623325.1 Lentisphaeria bacterium | reverse complement strand
TGCGGTTCCCGTTGAGGCGCTCGAATCCGGGTGCTGCCGCAATCGAAAAAGCGGGGCTTGCATGCTGGGTCCGGTCGGATTTGCCGGGAAATCACGCGCTTATCCGACCGGTCGGGTAGGCAGGGTATTGAATGAGTTTTACGACCTTTTTCCCCCTTGGAAGATGCCGTTTTGGGTATTGACCTTCCGGCAAACCCAACCGGGCGATAAAGCACGCTATTGCCGGAGTTTTACGACCGCCGCTTGCAAGCGGTTTTTCGCGGGGGTAGATTGTCGCTTTCGTGCGGGAGGCGAGCTTGAAGAACCGGTCGATTCCCACCTCCTTTTACGGATCAGGGAATGTCGACGTTTTGCCCAGTCGTTCCCCGAAAATATTGATTTTCCGTTTTTTTTAACCGGTCAAGTATTATACGTTGAACTAATAAACAACAGCATTCGTCTGTCTGCTTACAAATTCTTGCTTCTTCTTGACCGATTCCTTCCCGGCGTGTCTGGTAATGACAGGCAGGGAGGGGGATGATGGCAGGCGGGCGTCCGCAATTCACGGTGAACGAGATTCTGCGCCGCTACGGGGCGGACTACAGCCGCGCCTACAGGATGAACGCGCAGCAGCGCAAGGTGATGCGGATCCTGTCGATGTGCCGGACCGAGGCGCTGGGCGGCCACCTGGAGATCTGCGACCACTGCGGTTTTGAGCGGCCCGTGTACGATTCCTGCGGCGACCGCCACTGTCCGAGCTGCCAGGGGAAGCTGGCCCGCATGTGGGTGAAGCGGCGTCTGGACGAGCTGATCAACGTGCACCATTTCCATTGCGTGTTCACGGTTCCGGCGCAACTGCACCACTTGGCCTTCCGGTTCCCGCGCCGATTCTATAATCTGCTGTTCAAGAGCGCCGCCGCCGCGCTGCTGGAGACGGCCCGACAAGTCTACGGCGGTCGCCCGGGGGTGATTGCCATCCTGCACACCTGGGGACAGCTGCTCTGGCTGCATCCGCACGTTCATTTCATCGTCACCGGCGGAGCGCTCTCCGACGACCGCCGCCGCTGGACCTCCGCGCCGTCCGACTATTTTCTCGACGTCCGCGAGCTGTCGGCCCTGTTCCGCAAGCGTCTCTGCGCCAGGCTGAGGCGGGCCCGCCTCGACCATCCCGGCATCGGCGAACTGATCGACGAGGCGGAGGCGCGCGACTGGGTCGTATACTGCAAACCGCCCATGACCGGACCGGAGAAGGTGGTCGAGTACATCGGGCGCTACACCCATTCGGTGGCCATCAGCAACTGGCGCATCCTCGACGTCTCCGACTCGGGCGAGGTGGCCTTCACCTGGAAGGACTACGCCAATCAAGTCGAGGGGTTCCCGGCGCCGGTCAAGCCAACGGCACTGGGCGCGGTCGAGTTCATCCGGCGCTTCATGCTGCACGTCCTGCCCAGGGGATTTCGCAAGATCCGGTTCTACGGGATCTTGGCCGGCACCGAACGCGCCCGCAACCTGGAGGCCTGCGAACGCCTCCTGGGCAGGGCGCCGGAACCGTCTCCGGAGACTCAGACGGTTCTTGCCGAGGCCACGGAGACTGAACTTCCGGAGGATTCGCCGTATCTTTGTCCGCGCTGCAAAATCGGCTGCATGCAGGACTACAAGACGATTCCGGCCGGCGGACGCGCGCCGCCGGTCGTGCATCCCTTCCGGAGGCATCGCCATGCCGCTTGAAAACCATGTCATGACACTGTTGCGCGTGCCTGACCAGGCGCGCAGGGCAGCCCCTTGCGCCGAAACCGACCGAAACGTCATGGCGCGGGGCAAACCATGGCCGGCGAAACGGATTTCCATTCCGGAGACAGTCCAAATCGGTCGAAACACCGCCAGGGGCAAGGGATTTGCCTCGCGATGTTCCCGAAATTCCTCTTTGCCGCTCTTGCGCCCACCCGGACGAGTCGCTACTTTTCACCCGTAGCGGGGAAGATCCGCACGTTCAACAAAACATTGGACCAGACCTGAACCAGCCGTCACGATTTTGGACAATTGCGGGACCTTCTCGCGGCTGTTTCAGGCAGGTCAACTCTAACGTTCGGACATCTGGGAGAGCTTGCACCGACAGGACTTGTACGGCATATTGTCCATATGAAAACGCTCACCTACACAGCCGCTCGTGAGAACTTGGCCCAAACCATGCAACAGGTCTGCGACGACCATGATGCAGTAGTCATCACCCGTCGTCGTGACCAGGCTGTTGTGATGATGTCTCTTGAGGACTACGAGTCCCTGGAGGAAACAGCCTATCTCTTGCGCAGCCCCCACAATGCCCAGCGGCTGCGGGCGGCCGTTGATCAGCTTCGTGCTGGCCAGGGAAGGGAGCATGCGCTCCCGGATCTGGCATGAGGCTGGTCTTCGCAGATCAGGCATGGGAAGACTTCACATATTGGGTTGCCCATGACCGCAAGATCGCGAAGCGTATCATCCGCTTGATCGATGATGTCCAGCGGCAACCGTTCTCGGGGCTGGGGAAGCCAGAGCCCTTGAAGCATGATCTCTCGGGCTTCTGGTCCCGGCGAATCACTGATGAGCACAGGCTTGTTTACGCCGTCGAGGGGAACGAGTTGCTGATTGCTCAAGCGCGCTACCATTATTAAAGGGAATCCGAACAAGCGCATTGTTCGGACGCGCTACCGCGCGCCGCACATGCCGGCGCTCCTGATTCAAGCAATCGCATCCTTGACGCAGGTTAACACGCGCGTTAACTTAAAGGCATGATGAAAGAAGTCGTATTTTACAGGACAAGCACCGGAAGATGTCCGGTTGAGGAGTTTTTGAACTTGCTTTCATCGAAACAAGCTCAGAAAGTGGCCTGGGTCATCAATCTTGTCGAGGAATTGGAGATTGTGCCAAGGCAGTACTTCCAGAAGATGGTGAATACGGACGATCTCTGGGAGATTCGCGTAAAGGTTGGAACCAACATCTTTCGCATCCTTGGCTTTTTGGATGGAGCAAAGCTTGTGGTGCTCTCGCATGCATTTCCGAAGAAGACACAGAAAACTCCTCGACAGGCCATCCGGATCGCCGAAGAAAGGAAACGAGACTATTTCAGAAGGAGAACGTCATGAGTGATTTACAGAAATACATCAAAGCACGCAAGGAGCGCGATCCGGAATTTGCCAAAGATTTTGACTCTGGCTATGAACAGTTTAAGATTGGCGTCATGCTCAAGCAGGCTAGGCTTGAGGCGGGTGTGACCCAAGATGAATTGGCCACTCGCCTGCACACCCAAAAGACGGCGATTTCCCGCATCGAGAACCATGCCGAAGACATCAAGCTTTCGACACTTGAAAAGTTTGCCGAAGCACTTGGCAAACGTCTCACCCTGAGTATAGCCTGAGCGAACCAGTAGATGCAGCTGATGCCGTACCCCGCCGCTCGTTCCTCGCTCTGGGGCACAGCACAGCTGGCTATACGTTCGACAAGCAAGAAACGGACAACGCGAATAGGTGAGTCGAGAGCCATCGTGAGCAAATTCAGATCTAGGTCCTATATTAGCAAGCATGAAGCATTGTATCATTATCGCAGGACCTAACGGTGCGGGAAAGACCACTTTTGCCACCGAGTTTCTTCCTCAGGAAGGGCGTACCGTCAACTTTCTCAATGCGGATCTGATAGCCTCGGGCTTGTCACCATTTTCACCAGAGAAAGTGGCCATTGAAGCTTCAAAATTATTGCTAGGCCGTATTGAAGACTGTTGCCGACGAGAAGAGTCCTTTGCTTTGGAGACAACCCTTAGCGGTAGATCTCATCTCAAACTGCTCAAACAATGGCAGAGGCAGGGCTATCATGTGGTGTTGCATTTTCTGCGACTTGCGTCTGTGGAACTTGCCGTTGAACGAGTTCGGTTGCGTGTAAAACACGGCGGCCATTCGATTGCAGAGGACGTTATCCGCAGGCGCTATGCAAGAGGCCTAACCCATTTGCCGTTATACCAGAGCGCAGTGAATGAATGGAAATTATGGGACACATCCCAAGGGGAACCGGAGTTATTAGATGAAAGCTGAACCAAAATGCGATAGCACGCGGCTTGCAGGCACAGCCATGCGAAGAGCCGCAAGACGAGTGTTAGGAGATGCTGTACGAAGCAATGAGCCTATTCCCCTTTGGAATGGCAAAGAAGTTGTCTGGAAAGTGCCGATGGCTGAAGTCGAACAAATGGATGCACTGGACGCTCGTACCTCGCCCCAGTGATCCTGTTCGATATGAAAAGAAGATGTCACCAACCAAACGCAAGAAGAAGCCCAAAAGCCCTCGCCTCCATCGGATGAACCGTGAGCAGCGTCTTTCTTTTGCCCGAAACACGGACTGGGTGCGAAATTACGCTGGCAACAGCATTATCAAGGCATACCGCAAAAAACACGGAGTGGACATCCTGTGCGCCATCACCGAACTCAGGAGTTTGGGTGTAGCGATTGATCAGGAGTACGAGGAGCAGGTTCGCCACTCCATCGAGGGCGCGGCTCGAGCCAAGAGTCGAAAGAAGGCACAGCGGGAAGGGGCAGACCTGTGGTCCGATTCGGATGACACATTCGCTTACATCGCGGGTTACACACCGGGCGGGGTGCCTTTCGGTGTCACATGGGATGAAATGGACGAGGCCCCGCCTTGGGGCGAAGAAGAAAATGAAATGCGAACAATTGATTATAGAAGGGCCGGAGGCGATCGGGGCATTGCTTCGGCGGTGGTTCGGGGTGATGCCTTTTGACGTGCCGACCGGCACTGCCCGCGGGGACGCGGGCGCTCCATTGGTCATGCGCCTTGTCGATGGGGCTGGCTTTACGGTTGCGGATGTCGCAACTCGCTGACACCCAGAAAAATAGGACAGAACAAGTAGGTGGTGTGGACGCTCGTACCTCACGCCGCACACCTATACGTTATCTTGCCCGTGCCAGGTCATGCGAGACAGGCAATTCGTTCTTGGCATGCAATGTCAGCGAGAGATAAAACTGCGGAATTCGCAGATGGCAATATCAGAGAGATTATAGGCAGTTTGGCCAGCTTGTTCGGCCGTGGCAGAGATCAGAAAAAGATCTTGATTTAGTCGTAGCAGAGGCCATTCGCCATTTACATTAGTATTTGGTATGCAAGGGTTTTAAAAGATAACAAGTAGGTGGTGTGGACGCTC
>JBFJXC010000311.1:0-5191 GCA_041623325.1 Lentisphaeria bacterium | reverse complement strand
GAGGTGCGCAGGTACCAGGTGCCCGATGGCTCGGCCTCGATGTACTCTTCCAGAGCGGGACACGGGATGCGCACGGGAGTGTCGACTTCGAGAAACCCACGCTCCGCAAAGAAGTCCCGGATGCCCTGGAACATGAGGTGTCGCTTGCGGAGGGTGGGTTCGAGGCGGCGCAGACGCTCCCGGGGGTCAGGCTTTACTGACGCGTTCGGCATACTGGCCGGTCCGGGTGTCGATCTTGATCTCGTCGCCCTCGTTCAGGAAAATCGGCACCTGAAGTTCGTAGCCATTGTCCAGAAAGGCCGGCTTGGTCACGTTGGTGGCGGTGTCGCCGCGCACGCCCGGCTCGGTCTTGTCGATCTTCTTGACCACGAAGATTGGCAGGGTCACTTCCACCGGCTTGTCGCGGTAGAAGAGGATTTCGCATTCGGCGTCTTCGATCAGGAAGTACTTGAGGTTGCCGAGAACCTCGCCGTCCACATGGATTTGCTCGTAGGTCTCCGCATCCATGAAGACAAAGCTGTCGGCCTCGGCATAGGAGTAGACCATCTCCCTCTGCTCCAGGTTCGGCTTGTCGATCTTGTCCACCGAGCGGAAAGTCCGGTCCATGGTGGAGCCGGTGAGCATGTGCTTGAGTTTGCAGCGGTAAAGGGCCTGGCCTTTGCCGGGCTTGCAGAAATCGAAGGTGGCCACAATGTAGGGCTCGCCATCCAGTTCGATTTTCAGGCCCTTGCGCAAATCTGAAGCGGTAAACATGAAACTTCCTTTCTGAAGCGCCCGAAGGCGCGATCAATGCGTTGTAGTTATTCGATTCATAATGAGCTGGTAACGACTCATCGGCCTGGGGACAGGCCGGCCTGTAATTTAGCTTGGGGACGGACGAAATCAACGTCAAAATCTGGCGTTGATATCACGGCGATCCGGCCTTATTGTGGCAGCTGCATTTTAAACGGGCAACCAGATTCATCGGCAGGCCATTATGATCGCAGTGCTCAAGCAGCTGGAAGAGCGGCTGAACTACCAATTCCGGGACTTGGAGCTTCTGAAGCAGGCGCTGACCCACCCCTCCTACGCGGCCGAGAATGAGCGGGTTCGGGACGACAATCAGCGTCTGGAGTTCCTCGGAGACGCCGTCTTGCAGCTGGTTTTGTCCGAAATCCTCTTCCACCAGTATTCGGATCTGCGGGAGGGGGGGCTGAGCAAGGCCCGCGCGGGCCTGGCCAACGCCGAGTCGCTGGCCGGGTTTGCCCGCGAGCTCGGACTGGGCGATTGCCTGCGGCTGGGTAAAGGGGAAGAGGGCGGCGGGGGACGCGAGCGAACCTCGAATCTGGCCGACGCCATGGAGGCGGTTCTGGCTGCCATCTACCTCGAGGGCGGTCTGGAGCCGGTTCTGAATCTATGCCGCCGGCTTTGTCAGGCAGTTCTGACCAATCCCGAGCAGATGCTGGCCCGCGAGAACCCGAAGGGGGATCTTCAGGAGTATACCCAAGAGCACTTTCAGTTGACCCCGGACTATGTGGTCGAGGCGGTTTCCGGGCCTGAGCACTCTCCGGAGTTCGAGGTCAGCGTTTCCATCGCCGGCCGAAAAATGGCCAGCGCCCGGGCGGGCAGCCGCAAGATGGCCGAGAAGGATGCGGCGGTTCTGGCTTTGCGCAAGCTGTTGGCAAGCAAGGGAGAACTGGAGCGTGTTTGATCTGAACTATCCGCCGCGCATCCTGTTTGGCTGGGGTGTCCGTGGTCGCCTGCAGGGGTTGCTGGAGGAGTCCGGCTGGACACGGGTGCTGCTGGTGGCAACCAGTTCGGTATTGCCGGAGGCGGTGTTGTCGCAGTGGCAGCGCGATTGCGGGGGGAGGATCTGCGCCAGTTTTGGGCCGGTGCCGCACGATCCCAGCCTGGCGGTGGTCGAAGAGATCCGGTGCCTGGCCGTGGAATGCAAGGCGGAGGCCATTCTAGCCGTGGGCGGCGGCAGTGTCATCGATGCGGCCAAGGCCGCGGCCGTGCTGGTGCCCGCGTCCGCCCCGCTCAAACGCTATTTTGATGGGGAGGAGGCCTTGACGCAGGCCGGTTTGCCGCTGATTGCGGTGCCGACGACTGCCGGCAGCGGCGCGGAGATCACCCGGAACGCGGTGCTGACGGATACGGAAACCGCCGTTAAGCAGTCATTGCGGGGGGCGCACATGGTTCCCCGGGCGGCGCTGGTGGATCCGGAATTGACCCTGTCCATGCCGCCGGCGTTGACAGCGGCCAGCGGTCTGGACGCCTTCACCCAGGCGGTGGAGTCGTACGTGTCCTCCCGCGCCAACAGTGTCAGCCAGGCCCTGGCGCTGAAGGCCTCGGAATTGATCTTCGTCAATTTGCCGCTGGCCTTCCGCAACGGCGCTGCCCGGCAGGCTCGCACGGCAGTGGCCGAGGGCAGTCTGCTCAGTGCCATGGCTTTCTCCCAAAGCGGCCTGGGAGCGGTGCACGGCCTGGCCCATCCCATCGGGGCCGTCCTAAATCTTCCCCATGGTCTGACGTGTGCGGTTTTGCTGCCCCATATTTTGAAGTGGAATCATCCGGTCTGCGCCGATTTGATGGCCGATCTGGGCCGCGCCTGCGGATTGCCCGAGGCGGGTGGGTTCGTGAACGCCGTTGGCTCGCTCTGCGCCGAACTGGGAGTGCCGGAGACCTTTGCCGACTATGGCCTGGGAGAGCAGCATTACGGGCACATTCTAGCCCACTGCCGGAGCAACAGCATGCAAGCCAACCCCCGGCACATGAGCGACGAGGATATTATTGCCCTGCTGGAGCGTTTGGCGGGGTAGGCCGATGAGGCTGAAACTCCGTGCGACCAGGCCTGCGGTTCCGAAATGGCCGTTCCCAGATCCTGCGCTATTGTAGATTGTGGTTCCTATTCTCTTGCCAATAAGAGGTTGTAGAAGGAGACGGTGCCATGAAAAAGCTGATCGTTGTTCTGATCATCGCGGCCTTGGGTTATTTCGCACTGAAGAAGCTGGGGGTGATCCGCCCCGAGCCCGAACCCGGGGCCAGGCCGGTGCAAAGCCAGGATGCCGGTTCCTCCAAGAGCGGCGTTGACACCTTTCTGGAGCACAGTACCGGCTATTCCGCAGCGGCCAAAGCCAAGCAGTACAGCGCCGATAAGATCAAGCGCATTTCCAGTGGGCAGGGAGACGACTGAACGAGCGCCGGGCTCCCGGACCCGGCTGGCTCCCCCCGCTCGGTCTGCCCATGTCAATGTTCCATGTTGAAGACGCTTTGCAGCCTTGGCTGCCGTGCAGTTGAGCATGGAAGCGCTATATTCGGCAGATTCAGCATGTTATGTGCATGTACCGCGACATTGGAATTGCTTATAATTGGATTGGGGTCTCGCGGTCCCCTGTTTGTTGGAGAAGGTGTTGAAAGTGTCGTTTTTTAAACGGGTCGTCAGTTTGTTCAAAGCTGCTCCAGCCGCCGCGCCGAGCAAAAAGTCAGAGTCAAGGCCACGCCGAAGTGGAGAAGCGGAGAAGCCAGAGCGGCGCTCTCGCCAGGGAGGGGATTCCCGAAATAAGACTGAGAGCGGAACCCGCCCCGAGGGTGGCAAACGCAAGGGGCGTGGCGGAGGCGGCCGGCGCCGCGCCGCAGACGGCCAGCCCCAGCCCAAGGCCAAACAAGAGCCATCGGCTCCTAAGCCAATCGTGCGTCAGGCCCCGCCTTCCATGGAAGGATGGGTCCGTCCCGAGCCGTTGCCCTCGGAGGAAACCGACGGCAAGACGTTCTTTCAGTCCTTGCCGATTCATGACCGCATTCAGCGGGCCCTGCTGGATGACCTGGGGTTCAAGACCTGCTCGCCCATCCAGGCCGATGCCCTGCCGTCTTGCCTGGCAGGGAAGGACCTTGCCGGCCGGGCCCAAACCGGAACCGGCAAGACGGCCGCGTTTCTGATCACGGCCTTCCAGCGTTTCTTGGAGAACGAGGAGGAGCGCGCCGCCAACCAGCCTTTCGCGCTGATCCTGGCTCCGACGCGTGAATTGGCGTTGCAGATCGGCAAAGACGCCTCCGACATCGGGCGCTACACCGGTTGCCAGCACTTGGCCGTGTACGGAGGCATGGATTATGACCGGCAGCGCCGTGAGATCGAGGCGGGGGTTGATCTGGTGGCGGCCACGCCCGGCCGCCTGATGGACTATGCCCGGCGGCGCGTCCTGGACCTGTCCAAGGTCCGCGTGCTGATCATCGACGAAGCCGACCGCATGCTGGATATGGGCTTTATTCCCGACATCCGGCGCATCGTGGCCATGCTGCCCTCGGTGTCGCACCGCCAGACGCTGATGTTCAGCGCCACCCTGCCCCCGCAGATCATTCGGCTGGGGGCCCAGTGGATGCGGGAGAATCCGGTGACGGTCGAGGTCGAGCCCGAGCAGGTGGTCGCCGAAGGAGTTCACGAAACCGTCTACATCGTGCAGGCCAAGGACAAACTGGCTTTGCTGTTGTGGGAGCTGAAGTGCGAGACCTCCAAGCGGGTGATCATTTTCCGGAACCGCCGCCGGGACTGCGAACGCCTCTATGCCCACTTGCAGCGCTATGACATTAGCTGCGAGTTGTTGACCGGCGATGTCCCACAGAAAAAACGCTTGGGAGTGCTCGAGCAGTTCCGGGCCGGCGAAATACGGGTTATCGTGGCCACTGATGTGGCTGGCCGGGGGATCCACGTGGATGCGGTGACCCACGTTTTCAACTATGATCTTCCCTACGAACCGGACGACTACGTGCATCGCATTGGCCGGACTGGACGGGCCGGCGCCACCGGGCGGGCCATCAGCTTCGCCTGCGAGGAGCGCTCCTTCGTTCTGCCGGAAATCGAGGAGTACATCCAGCGGGAACTGAGCTGCTCTCACCCTGAGCCCGAGATGCTGGTGCTGCCTCCTCCGGTGCACGACCACCCCGATCGGCAACCCCCGGCGCGCCGCCAGCCTACCCGGCAGCATCCCGGATCCCGTCCCCCCCGACGCTCCTCCTCGTCCCGCCGGGGGCGGTAAGGCAAGGTGCCGGAAACCCGGCACCTGTGTTTGAAAACCGGCCTACAGCTCCGGTAGGTTGACCAGATCCGCGACGGTCACCGGCAAGCCGGTCGCAAACGACTGGTTGGCGGCGATGCCGGTCAGAATCGACCGGGCGCCGTCGACGAAACCGGCGGCATGGCCAAGCGGGTCGGACT
>JBFJXC010000310.1:0-5195 GCA_041623325.1 Lentisphaeria bacterium | reverse complement strand
GTCCAGGTTGAACTTGAAGCAGTTGATGGTTTCGCCGGCGCGCATTCGGTCCAGGGCTTTGCATCGTCTCAGTTGCATGTTTCTGTCCTTTACGGTGAATACTTCCGGTAGTGCGTCCTCAGGGCGGCCAGCAGCCGGTCCAGATCCCTTGCCGCCAGGGCCTCGACGATCTGTTCGTGCTCGGCAGCGATTTGCTCCCGGTCCGCCGACTTCTCGTTGTCCAGCAGGTTTTCGGCGAAAAAGTCCACGGTCAGGGATTTCATGCTGTTGATCAGGCGGTTGCCGGCGGCCCGGGCCAGGCAGGTGTGGAACTGGATCTCGGCCTGGAGGAAGTCACGGTCCGCGCGCATGTCGGCCACCAGACGGCGCAGTTCGGCGACATCGTCCGCGCTGGCCTTGTCGATGATCAGCGGGGCCGCCCCGCACTCCAGCACCATGCGCATCTGGGCCGCCTCTTTCAGTCCTTCCGGATCGGCGGCGATGAAGGGCAGGTAGCCCTTGAACGGGTCTTCCGGCACCAGATTCTGGATGGTGGCTCCGATCTTGGGGCGGGAGGTGATGATCCCCAGCGTCCGGTAGTAGCGCAGCGCCTCGCGGATGATGTTGCGGCTGATGCCCAGGCTCTCGCACAGGCTGTTCTCCGTCGGCAGGCGGTCGCCAGGCTGCAACCGGCTGGACAGGATGTACTCCCGCACCGCCCCGATGGCCGCCTTCAGCGTTGTCTGCTTTTTCAGTTTCTCCAGTTTGCCCATGGCCTTGTCCTTGTCTGTCGCCTGCGCCGGTGACTGCGGCTCTAATGTAGTATTGTACTACAAAAGGGCAAGCGGGATGGCAGGTGGGTGGGCGACAATCGTGATCGTATTGGATCAGGGGGCAGCCTCGAACCTTCAAGAGCGACCGCCGCTCATTGAACAATGTAGCTATCGTAGCTACATTAAATGCGTAGGCAGGACCGAAAGTCAAGCGAGGTGCGCCATGCAAGTCGCGGTCAGAGAAGCGAAAAACAATTTAAGCAAGTTGGGAGCCGTCGCTCACAATGGCGAAACGGTGGTTGTCACCAAGAATGGCAAGCCTTGGTTCGACATCGTGCCACACCAAAAGCCCAAACGCAGGATTGCACCGTTGCCGGGAGTCACGGCAACCATCACCTTGTCCGAGGCGATTGCGCCGGTCGAGGAAGAGGATGTGCCTGGATGGATTTAATCCTCGATACGTGCGCCTTCCTGACCACTATGCCGACCCCTTCGATCGGATCATTATTGCCCAGGCAACAGAATTGGGCGTGCCCGTCGTCACCTTCGACTCCTGTTTCGACATGTATGACGTGACCACACTCGCCTGAACACTCCGCCTCTTTCAGCGCATGGCCGCCCATACCACAGAGTACTGCGGTCGTCCCGGCCGCAGAAAGTGGGTCTCAGACAAGGCGGATGTGTCAGTGGTTTCGCGTTCGATTAGCGACGATGAGCGCGGATTAGCCTGATCACTTCATACACACAGAAGGAAACAAAGAGAACGAAGAATTACGGCGCTGAAGAGAAGCCTGTTGCGGCCCTGTGTGAATGTCGCTTGCTAGGGAGGCAGCCAGAATCCGGGCGCGGTCGGGTTGCTCGAAGGGCAGGTTGTTTGTCTCCTGGTGGTCGGCCTCCAGATCGTAGAGCTCCAAGAAAACTTCGTCCTTGAAGACGTCCACGATGAGCTTGTCGCGGCCGCGGACCACGCAGCGGCTGAAGTTGCCGCAGGCGCCGTTGCCATCGAAGTGCACGAAAATGTCGCGGTCCGGGGCGGTGCCGGAGGCCATGGCCGGCAGCAGGGAGATGCCGGAGAGGGTGTCCGGTCGGGGCAGGTCCAGCAGGTCGCAGAGGGTGGGCAATACATCCAGGTGCGAGACGTTGCCGGTCACCGTCGTGACTGCGTTGGCACCGGAAGGCAGCTTGATGCTTAGCGGCACCCGGGTGGACTCCTCGTAGTTGCACATCTTCTGCCAGAGCTGGTGCGAGCCCAGCATCTCCCCGTGGTCGGCGGTGAAGACGATGACGGCATCGTCGTAGAGGCCTTCTCCCTTAAGCTTGGCGACCAGCTTGCCGACGCAGTGATCAAGCAGGGCGACAAGACCCAGGTAGACCCGCCACGGTTCCCGCCAGTCATCCCGGTTGTAACGGCGTTCAGATTTGGGTGCAGCCCGGTGTAGAAAGCCCCCCGGGCCGGAACGCACAGCGGCGAGGCGCAGTACGCTTGCTTGAACTGGCAGCTGTCGGCCATCAGCGCCTTGAGGTTTGGGGTGTGCTCGCCCAGGCAGTCGTGGCGGAGCTGGTCGGCCATGATGACGATCAGGTTGGGAGTCTGGGAAGAAGGCATGATGCGGGATCTATTGTTTCGGGGGGATGTAGCCCAGCGTCCAAAGGCGGGGGCCTTGTTTAGTTGCGGAACTTGGAAAGCGAGATCGTCCGTTGTATTGGACTTGAGCAAGGACTAAATATATGTAGATTTAGTCTTCACAAAAGACCAAGTTGTGTGTAATGCGATATGAACCGCCAAGTATCCGACATAGTCAAAGAAAAACTAATTGCCTCGGCTGAGATGCCTTTGCGCGTCATGACCCCTCGTGAGGTAGGCAGGCCCGCGATAACCAACAAAGCCATTGTTGCCATCGGCATGCGGCGAACGGGGAAAACCACTTGGCTTCATCAATGCCGACGGGAGTATTTCGAGCGGGGATATTCCCAAGAAGACCTTGTCTTTTTCAGCTTTGAAGATGAACGTCTGCCGACTTTCAGCGGAACTGAGCTTCAGTCGATCCTGGATATGCAAAATCGGCTTTTCCCAAGGAAAGATGCCGCAAAACGCATTTTGTTTTTTGATGAGATTCAGCTTGTGTCCGGTTGGGAAATGTTTATCAGGCGTCTGTTGGATGAGGGCGAGTCTGAAATCTATCTCGCCGGATCGTCGGCAAAGCTGTTGAGTCGAGAAATTGCCTCGTCAATGCGCGGCAGGGCATGGGAAGTGGAGATCTTTCCATTTTCCTTTGGCGAGTTCCTGACCCATAGAGGACGGTCGCTTACCCAAAATATCAATTTGCTCGGCCGGAAGAAAAAAGCGGAGATTGATTCCTACTTTGAAGAGTATCTTTTTGCCGGCGGCCTGCCCGAGGCGCAGGGTCTGGACAAGGGTGACCGCCTTCAGTTGTTGCAAGGCTATGTCGACACGTTGCTGATGCGCGATATTGTCGAACGTTTCGAAATCAAAAACCCAACGGCGCTGCGCTGGCTGGTCCGCAGGCTGATGGCTTCCCCCGGGGGCCTGTTTAGCATTTCCAAGTTTGCCCTGGACTTGAAATCCCAAGGCATTTCGGCCGGCAAAGAAACCCTTTTTGAGTACTTGGACCACCTCGAAGACGCCTATCTTTTGGAGACAGTCTCCATCGCAAGCGATTCCGAAAAACGCAAACAGGTCAATCCCCGTAAAGTCTATCCGATCGATTCGGGTTTTATTCCCCTTTTCGACCGCAGCGGCAAGAGCAATTTGGGGCACGCTCTCGAAACAGTCGTCTATCTTCATCTTCGCCAAAAAAAGGCCGAGGTAGCCTACGTCAAAACCAAGAGTGGTTTCGAAGTGGACTTCCTGGCCCGATTCCTTGAAGGGAACGAGGCGCTGATCCAGGTTTGCTTCTCAATTGAGGACAGGGAGATATTTGAACGTGAAATCCGGTCGCTGCTTGAAGCCGCCAGCGAGCACCCCAACGCCTCTCTACTGCTTTTGACTGGCTACAGCTTGCCGCCCAAATACGACATACCAGCGGCGATCCACGTCATTCCCGCATGGGAATGGATGCTTGACGACTGAGTCCCGGAAACAGAATTCTCGTGGCTCCGCCAGCCCAAGGAATTCGTTTTCGACTGAACCACGAGAGGTGACCGGCCTCCACAGGCCCATCAACCCCGATCACGATTGCGATGACGAACGCGATTACGATACAGATTTTCCACCTTTACCTGCACTCCCTGACTCATGACAACGGTCGCATGGCGCATCCCCTGTGTCGTTCAGAGGTTGTGAGTACCCCGCCGCAATCTCAACCCTTCACGAGGTGCAGATAGGCGCCCTGCGCCTTTAAGGTGCGGTGCAGGGAACCGACATCCACCGCCGCTGCGGAGGCCCGCTCGGCGGCGGCGAGAGCGGCGGCAATGCCGCCGGCCTGTCCCACCGCGCCCATCGTCGGTGTGGTTCGGACGGCGGCCTGGGCTTCGAAGTCCACGGAGATGCAGCGGCCGACGGTGACCAGATTGCTGATGCGGTCAGTCACCAGGCAGCGGTAGGGAATGTTGCAGAAGGTGCCCCACTCGGGTTTGACGTGCGCGGTTCCTTCGCCGTCCGGGCTGTGGATGTCAACCGGATAGCCGGTGTGGGCAATGGTGTCGGCAAACGCTTTGCGGGTGTGGATGTCCATGCCGGTCAGGGTGTACAGACCCTTGATCTGCCGGGAACTTCTGACGCCGATTTCCGGGCCGGTGCAAACCAGAACGGCGTTTTCGAACCCGGGAATGTAGTGTTTCAGAAACCGCTCCACTTCCTGCGTCTGCCGGCGGCCTTCGATCTCCGCCCTGCTGAAGCTCCACGGATCGTCGGAATCGTATCCCAGAATCCGGGTGGTGTTCACAATCACCTCGCCCGGGGCATTGGCCTCGAAAAAGAGGATGTCCTCGCGCGGCAAGGTGAAATCGCCGGCGGCGCGGGCTTTGGCCAGGGTTCGGACAAAGCCGCCGATCGAAAGGCGCGGGGCCTTGTCGATCTTCTCCAGATCGCCCTCGAGGCGCGGGAACTCCTCCCCATGGGTCTTGATGTAGTCGCGCACCGTCGGGATGTCGACGTTGACCATGCGCATGTTCATGGTCATCGGCTGTCGGCCAAGGGTTGTTCTCCGGCATGGAACGACATCATCGGTCCCACGCCGGCCGCCGTGAGCATCCCGCCCAGGAAACCGTATTTTTCGATCAGCAGGGTTTTGGCGCCGGTCCGGGCCGCCCCAATCGCGGCCATCGCGCCGGAAATCCCTCCGCCGGCCGCCAGCAGGTTCGGGGAGTGCTTTGAGATCATGCAGTCATAGGGAATGGCGTAGGGGGCTTCCAGAAATTGCACCTTTTGTTCGCTGCTTCCGGCCAGATGACGGTCGACGGGATGGGCTCCGAACGCGATGG